>JAGRHI010000120.1:0-8779 GCA_020445045.1 Candidatus Competibacteraceae bacterium
CCCATCGTCATGTGCTCCGCCAACGCCACCGACGAGGACAAGCGGGACGCCAAGGAAAGCGGCGCGGTCGGGTTTCTCTCCAAACCTTACACCCCGGACCAACTGGATGCGGTCATGCAAACGGTCAGCGAGGGCACCGCGGCCATCTCCATGGAAGAAATCGTCACGCCCGAGACGGCCATCCCCATGCCCAGCGTGGTCGAAAAAGCGCCGGCGGCGCTTCCCGAGTTGGCCACGCCTCCCGAAACATCGGCTCCCGCCGCCGAGGCTCCGATCCGCGTCCCCGCTGAAATATCCGAGGCTTCCTCGGACGTCGAACGAATCGCCGAACGCGTGGCTTGGGCGGCCGCGGAGAAGGTGGCCCGCGACATCATCCAGGAACTGGTCCCCAACCTGACCCGCGAGATCGCGGTGCAGACCGCGCGTGGCGTCGCCGAGGATCTGGGCCGACGGGCGGCGCACGCGGCGGTGCGCGCCTCGCAGGAGGCCGCCAAACAAGTCGCCACCGAAATCGCCCGCGGCACCGCCGAACGCACGGCGCGCACCACCGCGCAGGAAAGCGCCCGAGCCGTGGCCGAACAGGCTGCCCGCGAAGTCAGCGAGGGCGTCTCGCAGCGCAACGTCGCCCACGGCCTGGAAATCAACCGAGAAGAACTGCTCAAGGAAATCGAGGCCCGGGTCGACCGGCACAGCAAGGAGACACTGACCTTGGCCATAGACAACCAGGACTTCAAACAGCAGATCATTCAGATGGTTCGCGGCGGCATTCAGCCGGTCATCGAAACCATCGCCCGGGAAACCTCGGAACGCGCGGTTCGGCAAGCCACCGCCAACCTGAGCACCGAAACGGGCGAATCGTCGACAACCCGCGGCACCGTGGCCATGGTGATCAGTATCGTTGCCCTGCTAGGAGCGGCCGCCGCCCTGATCGGCTCCGTGCTCAAGCTGTTCTGAACCTTGTTCGGCGTTTCGTAACCCCGCCCAGCGTTCGCACGCCCGGCGGGCCGCGCCGCCAGCGTCCTTCGCCACTTGCAAAGCGCCGCCATGCGCCTCTCACCCTCCTTCCACGTACCTGTTCTGCTGCTATGGGGCTTGTGTTGGCTGTTGCCGGACGCAGCCGTGGCCGAACCCGCAGGCTTCTCCCTCCGGGACCGCATCCATCCGGTCTTCGCCCCGAACGGCATGGTGGTCAGCCAGGAAGCGCGAGCCAGCGAAATCGGGTTGGATATCCTCAAAAAAGGGGGCAACGCGGTCGACGCGGCGGTGGCGGTCGGCTTCGCGCTGGCGGTCACCCTGCCGCGGGCCGGCAATCTGGGCGGTGGCGGCTTCATGCTGACCTACAACGCAAAAACCCGACAAACCGAAGCCCTCGATTTCCGGGAAACCGCGCCCGCCGCCGCCGATCGGAACCTGTACCTGAACGAGCAAGGCAACGTGGACGAAACGCGCATTCGTTTCAGCCATCAAGCGGCCGGCGTGCCGGGCACGGTGGCCGGGCTGGCGCTGGCCCACGAACGCCACGGTCGCTTGCCATGGCGACAATTGGTCGAACCGGCCACGCAACTGGCCGAACAGGGTTTTCCGGTCGATGCGGAGCTGGCGCGGTCGCTGTGGAAAGCCCGCGAGCGGATGGCCCCCTGGCCGGCGAGCATGAACATCTTTTTCAAGGCCGATGGCTCCACTTACCAGCCGGGCGAAACGCTAGCGCAATCGGATCTGGCCGCCTCGCTCAAGCAGATCGCCGAACACGGCCCCAAAGCGTTTTACGAGGGAGAAATCGCCCAAAAACTGGTCGCCGACATGACCGCCCACCAGGGCTTGATCACCCTGGACGACCTCAAGAATTATCGGGCCTTGGTCCGCGCGCCGACGCGCGGCCGCTATCGCGGTTACGAGATCGTTTCCATGCCGCCACCCAGTTCCGGCGGCGTGCATCTGATTGAGATCCTCAACATCCTGGAAACCTGGCCGCTGAACGAACTGGGCCATAACAGCGCCGCCACCCTCCACCGCATGGCCGAAGCCATGAAACTCGCCTACGCCGACCGTAGCGAGTATCTGGGCGACCCGGATTTCACCAAGGTACCGGTCGCCGGCCTGACCTCGAAAGCCTATGCCAAGACGCTGGCGGCGGGCATCGACCTAAACCGGGCCAAGCCAGCGACGGCGATCAAACCCGGCCAGCCCCAGCGCCATGAAAGCGGGCAAACCACGCACTACTCGGTGGTGGACCGGGACGGCAACGCCGTCGCCGTAACCTATACCCTGAATTTTGGCTATGGCTCCGGCATTGTCGCCGCTGGCACCGGCATCCTGCTCAACAACGAGATGGACGACTTCGCCGCCAAACCGGGGGTACCGAACGCCTACGGGCTGATCGGCGGCGACGCCAACGCGGTCGGCCCCGGCAAGCGCCCACTCAGCTCAATGACACCGACCCTGGTGTTCCAGGACGACCGACCGGTGTTGGTCACCGGCAGCCCCGGCGGCAGTCGCATCATCACCACCGTGCTGCAAATCCTGCTCAATGTGATCGACCACGGCATGAACATCGCCGAAGCCACGATCGCGCCGCGAGTGCATCACCAGTGGCTACCGGACGAACTGCGGGTCGAGGAAGGACTCAGCCCGGATACCGTGCGGTTGCTGGAAGGATGGGGACACAAGGTCGTGGTCAAGGATGTGATGGGTGACACGCAGAGCATCGTCCGCGCGCCGGAAGGCCTGTACGGTTTCTCCGACACCCGCCGGCCGGGCGGATTGGCGGCGGGGTATTGAGCCGATCGGAGCGGATCTCCCCACCAGTCCCAGCGGAAACCCGCGCCCGCGCCCGCGCCGCGCGGTTCAACTCGACAGCTTGCCTCGCTTATAGGTAGACTTTTCAATCCGCCCGGTAATCGCCGCTCTTCCCGTTGGCCTCCGGCCCGGGCGCGGACCACCCGCCGGAACCCCCGTGATTCAGCCCCTGGAAACACACTCTTGAACGCCGACTTCCAACGCATCAAACGTCTGCCGCCTTACGTCTTCAACATCGTCAACGATCTGAAGGCCAAGGCCCGCGCCCGCGGCGAGGACATCATCGACTTCGGCATGGGCAACCCCGACCAGCCGACCCCGAAACACATCGTCGCCAAGCTGGTCGAAGCCGCCCAGCGTCACGACACTCACCGCTACTCGGTGTCGCGTGGCATCCCGCGCCTGCGCCGAGCCATCTGCAACTGGTACAAGGCCCGCTACGCCGTCGAACTCGACTTCGACAGCGAGGCCATCGCCACCATTGGTTCCAAGGAAGGGCTGGCCCATCTGGCCCTGGCGACCATGGGTCCGGGCGATGCCGTGCTGGTGCCCAATCCGGCCTATCCGATTCACCCCTACGGCTTCGTCATCGCCGGCGCCGACATTCGCCATGTGCCCCTGATTCCCGGCGTGGATTTCTTTTCCGAACTGGAAAAAGCGATCAAGGATTCGTGGCCACGTCCCAAGATGCTGGTGCTCAATTTCCCAGCCAATCCCACCACCCAGTGCGTGGAACTGGAATTTTTCGAAAAGGTGGTGGCCATCGCCCGCGAGCATGAAATCTGGGTCATCCACGATCTGGCCTATGCCGACCTGGTGTTCGATGGCTATACCGCGCCCTCGATCCTGCAAGTACCTGGCGCCAAGGATGTCGCGGTCGAATCCTTCACCCTGTCCAAGAGCTACAACATGCCCGGCTGGCGAGTCGGCTTCATGTGTGGTAGCCCGACGCTGATCGCCGCGCTGGGCCGGATGAAATCCTACCTCGACTACGGCATGTTCACGCCGATCCAGGTGGCCGCCATCACCGCCTTGGAAGGCCCACAGGAGTGCGTCGCCGAGATTCGCGACATGTACCGCAAGCGCCGCGACGTGTTGTGCGACGGCCTGAACGCCATCGGCTGGGCCGTCGAAAAACCCAAGGCCACCATGTTCGTCTGGGCGAAAATCCCCGAGCAGTACCGGGCGCTGGGTTCGCTGGAGTTCTGCAAGAAGCTACTGGCCGAGGCGAAAGTGGCGGTATCCCCCGGCATCGGTTTCGGCGAGTACGGCGACGATCACGTGCGCTTCGGCCTGATCGAAAACGAGCATCGCACCCGGCAGGCGGTGCGCGGCATCCGCGAGATG
This sequence comes from Candidatus Competibacteraceae bacterium, assembly GCA_020445045.1. Lineage (GTDB taxonomy): Bacteria > Pseudomonadota > Gammaproteobacteria > Competibacterales > Competibacteraceae > Competibacter. The sequence continues at coordinate 4,144 of JAGRHI010000120.1, forward strand.
TTCCGCAAGGATAACCGCGACCTCGCCGCCCCTCCGCTGGCGCGGGCGGCGGGAGCCTGAGGACCATGAGCAGCTATCCTCCGGTCAAAATCGGTTTGCTCGGCCTGGGCACGGTCGGCGGCGGCGTCACCCACGTGCTGGCGCGCAACGCCGAGGAGATCAGCCGTCGCGCCGGGCGCGAAATCATGATCTCCCACGCCGCCGCCCGCAATCTGGACAGCACCACCGCTCGCACCGCCGGCATGAAACTGACCGGCGAGGCGCGGGAGGTGGTGGACGATCCCGACATCTCGATCATCGTCGAACTGCTGGGCGGTTACGAACCGGCCCGCGGCCTGGTGCTCCGGGCGCTGGCCAACGGCAAGCATGTGGTCACCGCCAACAAGGCGTTGATCGCCAAACACGGTAACGAAATCTTTGCCGCTGCCCAGACCGCCGGCACGATGGTCGGCTTCGAGGCGGCGGTGGCCGGCGGTATCCCGATCATCAAGGCCATCCGCGAAGGGCTGGCCGGTAACCGGTTGGAATGGGTGGCGGGCATCATCAATGGCACCGCCAACTTCATCCTGACCGAAATGCGCGACAAGGGCCGCGACTTCCCGGAGGTGCTGGCCGAGGCGCAGGCGCTGGGCTACGCCGAGGCCGATCCAACCTTCGACGTCGAGGGCATCGACGCCGCCCACAAGCTGACCATTCTCGCCTCGATCGCCTTCGGCATCCCCTTGCAGTTCGACAAGGTCTACATCGAGGGCATCGGCCGCATCACCCGCGACGACGTAGCCTACGCCGAACAACTAGGCTATCGCATCAAGCACCTGGGCATCGCCCGCCGCGACGAGCGGGGCGCGCAACTGCGGGTGCATCCGACCTTGATCCCACAGCGGCAACTGCTGGCCAGCGTCAACGGGGTGATGAACGCGGTGCTGGTCAGGGGCGACGCGGTTGGTCAGAGCCTGTTCTACGGCGCTGGCGCCGGCGCCGAGCCGACCGCCTCGGCGGTGGTGGCCGACATCATCGACGTGGTGCGTACCCTGACCGCCGATCCGGACAACCGCGTCCCGCACCTGGCCTTCCAGCCGGACGCCCTGTCGGATCTGCCGGTGCTGCCGATAACCGAGGTGGAAACCTCCTATTACCTGCGCTTGCAGGCACGAGACCGGCCCGGCGTGCTGGCCGAAGTGACCCGTATTCTCGCCGACCGCGACATCAGCATCGAGGCCGTCCTGCAAAAGGAGCCAGCGCCCGGCGCCCACGACGTGCCCGTCATCCTGCTGACCTACCGGGTACGGGAGCAACGGATGAACGAAGCCATCGCCGCCATCGAGGCGCTGGACAGCATCCACGCGCCGGTGGTCCGCATCCGCATGGAACACCTCAATTCGGACTGATCGTCCGGACCGGCGATCTTCGTGGCCACTCTCCTGCACTTGCTGGTCCCTGGTCTGTTGCAATGGCCCGATGGTACCGACCCGGCGCTGTGCCGATCGACCGCGCCGGCGCTGGCATGGCTACTGGCTCGCGCCGATGCCAGCCCCGTGCCGGCCGCCCCGGATGAAGTGCTGTTCGAACTATTCGGCCTGCCCGTTCCCATCGACGCCGACCTGCCCGTCGCGGCGCTCACCCGCCTGGCCGATGGTGGCGAAGCCGGTGGCGGCGACTGGTGGCTGCGCGCCGACCCCATACACCTGCGGGCCGACCTGCACGGCGGCGTGTTCCTGGCGGACGCGCGAACGCTCGCCANNGGACGAGGCCACGGCGCTGGTGGCGGCGTTCAACCAGACCTTCGCCGAAGATGGTCTACGGCTCGAAGCGCCCTGCCCCGAGCGCTGGTATCTGCGACTGCCGGCCGACCCCGGCATCCGCACCCAAGGGTTGAGCGCCGCCGCCGGCCGCAACATCAACGCGCTGTTGCCGGCCGGGCCGAACGCCCGCCGCTGGCACACCCTGCTGACCGAAGTCCAAATGCTGTTTCACGGCCACCCGTTGAACCAGGCGCGGGAACAGCGCCGCCAACCGCTGCTCAACGGTCTCTGGTTCTGGGGCGGCGGGTTTTGCCCGGCGGCTGCCCGCGCCCCCGCCGCCGGGCTGTATGCTCGCGACCCACTGGTCCGCGGGCTGGCGCGCTTGAGCGGGGCGGCCATCGGCCCCCTGCCCGAGCGGGCCGAAGATTGGCGGGCAGCCGCCGCCACGGAAACGGACAGCCTGACGGTGCTGGAAGCGACCCGCCACGATGCCGCCGACGGCAACCCCGCGCACTGGATCGAGCATGTCGCCACACTGGAGCGGGACTGGTTCGCGCCCTGCCGGCGCTGGCTGCAAACCGGCAAACTAACGGCGCTGTATCTCTATCCCGGCAACGGCCACCGTTACATCGTGACCGGCGCCGCTCGCTGGCGGTTCTGGCGACGCGCCCGACCGCTGGCCCATCAGCCGCGCTAATCGCCCCTCCCGGCCCAACGCAGGCGCATGGTTACCCGACTCGAATCCACCTCCCCCGACCTGCCATGTCCACCTTCATCGTCCGCCGCGCGGCGCCTCCCGCCGCCGATTTACCCGTCGCCCCTCTGTTGCAACGCATCTACGCCGCTCGCGGGGTGCGTTTCGCCGACGAATTGCAACGGGAATTGCGGCTACTTACGCCGCCCGATGCGCTCCTCGGCATGGAAAAGGCGGTCGAGCTGCTGTGCACCGCTCTGCGCGAACGCTGGCGCATTTTGATCGTCGCCGATTTCGATGCCGACGGCGCCACCAGTTGCGCGCTGGCGCTGCGGGCGCTGCGAGCCCTGGGCGCCGCCTGGGTCGGCTACCGAGTACCGAACCGCTTTGAGCACGGCTATGGTCTGACCCCGGAAATCGTGGCGGTCGCCGCCGGAGAGCGGCCCGATCTGCTGATCACCGTGGACAACGGCATCTCCAGCCATGAAGGCGTGCGGGCTGCCCAGGCGCGGGGCATGAAGGTGCTGATTACCGATCACCACGCACCTGGCCAGACCTTGCCGGCCGCCGAGGCGATCGTCAACCCCAACCAGCCGGGCGACGGCTTTCCCAGTAAGCATCTCGCGGGCGTGGGCGTGGTCTTTTATGTGCTGATGGCGCTGCGGGCGCGGTTGCGAGAGGTCGGCTGGTTCACCGAGCGCGGGCTGGCCGAACCGAACCTGGCCCAGTTCCTCGACTTGGTCGCGTTCGGCACGGTGGCGGACGTGGTGCGGCTGGATCATCACAACCGCATCCTGGTCGAACAGGGGTTGCGACGGATTCGCCAAGACTGCTGCATCCCCGGCATCGCCGCCTTGTGCGAGATCGCCGGCCGCTCGCAAGACCGGCTGAGCGCCAGCGATATCGGTTTCTATCTGGGTCCCCGGCTCAACGCCGCCGGCCGCTTGGAAGACATGAGCCAAGGTATCGAATGTCTGCTCAGCGACGATCTGGACACTGCCCGGCGCATCGCGCGCCGGCTGCATGAAATCAACCGGCAGCGCGGCGAGTTGACCGCTGAAATGCAGGCACAGGCGTTGACCTGGATCGACCGACTGGCGCCGACCATGGCGGATCTTCCTTTCGGGCTCTGTCTGTTCGACCCCGAATGGCATCAGGGCGTGGTCGGCATCATCGCCGGCCGGCTGAAAGAACAGTTGAACCGGCCGGTGATCGTCTTCGCGCCGGATCGAGATGGCAACATCAAGGGATCGGGGCGCTCGGTGGCGGGAATGCATCTGCGCGACGCCCTAGCCTCGGTGGCGACCCGACATCCCGGCCTGATCGGCCACTTTGGCGGTCATGCCATGGCCGCCGGCCTGACGCTGGCGATGGAACACTTCGAGTCGTTCAACCAGGCGTTCGATGCCGAGACTCGCCAGTGGCTGAGCGACGACGATCTGCATGGCCGCTTGCTGAGCGATGGCGAACTGGCGCCAGCGGAGTTTTCCCTGGAGATCGCCGAATTGCTGCGCGAGGCCGGCCCTTGGGGTCAGGGCTTCCCCGAACCGCTGTTCGACGGGCTGTTCGAAGTGAGTTCGCATCGCATCATGAAGGACCAGCATCTCAAACTGTGGTTGCGACCACCGGGGACATCGCTGACGCTGGAAGCGATCGCCTTTCGGCGGGCGGCCGGATTCAGTCCCGGCACGGCGCGGGTGCGCGCCGCCTACCGCCTGGACGTGAACGAGTGGCGCGGCGAACGCCGGCTGCAACTGCGCATCGAGCACCTGGAAGCGATCTAGCGCTTGGGCCGGTCCCGCTCACGACGGATCGGAATCGACCGCCTCGGCAAACCGCCAAGCATTCTTGCCGGCTCGCTTGGCGGCGTACATGGCGGCGTCGGCCTGCCGCAGCAGCGCCATCGCCAGTTCAAGCGTGTCCGGGAATTCCGGCCGATACACGGCGATCCCGACGCTGGCCGTGACCGTGCCGCGCGCTTCTCCCAGCGGCACCGGTTCCGCCAAACGCTCGATGATCTTCCGCGCCACGGCGCCCGCGCCGTCGCTTTGTTCGAGATCGGTCAAAATCACCGTGAACTCATCGCCGCCCAGGCGGGCCACGGTATCGGTGGCCCGCACGCAACGCCGCAAGCGTTCGGCGATTTGCCGGAGCAGCTCATCGCCCATATCGTGCCCGAAGGTATCGTTCACCGCCTTGA
>JAGRHI010000120.1:8785-15624 GCA_020445045.1 Candidatus Competibacteraceae bacterium
TTGAAACCATCCAGATCGACCAGCAGCAGCGCCAACAACCGCCGCCGTCGCCGCGCCTGCTGCAAGCCCTTGCGCAGGTGTTCGAAGAACAGATTGCGGTTGGGCAGGGAAGTCAAGCTGTCGAAATTGGCCATCTGCCAGTTGCGCTTGCTGAACTCGGTCAGGGCACGGGTACGCTCCGCCACTTCGGCTTCCAGTGCCTGGTCGTAATTCCGCAGCAGCGCCTCGGCCTTCTTATAGGTGGTGATGTCAATGGTGGTGCCGCGATAGCCCAAGAACTCGCCATCTTCGTCGAACATGGGCAACCCGCTATTGTGCGTCCAGGCCGACTGCTCCCGCCCCGGTAGGCGTACTCGCAACACCATGTGCCGGAATGGCCGTTGCTGCTGAATCATCAGCCGCAGCGCGGCCAGATCGGTCTCTTGTTCCTGTGGGATCACGTACTGGCTCCAGTGCGTCCGCAACCAATCCTCCGGCATGGGAACGGCTTGGGCCAACTGCCCGCTCAACTGGTACAACCGGCCGCTGGCGTCAAACTCCCACAGCAAGTCATTGGACACTTCGACCAGGTCGCGAAAACGCGCGATATTGGCCAACCGGGACTGGGAAACCGCGCCGGTCAACAACCCGGACGTCACCATGGCCACCATCACCAGCTGATACTGCAACGCCAGCTCGGCTTGGCTGAACAAGGTCACCATCGTCACGATGCCCAGTTCGTACAGCAGCACGACCACCAGGGTACCGCGGATACCGCAGGTCGCCACAGTCCAGATCAGCACCGGCAGCAACAGCAGGGTCATGAAAGGATACGGTTGGTTCCGCCAGAAGTGATAGGGGATCCAGAACAAGCCGCCCAGCAGCAAAATCGCCACCAAGCCCTGCAACAGCACCAGGCGTGTCGATGGCGGGTCGACCGCCACCCAGGATTTGGGCAAGCGCGGCGTTTCCTCCCGACTGAACTGTCGGGCCAGCGGCGCGGCGAAAATCAAGGTCAGCGGCGCAAAAATAGCCACCCCGATAAAGTCGCCAATCCACCAACCCAGCATCGCTCGCGGTAACGATGCCCACGATGGCGGCAGGCCGGCGAAACTCAGAATCTGGACACCGATCAGCGCCGCGAACAGGGACCCACCGACGCCGGCGGCGAGGAAGATCGCTACCCGCCGCGGGTCGTTGAAATGCCACCTGCCATGGGAACGTGGATCCGGATAACCTCGCAGGATGTGGGCGGCAACGGCGTAGCCGAGCGGAGGAACGAACGCGCTGAGCAGATAATAAGGCCACTGTTCCCAGGACCAGAAGGACAAACCGGCCAACAAGGCGGCGCCAACCGGTAGGGGCAACGCACACGCGCCATACTCCAGCAGAACGGCGAAGGTCAACCCGGCCGACGGATACCAAAGACTGACTCCGCTGATGAGATTCAGCGCGGTCGACACCTGCCAGAAACCCACCCAAACCGCCACGTAAAGCAGTGCCAACGCCATCATGCGGGTTCGCGGGCGCTTCACTTGCATGGCGTTGTTCGTCCCCCCCATCGCAGCCATGATTGGCGCTTTCTCCAGCAGGCATAATTCCGTACGACTGTCAATGGAATTATACTACAACCTGAGTTATCAACGGTACCGGAACTCAGTAATGCTTGATCGCATATAGCGTTTCGTCCCGCAGCGCCGCGGCCAGCACGTCACCCACCACCGTCGCCCAGCGCTCGCGACCCACCTCGTCGGCCAGTAAATCCTGGCGAATTTCCACCTCCACGTGCGGCAGACCGGCCGCGCCACCGTGGGTGTCCATGGTGAAACCGACCTCGCGCCCGGAATAGGGCTCGTTGTCGCCGACGCACAGCTCGGGATCGACGCGGAACCGGTCCAGTAGCGGTCCAGCCAATCGTGAATCGCGGTTCCACAACACGCCGAGATGCCACGGACGGCGGAACCCGTTCATCGTCGGCGTGAAGCTGTGAATGGCGACCAGCGCCGGTGCCCGACCATGACCGTGCCGCCAGCGCTGCGCCAACATCTGGGTGATCGCCTGGTGATAGGGCCAGAATATCTCGTTCACCCGCGCCTCGACGGCGGCATCGTCGAGCGCGCGATTGCCGGGGACAAAGGTACCGTCACTGACCTCGGCGATCGAAGTGGGATCGCCGGGAGGACGGTTGCAGTCGATCACCAGCCGCGAATAGCCGCACAACACCGCCGGCGCGTCCAACCGCGCCGCCAGCCGTCGGGTCACGCCGGCCGCGCCGATATCCCAGGCGATGTGCCGGACCCGTTCCTCCAGCCCCAGGCCGAGCTGCTTCAGCGCGGCGGGCACCGTGTTGCTGGCGTGGTCGCAAATCAGCACCAGCGCAGACTGACCACCCGGATTGACCACGGTAAACGGTGGCGGATCCTTGGAACCGAGCAAGCTTGGAATCAGTGAAGGCGGAGGAACGAGATCATTCATGGCAACATAGTCAAGCTCGGACGACGATGAGAATCGAGCGTCGGGAGAATCCACGGCGGGCGGGCGGAAGTTGTCAACGTATTGTAACTCCTTCAAGGCGCGGCGTATTCTTGGCAACCACCACCATCCGCAACCCACGCCAAAAACAGCAAAGGTCCGTCGCATACCTCATCAATTTCACTTCGCCCGCCCGCCGTCATGCTGGCCCCGATCCTCGCCGACCCCGCCTTCACGCCGCCAACCCCTCTCGGGACTCATGCATTGACAGGAGGTTGAAATTGCTGGGTTGAGGTGTTATCGATCGGCGCATGCGGCTCGCGCAACAAACCAGCCTCACGGATCGCCAAAGCGCAACGCGCCGTGAGTGGGCGACGGATGACGTTCGTCAACGGCGGACCCTCACGGATCAAGTCGATTGAATTGAAAAGGTAGACGAACACACAATCCGTTTCACCCTCAACCGCCCCGAAATCCCCTTCATCGCCCATCTGATGATGGGCTTTGCCTTGATCCATTGCGTTATCCGTGTCTTACTCTGGCCCTGATCAGGGCTGGCTCTTGCGTCGCAAAGCCTGTTCCAATTCCCGCTCTGGATCGAACGGTGAGTCGGGTTCCAGCTTCGGAACGGAATCGGATGGCGACGTGAGCGCCTTTTCTAGATAGTGTTGGATCTCCATCTGATCCGGTGACGGCACGGGCCGGGCTGGTGTAGAGGCAATCGGCGCGAGGAGCGGAGACGGCGGTGATTCTGGCAATTTCCAGATGGGTTCCGGCGCAGGCGAAGGTGTCGGCGGCGATACCCTTGCGGCGGCGGGTGGGCCATTCATGACTGGTTTCGACGGTGCAACTGCCCGAACCGGCACAAGTGGCGTGGCCTGACCAGGAACATCGCCAAGCATGGTGGGTTGGGCGGGTTGGGTGGAGCCGCGCCAAGTCGCGAGCGCTTGGCGCATGGTCTCCAGCGAAGGGAATCCCGAAAGCCAGACCCAAGCCACCAGCAGCCCTGCACCGGTGATAACCGTCCCTCCAAGCAACAGAACCGGCCAACGCAATCTCGGTGTGTTGCTTTCACTCACTTTGGCCAGTGCGTCGAGCAATTCCCCGGCGGTAGCGAAACGTCGGTCTTGATCCTTAGCCACTGCCTTGGCTACCAACCTGTGGAGCGCCGCTGGTACCTGGGAAGGCAAATTCAGCATATGGTTTTTCGATCCATGCAGTTGCCTGGCAATGATTTCTTGCTGGGTCAATCCGCTGAAGAGCCCGCGCCCCGTAATCATTTCGTACATCACCAGGCCCAGCGAAAAAATATCAGCGCGCCCGTCCACGGTCAGGTCGCTGCGTATTTGCTCGGGTGCGCCGTAGGTCAGTGTACCGATGAAAACACCATTGGCTGTGTATTGAATTTGCTGTGCATCCAACAGCTTGGCAATGCCGAAATCCATCACCACCACGCGGCCCGTATCGTCTTCGATCAGGATGTTTTGAGGTTTGATGTCGCGATGGACAATGCACGGCTGACAAGCATGGGCGTAAGCCAGGGCCTTCCCAACCTGCTGGCTGATGGCTAGCACCCGCGAAAGCGGCAACGGGCCTTCTCGGTCAAGGACTTCTCTCAGGCTGCGCCCTTGTACGTATTCCATGACGAAATAATGGCGGTCGCCGTCCCGGCCGACATCGAACACCTTGACGATGTTGGGATGACGCAATTGCGCGATGATCTGTGCTTCGTGGTAAAACCGTCCCACCACTTCCGTCTCTTCGGTGAGCGTGGCACGCAAGGTCTTCAGGGCAAAGACCGCGCCCAACTCCCGATGACGAACCTGGTAGACGACACCCATGCCACCGCGGCCCAGTTCGCCCGTTACCTCGTATTTACCGGCTATGATCATCATTTTGCTTGGGATGCGCACTACATGTGGTCCGCACCGCGAGGGAAAGCCTATTGTCAAAACAGCATGAATTTTCTGGCATCCTCTCCAGAAAGGGTCGTGTCCGTCCGCTTCATCCTAAGTTATGGTTCTGATGGATATACATATAGACCACGACCACAACCTACCCATTATCTTTTTCTTGGGATCATACATATGTCCGATTTCAAACCCGATGCCAACCCTCCAGCCACGTCCGAAACCCCGGAACGCAAGAAAGCCAGCCTGTTCGAAGTCCTGAACCGACCGATTCACCTCCCGTTCCGCAAGGACCGCGCGCCCGAGACGACGATCGAGTCCACCGAGCCCAAGCCCGAACGTTTCGCCCGCTTGCGCGACCGGTTGCGGCGCACCCGCCAAAGCCTGGTCGCGGGGCTGTCCGGTCTGTTCGCCGGTCGCAAGCTGGACCACGAAGTCTTGGAGGAGCTGGAGAGCCGCCTGCTACTGGCCGATGTCGGCGTGGACGTCACCAATCACCTGATGAAAAGATTGGGCGAGCGGGTCTCGCGCCAGCAACTGCATGATGTGCCGGCGCTGCTGCAAGCGCTGCGCGGAGAACTGCTGGACATCCTTGCCCCCTGCCAGCAACCCTGGCAACCCAGCGAATCCCGGCCCTACGTCATTCTCACGGTCGGGGTCAACGGGGTCGGCAAGACCACCACCATCGGCAAACTGGCCAAAAAACTGCAAGACGACGGGCATTCGGTGCTGCTGGCGGCTGGCGATACCTTCCGCGCCGCCGCCATCGAGCAGTTGCAGGTCTGGGGCGAGCGCAATCGCATTCCGGTCATCGCCCAACACCATGGCGCCGATGCGGCGTCGGTGATCTACGATGCCATTCAGGCCGCCAGGGCCCGGACGATGGAGGTGGTCATCGCCGATACCGCCGGTCGTTTGCACACGCAATCGAACCTGATGGAGGAACTCAAGAAGATCAAACGAGTCTCTGGCAAGGTCGATGCCACGGCCCCGCACGAAGTGTTGCTGGTGGTGGACGCCAGCACCGGCCAGAACGCACTGAGCCAGGCCGTGCAATTCCACGAAGCGGTCGGCGTGACCGGTCTGATCCTGACCAAGATCGACGGCACCGCCAAGGGCGGCATCGTGTTCGCCATCGCCCGCCGGCTGGGCCTGCCGATCCGCTTCATCGGTGTCGGCGAGAGCATCGAAGACCTGCGGCCGTTCGACGCCGCCGAATTCGTCGCCGCCCTGCTGGACGAAGAAGCCGGCGCTTGATCGGGCCAGCGCGGCGACACTGGAACTTCCCGGTAGGTTTGGCACTCTTAGGCCGCGAGTGCTAAAATTATTAATGATGAACATTCTGCAAGGGTGGAGTGAATGAAGATGGCAACGACCGCACTGGTTCCGCGCATGCAAAATCTGCCGGTACCGGTCGACAGTCTGGAGAGCTACATCCAGGCGGTCAGCCAGGTGCCGATGTTAAGCGCCGATGAAGAACAGAATCTGGCTCAGCGTCTGCAACTGCGCAACGACCTGGAAGCGGCGCAACGCTTGATCGTGGCGCACCTGCGCTTTGTGGTGCATATCGCGCGCGGCTATCTGGGTTATGGCCTGCCGCTGGGCGATTTGATCCAGGAAGGCAACATTGGCCTGATGAAAGCGGTCAAGCGTTTCGATCCGGCGCACGGCGTGCGGCTGGTCTCGTTTGCCGTGCATTGGATTCGGGCGGAAATCCACGAATTCATCCTGCGCAACTGGCGCATCGTCAAGGTGGCCACCACCAAGGCGCAACGCAAGCTGTTTTTCAAGCTGCGCGGCTCCAAGAAGCGGCTGGGTTGGCTGAACAACGAGGAAGTGAACACGGTCGCCCGCGAACTGGGCGTCAGTCCCGACAACGTGCTGGAGATGGAATCGCGCCTGAGCGGTCACGATGTCTCGTTCGACCCGGCACCGGAAGCCGATGGCAACGACGAGATCGACAGCTATGCGCCTTCGGCCTACCTGCGCGACGAGCAGGCCGATCCGTCGGAGACGCTGGAGCGGGAGGACTGGGAAGATCAAACCGTGAGCCGGCTCGGCTCGGCGCTGGAGCGGCTGGACCCGCGCAGCCGGGACATCGTGCAACGCCGCTGGTTGAACGACGACAAGCCGACCCTGCACGAGCTGGCCGCGGAATACCAGGTATCGGCCGAACGCATCCGCCAGTTGGAAACCAACGCCATGAAGAAATTGCGGGCCGCGCTGCCGGTGGCGGCCTGAACCCGACCGGATTCCCAAGACCCGCCTGAACGGCGGGTTTTTTGTTGCATGGATTTTCATATGCGCCAGAAGGGATTACATTTTGTATTTCCAGCTTGCCAAACCGGTCTTTCATGAGTCAGTCAACCGCTGTTTTATCGCGCAACGTGGCGCTGCGATCCTTCAACACCTTCGGATTGCCAGCGCGCGCTGCTTGGTTTGCCGCTATCGAAACGCCAGCCCAGCTCGCCGCGTTGG
>JAGRHI010000435.1 GCA_020445045.1 Candidatus Competibacteraceae bacterium
ATGGGTCGATCCATGCCCGTATTGAAGCTGGAGAAGAAGGGAAATTCGACGGAAGCGTGAAGTCGAAAAGATGGCTTCTTGCACCCCGCCTTGCCTGAGCTGGATTCGGCATTTAAAGTTTATGGATGCCATCCCTTGTAGTGACATAACCCAAACCAAAATTGCGAGATCTAAAGGAGATCAAGAATGAACAAGAGATTGCTGATGGGTGTAGCTGCATTCTGCACCATGGGACTTTCCGCAGGCGTGTGGGCGACCAATACCACGAATGCTGACGAGGTAGTCGTCAAGGTCAGGAAAGCCGCTGTAGAAGGTGAGATAGTCTCGCGAGTGGCGACAAATATCGCAAGTGCGGAACCTCCTGATCCACAAAGCGGATGTTATGTATGGATTGGCGGCAAATTAGTATGGGTGAACCCATGCCCGTATTGAGCTAATGCTTTGCCGAGATTGCAAAACTCATCGACTTGGCCGGCAACGCTGGTTGCCGGCTTGGCCTTTGGGCTGGTTCTTATTCTCTCCAACATCGCCTTTTTTTCGCTCCTCGAACTGAAAGGGCTTGATCTTTTATTCACCCTGCGTGGTGCGCTGCCCTCACCCGATTCCATCGTCATCGTCGCCATCGACGAACCATCCATGGCCGAAATCAAACAGCAATGGCCTTGGCCGCGCAGTCTGCATGCTCGCTTGACCCGACAGCTTCACCAAGCCGGCGCCGCGGTGATCGGCTTCGACATCCTGTTTGCGGAGCCCTCTGAGCCGGACCAGGACCAGGCGCTGGCGCTGGCGCTGCGCGAAGCCGGCAATGGCGTGCTGGCCAGTGCGCTGTCGGTGGTCAACGATCCCCTGTTCCGCCACACGATTCGGATCGATCCGATTTCCGCGCTGCGAGAAACCGCCTGGGTCGGTGGCGCCTTCGTCAGCATCGACCCCGATGGCACCGTGCGCCGGGCGCGACTGCTCGCCCCGGATCTACCCTCTTTCGCCCTGCAAGTGGTTCGACGCTACCTCGAACAACCCGCGGTGGGGGCGACGGTCGTACCGAAATGGCGAGGCTTCAGCCAAAAAGAGCTGTCACAAGAACTGCTGATCGACTACCGGGGACCCCCGAAAACGATCCAGACCGTGTCCTACTATCAGGCCCTCGATCCCCAATATCTGCTACCGCCGGGGATTTTCACCGGCAAGATCGTGCTGGTGGGCCGCATGCTGGAAGCCATTCCCGAGCCACAGCGCCTGTCGGGCGATACTTTCCTCACCCCGTTTTCCTGGACGGGCGGCAATCCCGCCGCCGGCGTCGAAATTCAAGCCACATTGGTGGACAATTTACTGACCGGACGCTTTGTCGCTGAACTCACTCCAGTCGAACGCTGGCTGGGATTACTGGTACTGGCGCTGATCGCCAGTCTGCTGGCGACCCGACTCAAACCGCTCGCCGCCCTGACCGCGACCCTCGTGCTGGCGGCGTTGTACCTCGCCATCGCCTGGGCGGCATTCGCGGCGACGAGCCTATGGCTACCGGTTCTATCGGGAATCATGATCCTGGTACTGGTCCACGGCGGCCATTTGCTGT
>JAGRHI010000121.1:0-1018 GCA_020445045.1 Candidatus Competibacteraceae bacterium
CCAAACCCGATCCATCAGTTGGGCGCGGGAGAACACCCGTTCCGGTTGGGCCAGCAGGGTCTTGAGGATGAGGTATTCATAACGGGTCAAGTCTAGGGGTTGGCGCTGAAACCGAATCGTGGCGCGGGCCTCGTCGACTTCGAATCCGCTGGAGTCAGTGGGTTCGCCGGTCGCCGGTTCCGCCGCGACGGTGTGGGCTCGGGCGCTGCGCTTGAGGATGGCCTTGACTCGGGCGGCCAGCTCGCGCGGGCTGAACGGCTTGCTGACGTAATCGTCCGCGCCCAGTTCCAGCCCAAGTACCCGATCCAGTTCGGCGTTGCGGGCGGAGAGGATCAGCACCGGCAGGTCCGAATCGCGTCTTATCCGCTTGAGCAGTTCCAGACCCGATCCATCGGGCAAGCCGATGTCGAGGATGAGCAGATCGTGGGCATCGGCGCTCAGTTCGGTTTCGGCGTCGCGGACCAGGGTACGCCAGGCGACCTGGAACCCTTCGCTGGCCAGCGCGAACTCGACGATTTCGGCGATGGTGGGTTCGTCCTCGATCAGCAGGATGCGGGCGGCCATGCCGGGCAAGACCTGCTCAGGGACGCCGTGCCACGAAGGTGTTGCATTCCTTGACGTCGCCGGTTTTCAGTCCCCGGCTGAACCAGCGCATCCGCTGCTCGGAAGTGCCGTGGGTGAAGGAGTCGGGCGTGACATAGCCGCGAGCCTGTCGCTGGAGGCGGTCGTCGCCGATGGCCGAGGCCGCCTTCATCGCCGCATCGATATCGCCCGGTTCCAGCACGCCCCGCCGCTGTGCATAGTGGCCCCACACGCCCGCCAGACAATCGGCCTGCAATTCCACCAACACCGACAGCGCGTTGGCCTGGGCCTCGGGCAGTTGTCGCCGTTGCGCCTGCACCTTGGCGGAAAGACCAGTCAGATTCTGGACGTGGTGCCCGATCTCGTGGGCGATCACGTAGGCGCGAGCGAAATCGCCGGGCGCGCCAAAACGCTGGGACAGTTCCTGGAAGAAAGA
>JAGRHI010000121.1:1105-8690 GCA_020445045.1 Candidatus Competibacteraceae bacterium
TCGCGGAACAGGACCAGCTTCGGCCGCGCGTATTGGCCGCCTTGCGCCTGGAACAACTGGCTCCAGGTATCCTCGGTGTCGCCCAGGACGGCGGCGACGAAATCCGCGTTCGGGTCGTTGGCGGGCGGCGCCTTGCGCTGCTGGGTCTGCTGGGGCGCTGTCGCCGTCGAGCCACCGCCCAGCAGGTTCAGCACTTGCGTGGGATCGACCCCGAATATCAGGCTTGCCACCATCACCAGCACCAACCCGACACCACCCAGCTTAATGCCGCCGCCACGCCGGACGGATGGCGACTCGTCCCGCCGGTCTTCCACGTTACTGCTGCGCCTCAGATCACGCCAACGCATGGGGAACCCTCCTTCCGGTTCGATGGAACAGAGTGTAGTCGAAAACGGCTCCCCATCCGGTCGTGAACGCTTACTCCGGCATGCAGATTTCCCGTCGACCGATCGCTAGCAGAGTCCGCAGCGCCAACACGCCGACCACCAGCGAGAGCAGCACCAGCAACGCGACACCCAAGCCAGTAAAGAACGGGGTGCTGGCCAAGTACGTGGCCATGATCAGGGTGGCGAGCGTCAGCGCGGCCAATGGGAAGGAGTAGGCCCAAGAGGAGAGAAAAAAGGGCAGTCGCAGGAAGCGCACGGCATTGCTGGCCAGCAGCAGGGCCAGAAACAGCGCGGTGTAATACAGCACGCGCGCGAAGGCGTCGATCTCGCCGGTCAGGTTGGTGTAGGCGATGAATCCCACCGACGGTGGCGCCAGCAGGATAAACAGCGTGGGCGCCAGCCGCGCCGGCAGCGCTTCATGGAAGAACAGCCGGTACAGCACGATGGTCGACAGCACGATCCAGAACACCAGGCCGATGCTGAAGAAGAACCAGGACAGCTCGGGCGAGACCAACCGTACCCCGGCCACCGGCACGATGATGTTGCCGACCACGGGAATGAACCAGGCGGGATTGGCGTGCTTGATATCGTAGTGGGTGTGGTGCAGCCAACTGCCGAAGATCGCCAGGGTCAATCCCAGGTGCAGGGTGGCGCCGACGACCCATAACCAGAACGCTGCCTCTGGCGCCGATTCCAAATAGGCGATGGCGAGCAGCAGCAGGGAGATCGAGACGGTCGGGAAGAAGTTGATTTTCACGGGGTGGCGCATTTCCGCGAGGACCGCATGCGGATAACGCAGGGCTTTCAGGCCATAAAACACCAACAGGACAAAGAACAGGGCACTGACCGCTCCTCGCAGACCCACCCCGATTATCGGCGGGACGCCCAGCACGGGATGGGCTTTTTGCCAAGCCAATGTCAAACCGCCCATGCCCATGACCATCGAGAAAAACGCGATGGGAAAATGTTCGAGACGCGGGGGTGAAATCGTCTGTTCGGGCGCGGCAACGGTCGCGGATGGCGTCGGTGTCGGCGTATTCATGATCAGGAATCCGTGTTGAGTCAGAAGGCAAAAGAATCACTAAATCAGCACAAGCCAATGTACTACCGTTCTACACGGATTCATTTGCGAACTGTCATTTCACACGGATTTCTCCAGACAGGGCCGACGCGGCACGCTTAGCGCTTTTTCCAAAGTCCGGCTTCCATCAATCGTTTCACCAATGTCGTGCGGCGCCGATGTGGCTCCATGAAACGATGCAGAGCCTGCTCGAACTGTTCGTGGCTCGCGTGCCGTTGGTAAGCTTCGGCCAAATCGACCACGGCGCGTCGCACCTCATCGTAAGCCGATGCCACGCCCCGTTCGGCCTGCTGATTCGCCGTCGCCCAAGCTTGGTCGAAGTCCCGCGCCAAGGTGCTCAGATACGCCTCGCGCTGTTTTCGACGCTCGGCATCGGCGCGGGCGCGAGCCTCGGTTTCCCACCGCAGGCGGAGTTGACCGACTTCCTCGGCCAGACGCCGGAGTTCAGCCACGGTCCGGCGGGCCGTTCCAGCCACGGGGGACGGATATCGCTCGCGTTGCCAGGTGGCGAAACGGGTTTTTAGCGCGCGTTCGGCCTGCTGTCCCCGGCTGGCCAGCAACAAGCGGAGCAGATCGCGCGTTTCGTCCGCCGGCACGGTATCCAGCCACGCTTCCATTTCCTCCGGTCCCGGAGCGTCTTCCGTGACATCGGCACTGGCGAGGGTGGCACCACTCAACAGGTCAAGCCCAATACCCAGGAACTTGACCAGGGCTCGCTGCGCTGAAGTCGGCTGCTTCATGCCGGCTGGCACCGGCGGTTCCAACTGGTCGTCCTCCACTTCGCCGGTTTCGACCGCCGCCAGCCAGCCGAGGTAAAGTCCACGCTGATCGCCGCGCGACAACTCATCGCGCAGAGGCGTCAAACGGGCCATCCAGCCGCGCCCATCGTCCTCTCCAAACCGGTCGTAGTCCTCCGATTCATTCAGGTTCCAGTCGATCACCCAGTACTCGCCGACCTTCTTGATCAGCAACGCGTATTTGGTCTCATACGCGGCGGTCGTCCCGGCGTCCAGGGCCTCATGGGGCAGGCGAAGGGAGAAACGACATTGCCCCCAGTTGGCCAAATAGACGTGGGCGTCGAAATAGCGCCGCATCAGGGTATCGGGATTGCCCTTGAAGTCGCCCCAGTGGTACTCGTTGACAAAGCTGGCCGGCGTGATCTGGGCGCGAGTCGACAAGGCGCGCAACTCGGCCATTTCCTGGGCGCTCAGCGGCCGATCGATGGCCAGGAATTCGTAGTACTGGTATTCGCTCACGGGCGGATCTCCATGGGGATTCCGATTGGATCGACGTTTAAATCATGCCGCCGTCAGGTGTCCGGCGGCAATGCGGCGGTCGTCAGCATTACCGCGCCCAAGATCGGCCGTCAGTCGGCGACCCGATCGGTTTGCTCCATGTCGGTCCGAGCGGCATCGCGTTCCGGTTCTCCGGACAAGGCAAGCCCCATCCTTCAAATGGTGTAGTTCGGCGCCGCGCCGGGAATCTCGATACTGGTGAGCGTCGAGCCTTCGCACTGGACCGCGGCGGGCTTGCCGATGCAGTCATCCCCGTAGAGCGCGGTCAACGCCTCGGCCAGCAGGCGCGAATCGGCGTGTAGTTGATGCTTGATTCGGCCCGTGTCCAGAATCAGCGTCGCGGTGGCGCCGTCTTCGATCACGTCGGCGATGGTTCCAGAGAAGTACATCATGACGCGCGCTCCATGAGCCGGTTGCCAGCCGCTTCGAGAGGTCGATATGGAAAATCACGGGTTTGTTCGATCGTCATGTCGCCAAGATTCATGTGGGTCTCCAGTGGATGTCGAGGAATTGAGCGATGGTACGAAAGGGGACGAGAGCGGCTTTCCATCGTCTTGCACGCGCGGCCACGCAAGGCGGCATCGAGCCGGTCACCCCAGGTATTGCAGCGCAAACGGGACCATTTCTCCCAGTATTTTCCGAACGGCGGCGTTCGTCGCCCGGGCCGCGCCGTAGGCATTTTCGCTGGGGGCCGGTTCCACCGCTTCGAACACCTGGGTTCCCAGCACCTGTCTACTTTTCATATCCAGCACTTTGATCCGCGCGGTCAGCCGCACCTTGCTGGGCTGAGTCATGAATTCCTGCTGCAAGCGGATTAGATCCACGTCCACCCGCAAGTCGGCCAAGCTTGGCGCCGGCGGCGATACCACTGCCTTGAACGCTCCGGTGGTTTCGAACGCCCGCACCAGAATGGGTAGCAGCATCTTGGCCGGTGTGTCGCTCCAGCCGCTGTCGTTGTAGTAGTCCAGCTTCGGCGGCTCTCGGCTGTAGGCGATACGGTTGGAATCGAATCCCGGCGCGGCCTTGGGCATCGCCACCAGCAGGATCTTGCCGCTGGCACGTCGGGTTGGCGATGGCGCGAAGGCCGTGACCTCCAATAGATAGTCCTGCCGCGGCGGCGACTTGTCCTGTGGCAGCAGACAAGCGCTCAGCGCCAGCGTCGCCAGCAGCATGCCCCCCAACCGGCCCCACCGTCGCCCGCGTTCGTCTGCAAGGCACCCTAAGCTGTGATTCCGCACATTCCGTCCTTTTTGGCTTGTAGTCGCTTTTGACTCGCTGTCCGCGCCCTTACTGTTCCCCAGGACCCGGCCGGCCGCTGGGCTTGCCCATCAGCAGCGCGCGCGGATTCTGTTCCAGTAATTCGGCCAGCCGCCGCAGGACCACCATCAGTTCGTTGGCTTCCACCAGCAAGCTATTGAATTCCGGCACGGTATTTTGTCCCAATTGTCGCAGTTCCCGTTGCCCGACCTCGGCCAGACCACTCAAGTCCCGGCTGGTCCGGTTGAAGGTGTTGGCCGTCCGACGCACTGCTTGGGCGCCCGCGCGAAAATCGCTCAGGGTGGCCCGAACCCGCGCGCTCAAGTCGCCGGTTCCCTGCAACATCGTTGTCAGTTGATCCAGCACCTTGCCCAATTGCCCCGAACGTTCCGCCAAGGTGCCGGTAAAGGTTTCCACATGGTCCAGGGTCTGACGGATGCGGTCGGAGCGATCGGCCACCGCGCTGGTGATCGTGCTGAGATTTTGCAGGGTCTGGGTCAGGGCCGTCTGATTTTGATCGCCCAGCAAGCGTTCGAGACGCCGCGACAGATTGTCGACGTTGGTGATGATATTGTTGAAGGCGTCGTCCAGGCGGGCCACCAGCGACGGTCCGGCCTGAATCACCGGCAATTCTTGCCCCGGCTGCTTCTCCAAGGGCAGGGTTTGACCGCCGCCGCTCAGTTCCACCGACGCCACGCCGGTCAGACCCTGCTTGGACAGCGTCGCGATGGTGCCGCGCCGGATTGGCGTGCCGCGTTCGATGTTCAGCACCACATCCACCTGATCGGGGTTAGCGGGGTCCAAGCGGATGGATTCCACCTGTCCGATCTGAACGCCACGATAGCGGACCGCCGCCTTGAGGCTCAAGCCGGCCACCGATTCGTGGAAGTACACCCGATAGCGGTCGTAGGTCTTGTTCTCGACCCCGATCGTCAGCCAGAACGCCACTCCCACCACCGCCGCGCCAAACAGGACGACGAACAGGCCCACCAGAGCGTAATTCACTTTGCTGTACATGTTTGTCCCCGCGCCGCGCGGCCGCGCGGTCCCTCGAAATAGGCCCGGATCAGCGGATGTTCGGCCGTCACCAATTCCGCCATCGGCGCGTAACCGATCACCCGCTTTTCACCCAGGAACGCCACCCGGTCGGTGGCGTGCCATAGCGAATCCAGGTCGTGGGTCACCATGACCACCGTCAATCCCAGCGATTCCTTGAGCTGTACCACCAGCTCGTCGAACGCGCCGGCGCTGACCGGATCGAGGCCGGAGGTCGGCTCGTCCAGAAACAGCAGCGCCGGGTCCAGCGCCAGCGCCCGCGCCAGGGCCGCGCGCTTGAGCATGCCGCCACTCAGCTCTCGCGGCAGTTTGTTGCCGGCGTCGGCCGGTAGACCCGCCAGCGCGATCTTGAGATCGGCGATTTCCGCGATTCGCTGGACCGGCAGCCGGGTGTGCTCGCGCAGCGGCACCGCCACATTCTCCCGCACCGTGAGCGAACCGAACAGCGCTCCCTGCTGGAACAACATGCCGAAACGCCGTCGCAGCCGAAACGCCGGGCCGTCGCCGATCCCGACTACTTCTTCCCCGAACAGCTTGATGGAGCCCGCCGCCGGCTTCAGCAGCATGATCACCGCCCGTACCAGGGTGGTCTTGCCGGAACCGCTGCCGCCGACCAGAGCCACCACTTCGCCCCGGGGAATATCGAGATCCAGATTGTCGTGAATGATCGTTTCGCCGAAGCGTGTGCGCAGGCCCCGGATTTCGATCACCTTCTCCGTCGGACCCATGCTCAGCGCCATAGCCCGACGCTGCCCAGTACCACCGAGAACAGGGCGTCGGCGGCGATCACCAGAAAAATCGATTGCACCACGCTGACCGTGGTTTGCCGGCCGACGGCGTCGGCGCCGCCGCGTACCTGGAAGCCTTGATAGCAGCCGACCAGGGCGATGATGGCGGCGAATACCGGCGCCTTGCCGATCCCGATCAGGAACGAGGTCAGTGTCACCACCCGTGGGAATCGGTCGAGGAAATCGCCGTAGCTGACATCCAGCATGGTTCGCGCCATGACCATGCCACCGAACACGCTCAGCGCGTCCGCGAACAGCGTCAGCAAGGGTAGGGCCACCACCAGGGCCAGCAGTTTGGGCAGCACCAGCAGATTCATGGGCGGGATGCCGATGGTGCGCAGCGCGTCCACTTCCTCGGTGACCTGCATGGTACCGATTTGGGCGGTGTAGGACGAACCGGTGCGGCCGGCGACGATGATGGCGGTGATCAACGGCGCCAGCTCGCGTAGCATGGTCAGCGCGACCAGTTCGACGATGAAAATGTTGGCGCCGTAGAATTCCAATTGGCGGCCGCCTTGATAGGCGATGACCACGCCCATCATGAAGGCCAGCAACGCGACGATGGGTAGGGCATGAACGCCAGCGGTTTCAACGTTGCCGAACAACGCCCGCCAGCGAAACCGCCTGGGATGCAGTAGCAGTTGGCCCAACGCCAACGCCGCTTCGCCGACGAAGGCCAGAAAATCGCCGCCGCGTCTCAGGTGATGCCAGGCCCAGCGGCCCAGCCGCTCCAGCCGGTTCCTCGATGGCGTGGTCGGCGGCGGTTCTCCGGCGGCGGCGCGGCGCTCCCGCACCAGATCCAACAGTTCGCGGTGTTCCTCGTGCAAACCGACCAGTTGCACCCGACGGCCGTCCCGCTCCAGCGCGGCGACCAGATTGAGCAATTGCAGCGCGCCGATGGTGTCGATGGCCTGAATGCCGGAACCGTCCAATTGCAGTGCGCCGCTCGCCCAGTGAACGTCTTGCAGTTGTGCGTCGAGCGTTTCGATGCCCGCCAGAGTCCAGCGGCCCTCGCAGCGGTAGTGGTCCTGGTCACGACGGACAGCGGCGGATTCGGTGGCCGAGAATGGATTGGATGCAATCATGGTTTACCGTCAGTCATACCACCCTCGAAAGTGAATATGAACCGATGGTTATAGCCAGCACGGACGATAGGAGCAAGCTTGACCAAGACGTGAGTCATTAGGGTCAAGCTTGCTCCTGTTCAATAGCAATATGGGTGTTAGGCGGTTGAAGCTTTGGCTTGCTGATTTGCCTTGAAATTCGAATCTGTCGCACAAGATTTATTCAATTTAAATCAACAACTTATATATTCATCTACACAGCCCCTAAAGTGGAGAATAGAAATCGAAGCTGGCGGTGACGGTACACGCGGCGGTGATCGGGCCGGTGGTGTAGATACTGTTATCATAGCTGAAGCTGCCGCCACAGCCAGTGACCGAGTTGACAAAGTAGCCGCTGTTGGGCCTGACCACGAAGCTGGCGGTCGCGCCGTGGATGACCGTTTGCGAGGGTGGACTGATGGTGCCGCCGGAACCAGCGGTAGCCGTGACCAGGTAGGTTTTGAGTCTGAAGCTGGCGGTAACGGTGCAATCGGCGGTGATCGGGCCAGTGGTATAAGCGGTGCGGCTGAGGCTACCGCCGCAGCCGGTGACCGAGTCGATAACGTAACCGCTGTCGGGGGTGACGATGAAGCTGGTGGTCGCGCCCGCGTTGACCGTT
>JAGRHI010000122.1 GCA_020445045.1 Candidatus Competibacteraceae bacterium
CGATGATCGGGCGCGGGTAGGTGGGCACTGCCAACAAAAAACAGTGACTGATGCGTCGCTCGGTGCGCAACCCCCCGACTTTCTTTACCACCTCGGTCAGTAATTCGTCGGTATGCAAGCTACCCTTCATCAGGGTCTGCGCTTCACCGGAAAGCACCATGGCGACCGCCAATTCGGCGGAATGATGGCTGTGTTCGGCCGGCACCAGCCGGTAGGGTGTCAGATCCAGATTCTCCTGCGCGGCGATGGCCCGAATCTTATCTTCCGGGCCGATCAGAATGGGCGTGATCAACTGGTGTTCGGCCGCCTCGACCGCGCCACGCAGCGCATCGGCGCTACACGGATGGACCACCGCGCACCCGAGCGCGGGCAAGCCTTCGCAGGCCTTCAGCAGGTCCAGATAACGGTTGTCGCGGCGCAACTGGACTTTCGGGAGATCCCTGAGCGCGTGCCGCTGTTTCACCGTGGGCGCCAGCACTTCGAGCCGGCCGGTCGCCACCTCCTCGCCCGCCGGATCCACCGCCCGACAGTCGAGCACCACCGTGCCAGTCTCGGTCCGCTTTTCCATCACCGTGGCCGTGGCGGTGACCGGCACGCCGATGGCCACCGGCCGGTGCAGGCGAACGTCGACATGGCGGGCTATGGAGCCCAGTCCCGGCAACCGAGTACCGGCCAGCGTGGTGAACAACACGGCGGACCAACTGGTTTGCCCGCCACCCTGTCCGTACATCGAGGTGTCCGCCGGCCCCGGTTCGAGATCGATCAGATTGAGATTGCCGGTCATCACCGCCAGCGCTTCGACACCGTCCTCATCCAAGGTCCGCGTCAGGCTGGCCTGATCGCCGATTTGAATCTCGTCGAAAATCTTGTTTTCAATCATTTCCATCACGGTTCCCCTTGATTTTTCGCCACCCACTCCGTCCGCCGACCAAGCACCGATATGTTCGGATTATACCCCCCTCAACCTTGACCGAACCGTGATCTATCCGGGTTCCGTCGAAGTTCAAGCAATATATTTCTGGCCAACGCTGGATTTCGGCCAAACTTACGGCAATAAGAAGAGTTCGGGTTTGCGCGCTGGTGTCGGCGGCAACCCGCAAGCACGCCGCGCCCGTTGCTGGACCGGCGTCCGATCCAGTTGGAAGGAGTAGAGTTCCCCATGGTATTTCGCTTCCTGCAATCCATCTTCGCCGCGACGCCCGCCCCGTCCGGTAAATCCGATGCAACCCTGATCCGGGCGGCGATCGAGCGGGTGGTGAACGGCACCGATCCCCGCTTGCGTTTCGTCAATCACTACCAACGGATTCTGTGGCACGCGGTGGAACGGTCGGTCGAACATGTCAGCACTCTGATCGACAGTCTGCCGTCCGCTTTCGAGGTCAGTAAACGCGATTTCACCGCCGACCCTCGCCTGCGCGCCCTGTTCGTGTCATCGGAACACCTGCGGGAAATTCTGAGTTTTGGCCCGGCCCTGGAGCAATACCGTCAGCAGCATGCCCATGCCTTGCCCGCGATGCTGTACGCCGCGCTCGGCGTGGACAGGATCGAAAAAAAGGTGCTCGGCGTGGACCTACAGGGCGACATGCTCCGGCGGGACGTGGCGCAAACCATGGTCAATTTCCGCAACCACCGGCTGGCGTTCCTTACGGAAAGCGAAACGGAAACTCGCTGGGAACTCAAGAAACAAGCCTTCGACTATCTGATCGAAATCGCGCTGAAGCGCCTGATCTCGATTCGGACCCGGCGGGAACAATTGGAGCGGGAACAACGACATCTGCTACAAAAACAGGCGCGCTTGCTGAAATCGGCCAAGCTGGGGCTGGAACCCCTGCTGGAGACCGGGTTGCCGGAGGTGCACGATCCCGCCGCCATCGATCGGCAACTGCGAGAGGTCAGGGCCGAACTGGACCAGATGCGCGCCGATTCGGCCACGATCGAGGATCACCTGGAACGGGTCGCCTCCACCTTGCGCGAACCGGAACAGCATCTGCGCATGGAACGGGTCACGTTCACCCTGGACCACATGAACCAGAAAGTGGCGCCGAATTCGTCCCGCGTCGCCAGCACGTTGGCCTTCGACGATACGCTGCTCGGCGACGATCGCCGGTTCACCACGCTGCTGGTCCGGTTCCCGACCAGCGAAATTCTGCCGAAACCGGATTTCTTCCAGGAGGCTCATCGCCTGCTGACATTGTGAACGCGACGCCCCCCGCTAGCCCGATGCCAACCGGTGGGCGTGCCGGGTGGTTTCCGGCAAGCGGTAGCGGGTGCAGCAACCCATGACATAAGCGATCGCCGTGTCCAGGCCGATGCGGTGACCGGGCGAGATGTACAGCGGCTTGACGCCAGGCCGGGTGCGGAGCACCGCCCCGATGATTTCCTCACCGGCCAGCAGCGGCGCCCATGCCCCGCGCGCGTCCGGCGCCGGTTCATGAGTGCCGAACAACCGGGTCTTGGCCACGCCCACCGAGGGAATGTCCACCAGCAGGCCGAGATGGCTGGCGATCCCCAAACGCCGTGGATGGGCGATACCCTGCCCGTCGCACAGCAGCAAATCCGGCGGCTCGCGCAAGCGTTCCAAGGCCGCCAGCACCGCCGGCAACTCGCGAAACGACAGTAAACCCGGAATATAGGGAAAGGTGGTCGGCCGGCGGGCGACGACGGTTTCCAGGACGTCCAATTCGGGATAACGCAGCACCGCCACCGCCGCCCGGGTCACGCCGCCGCCCGCCTCGAAGCCCACATCCACCCCCGCCACCCGGCGTACCGGACCGATCCGGTCGGTCAGAATCAGGTGGGCACGCAAGTTTCGTTGCAGGGCAACCGCCGCCGTCGGGTCAAGATCCCATGGATGAACGTGATGCAATTTCATGCCGCAAGTTTATTCGCCATCCAAGCAAGGTTAAACTAGCGCCCTTTTCGCCACCCCGGTTCCAACAGGTCACCATCATGCGGCAACTCAAACTCGGCATCCCCAAGGGCAGCCTGGAAAGCGCCACCATCGCGCTGTTCGGCCAGGCTGGCTGGACCATCAGCCCTCACAGCCGCAACTATTTCCCCAGCATCGACGATCCCGAGATCGGCTGCGCGCTGGTACGTTCGCAGGAGATGGCGCCCTACGTCGCCAGCGGCACGCTCGACGCCGGCCTGACCGGGCTGGACTGGATTCTGGAAACCGAAGCCGACGTGGTGGAAATCGGCGAGCTGAGCTACTCGAAAAGCTCCGATCAACCGGCCCGCTGGGTGCTGATCGTGCGTGGCGACTCGCCGATCCACGCCCTGGAGGATCTGGCCGGCAAGCGCATCGCCACCGAACTGGTCGGCTTTACCCGCCGCCATCTGGCGGAACACGGCATCGCGGCCGCCGTGGAATTCTCCTGGGGCGCGACCGAGGCCAAGGTGGTCGAGGGCTTGGTGGACGCGGCGGTGGAAATCACCGAGACTGGCAGCACCATCCGCGCCCACGGCCTGCGCATCGTCTGCGACCTGTTGCACACCACCACCCGTCTGATCGCCAACCGCGCCGCGCTGGCCGATCCCTGGAAGCGGGCCAAGATCGAACAGATCGCCCTGCTGACCCGCGCCGCGCTGGCCGCTCGCAACAAGGTGGCGCTGAAAATGAATGTGCCGGCGGGGCAATTGGACCAAGTCGTCCAACTCTTGCCCAGCCTACACGCGCCCACCGTCAGCCATCTCTACGACCGCGACTGGCTGGCGTTGGAAACGGTGGTGGACAACGGCCAAGTGCGGGATCTCATTCCCCACCTCACCGCCGCCGGCGCGCGGGGCATTCTGGAATATGAACTGAAAAAAATGGTCTGACCGTTCCGGCGATCGGCCACGCCACCCGGTATATTCCGCGTCCGGCGTCATGCATCGACCTGGATTTGCGGCGGCAATCGCCCCATAATCGGGCGACGCCCACCGGACGGTGCGTTGTCGATATCCGCGAATTATCGCTAAACTCCGAAATCAAGCCCGACACTCCCCAGTCGGGTACGGCGCCACCTCCCAACCCGACTTCGACTCACGGAGCCCTTTTCTTCATGTCCGTTGAACACACTTTGTCCATTATCAAACCCGATGCCGTCGCTCGAAACATCATCGGCAAGATCTACAGCCGGTTCGAGGAACAGGGCCTGCAAATCGTCGCGGCCAAGATGCTTCGCCTGACCCGCGAACAGGCCGAAATCTTTTACGCCGTGCACCGCGAACGTCCTTTCTATCAAGAACTCATCGCCTACATGACCTCCGGCCCCGTG
The DNA here is from genome assembly GCA_020445045.1 of Candidatus Competibacteraceae bacterium. Classification (GTDB taxonomy): domain Bacteria; phylum Pseudomonadota; class Gammaproteobacteria; order Competibacterales; family Competibacteraceae; genus Competibacter. The sequence continues at coordinate 4,263 of JAGRHI010000122.1, forward strand.
ATGGTCCAGGTTCTGGAAGGAAAAGACGCCATCGCCAGGAATCGCGAGATCATGGGCGCCACCGATCCCAAGAAGGCCGCGCCCGGCACCCTCCGCGCCGATTTCGCCGAGAGCGTGACCCAAAACGTGGTGCATGGCTCCGACTCTCCCGAAACAGCCTTCCATGAAATCGCCTTCTTCTTCGGCCAGTTCGACCTCTGTCCGCATCCGCTCTAAAACTCAGGACCACACGACTGCCGTGACCGTGACTACCTCTAAAGTCAATCTACTCGATCTGAACCGCCGCGATCTGGAGGGTTTCGTCGCCGAAATGGGCGAGAAAGCCTTCCGCGCCACCCAGATCATGAAGTGGATTTACCACGAGGGCGTCACCGATTTCGCCGCCATGACCAACCTGAGCAAGGCGCTGCGGGAGCGGCTGGCCGAGCGGGCCGAAATCCGCCCACCGGCGGTCGCGCTCGATCAAGCCTCCCGCGACGGCTCCCACAAGTGGTTGATCCGGCTGGATAGCGGCAACTGCGTCGAAACGGTGTTCATCCCCGAACCGGATCGCGGCACGCTGTGCATTTCCTCGCAGATCGGCTGTCCGCTGGACTGCTCGTTCTGCGCCACCGCCCAACAGGGTTTCAACCGTAACCTCGGCGTCGCCGAGATCGTCGGCCAGGTCTGGCGGGCCAGCCGGCTACTGGGCGAGCGACGCAACGGCGGTCGCCTCATCACCAACATCGTGCTGATGGGCATGGGCGAGCCGCTGCTGAATTTCGCCAACGTGGTCAAGGCGACCGACCTGATGCAGGACGACCTCGGCTTCG
>JAGRHI010000123.1 GCA_020445045.1 Candidatus Competibacteraceae bacterium
GGTTCGGCTGTCAGTTGAAAGTCCCTCACGGCGGCGTGTTCGTGTTGCCGATCCCGAATGCGGTGGTGAACCTCGGTCCTTACATGATCGCCATTTTGGTGGGAACGCTGGTGACGACCGCCGCGCTGTTCTTCCTCAAGCGGCCACTTGAAACCAAGGCGACGATGAAACCAGTCAGCGCGGCCTAAATCTCTCTCGGTGGTGGTATGTGGGGATTGACCCCCACACTTTCCCATGGGCGGCGCAGACTCCGTCCATGGGCTTTTTTTCACGGGACCCAAACTTGAGGTGGTGGGTCCGAAATGACGAACCATGGTATCGAAGACGCATCCATGGACAACGACGACAAAGCCGGAACCATCGAAGCAATCGTCAATACGGCGGCGGGTTCGACCGGCATCCTCGCTTCAACAGGGCCCGAATTCCCGACCGGAGGTCATCTCTCATGAAAATCGCCGTGTTCAGCAGCAAATCCTACGATCACCATTCATTGGAGCGCTACAACGCTTCGTTCAACCACGAACTGACCTTCTTCGAACCACGCCTGTCGGCGGACACGGTGGCGCTGGCGCGCGGTTTTCCCGGTGTCTGCATTTTCGTCAACGATGCCTGCAACGCCACGGTGATCGACGATCTGGCCCGGCACGGCACGACCCTCATCGCCACCCGCAGCGCCGGTTACAACCAGATCGATCTGGCGGCGGCGGCCCGGCACGGCGTCACGGTGGCACGGGTACCGGCCTATTCGCCCAATGCGGTATCGGAATTCACCTTGGCCCTGATTCTGACCCTGGGGCGCAAGACTCACAAAGCCTACAACCGCAGCCGCGAGTTCAATTTCGAGATTGCCGGACTGGAAGGCTTCGAATTGCGCGACAAAACCGTTGGGGTGTTCGGCACCGGCAAGATCGGGCAGATGGTGATTCGGAATCTCAGTGGTTTCGGCTGCCGTATCCTGGCTTACGACAAATATCCCAACGAGGAAACGAAAAAATACGCTACTTACGTGGACGGTCCCACCTTTGCCCGCGAGGCCGACATCCTCACCCTACACTGCCCACTGACCCCGGAAACCCGCCATATCCTCAACGAGGAAACCCTGCCCTATCTCAAGGATGGCGTGTTCATCGTCAACACCAGTCGCGGTGCCCTGCTGGAAACCGATAAGGTGATTAAGTTTCTGAAAACCGGCAAGATCGGCTATTTGGCCATCGACGTGTACGAGGAGGAAGCCGATTATTTCTACAGCGATCTGTCCGACAAGGTGCCGACCAACGACGAACTGGCGCGGCTGCTGACCTTCCCCAACGTGCTGGTCACCTCGCACATGGCTTTTCTCACCGACCATGCGCTTCGCAACATCGCCGAAACCACCCTGGGTAACTTCGCCGAGTTCGAGCGCACCGGGCAATGCACCAACGCGGTCACCGAGTGACGGCGGCTCGTTGTCGTCGCCCGCCATGTCCAACGGGCCACCGATCTTCCGTGGCCCGGAACCAACCAAGCGAAAGCGGATATGGTTTTCCTATTTCGATTTTGGCCATTTTCGGTTTTGCCGAGAAGCCAGCTCTTGTAGCAAGATAGGGCACCTCGAAAAACCTCATTTTTGAAAAATCCGCCTTTGCTAAATAAATTTATTCTTCGGCAATTGCTGTGGAGCGGGCCTCCCAAGACGGATTGTAGCCCGCCGCGCTGGCTCGTGGTTAGGTTGATGCTTTTTCAGATCAATTGGTTATTGATGAGCAGCCCACTGAAAACCACATTTATGAGGCGATAAGCCCCAGTTTCCAGAACCGTCGAAGAACCAAGAAGTTGAAAGCATTTCTATTGAATGGAAATACCGACATATGAGTATCGGGACTCCATCGAGTTTATAGGCCCATTTGAATTCACAGCCATACCAAGTTCGCACGACAGCGGGAATAGCCGTCGCGAATGGATTTAACCACCTTGTCGCTGGCCGCGGAATTCACCAGAGAGAAATGTAGCGCCCACAGAGTCTTGCAATTCGTCGCGGTGTAAATTCGAAGCCGGCTCCCGACGGCATGTTTGAGATGTCTGTAATTTTTCGATTTCACCGTGCCGCATTCGGCCGCCCAAACTTGCGTACTCTGCCGCATCAGCTGCTTCCGATTGGGAACAAAACCATCGAGGGCCACCAGCACGACCTTGGCATGGTCTTTAAGATCGTGGTCAACGGCGTTTGCAATCGCGCAGCCACTCGAATGGCCAACGAGGTAGATTTTGTCCGCGTTGGACGCCTGAATGGCGGCGATCATCGATTTATCCAGGCCCATCTTGGTAAAGGTACTGACGGCGCTTCTTGCATCGGAAGCCGCGCCAGATGGCCAAGGAACAGCACAAAATTCAACGTCTGACTTCTGCGCTTTCGCGCTACTCTCCCATACCTTCATATCGGTTGTCGTGGCCCGGTAACCGCCGAAAAAAAGAACAAACGTGCTCATTTATCGTGATCCTCATTCCGTCATGGTTGGCGTTGGAATTGTGCGTGGTTCGCCGTCCTCCAGCAGCAGGGCGATCACTTCCCGAGAATGGCCATTGAGCCCATCGATTTTATGAAAACAAAACTTTTCGACAGGTCAAGAGCAGCTTTTTCAACGTCCTGGATCGATAGATCGTTAATTTCAGCAATCATTTCCCGATCAAGGTGGTTTTCCCCGCAGGTGAAGTCACCGCTGGAAACTCGTCACGAAAGTCCGGCGCGCACGATCGCCGGCAGCTCGCGGACCCGCTCAAAACAGCATTGAAGGGCTTGGCGCTCGATCATCGGCATCCCCTCGATGTCGATCACCTTCGTCGGCAGGCGACCGGCTTCCAGATCGTCGATTTGTTGGCGCAGCAGCCAGCCTTGCAAACGGGACTGCACCTCGTCGAGCCGATCGCGCACGGCGGGAGTAACGACACCGGCCGAGCAGGCGGCGGCGAGACGCTCCGGTGTTGATCTCGCCGCAATCCCGTGGCGAACGGCCAGGGCCCGCGCGGCGGCGGTCACCGGCAACAGCCCGTAACGCTTCAGATCCACGCGAGTCTCGGCGTCGGGCGGGATTTCGAGCGCCAGCGCCGGCCGGGCAAGCGCCTGGGCAAGCGCGCGGTTGCCGTTGGTTTCCTCGCCCAAGACGATGCGAAATTCCGCGTCGAGTTCGGTGTCGCCGTAGGCAAGATGCCCATCGAAAACCAGATCCGCGTGCTCGGTACCCGCTCGATCCGGATACCGGCTCCAGTTGCGCAAGCGATCACGCCACGTATCCAGACTGCCACGCCAGGCGGGATTGCGAACCATCACGCCGTCCGCGCAATAGTGGACGCCGCTCTCATGGATGATCCGGGCAAGGTGTTCGCCAAAGCGGGCAAACCACCCATCGATAGTGCCCGCCGGGTCGTCGCTCTCGTAGATCAAGGCATTGTCCTGCTCCGCCGCCAGCAGACTTTCGCCACGCCCTCCCGAACCCAGTACCAGCAGGGCATAGGGCACCGGCGGCCGGCCGGCGCCCGCGTTCTCCATCATCCGTTCCGCCAGGATAGCTGCCCGACCGATCAATTCACGCAGCTCGAAACTCAACACCCGGGCGATTTCGACGGCATCGACAGCGTTGGCGAGCAGTTCCCGCGCCACCGTCGGCAGCCGGGCGCGGGCACGCGCCAGGTCGGCGGCGTGGGTGGCCTCGGAAACCTCGGCGCCGAGCAGCATGGCTTGGCTCGCTCGTTCGCCGAGCAAGGTGTTGGCCGACAACGTGCCGACAATTCGCTTGGTCGGATCGGTGACGGCGAGATGGCGGATGCCGGCGCGCCACATGCGGGCCAGAGCGCGATAGAGGAAGGCATCTTCAGGGAGCGAAACGACGGTTTCGGTCATGATGTCTTCGATCCGGCGATCAGCCGCGCCGCCCCCCTCACGAACCAACGCGCGGAGCAGGTCACGTTCGGTCACGATTCCCCAAACTTGCTCCGCCTTGGCGTCGCCGACGATGATGACGCCACGCTGTTCGGCGTCCATCCGCCGGGCCGCCTCAAGGACAGTGGTGTGAGGCGAGAGCAACAACGCCGGTGTCCGCATCACATGGCGGAGCCGGTGACGGTAGAGGAAGGGATCGAGCGAGGCCAGCGCTTCCCGGTCGCGGCCATCGATCCACGCTTCCTCGGGACGCACCGACGTCGCGTCGTACCACCCCTCGCGGGCCTGACGTTCGAGAATGCGGAACTGGGCGTTGGCATGGGCTTCGGCTTCGGCCAATGTGCGAATGCCCTTGCTTGCGAGCAAGGGGAGCAAACGGACGAAGATCTCGGCCGTCGCTCGCGCGTCATCCAAGGCCGTGTGACGATGGCCAATGCTCACGCCTAGCGCCGCCATCAACTCGTCGAGGGAACGTTCGCGGGAATCGCCGTTGAGCGCGGCATCAAGCAACTTGGTGTCGAGAAAATGCGGCGGGTGCCAACGGTCGCCGATGCGCCGCGTTTCGCGCAACAGGATGGCCAGGTCGAAACCGACGCTCTGGCCGACGATGACGGCGTCGCCGAGAAAGGCATCGAGGTTCGGTTTGATCGTTTCGAAAGACGGCGCCGACTGGACCGCCGCGTCGCCGATGCCGTGGATCGCGGTTGAAGCGGGAGGGATCGGTATCCCTGGATTGACCAGGGTCAAGAAGGTCTCGTTCGGCTGGACATGGCCCCGCGCCACGCGCACCGCGCCGATCTGGACAATCCGGTCACGCGAGACATCGAGGCCGGTCGTTTCGGTGTCGAGGACAACGACAGCCAATTCGGCAAGGGGTGTGTAGCGGTTAATTCGAGGCATTTCGGTCTCTTTCCTACCTGAATCCTGCGAACCAGATAGCTGCGACGGGGTGGAAAAGGCAAACTTCTCGGTGAGTTAACCACTGGTAAGGTCAGCCTGAGAGTCACCCTGCCCATGAAGAAAAATATCACGAGCAAGCCGAGCAAGGCGCGCGGATCTCCCTCGAAAATCCGCCACGAGGCCAGTGGGCAAAACTTGAATCGCTGCTTTCGATGCCAGCCACCGCTTCTGGAGAAACGTCTCCAAAAACCGATCCGGTTGCCGATCGCCCATCGCTGCCCTGGATGGCAAATGCCGACTGCCTCTGTCTCGTCGTGCAAATAAAATGTCGCGAAATGTCAAGCAAGGCCAGCGTGTCATGGCGAAAATCATGCAGTCTTATCACGGCAAGATGGGTGCTTACGGGAGTGAGAGGTAGTATGCGAGAAAACCCATCATCCCTGTCGGGCTGACTCTGACTGAAATCCGATCGCCCAAACCATTTTCTGGTGATTGCCTTTACACCCCAAGCTGACCCGCGAATCTCGATTTGTCGTCCACAATGGAATTCAGAGTCATGCGCCGATTCGTCTTCTCCAACTTGCTTTCGTTCACGCTCTTGCTGGCGGCCTGAACGAGTAGCCCGGTCTGAGCGAACAAGCTCCCTATCCCGACCTATACTGGATTAAACCATCCAGATCGGTTTTTCAGCCCGCCCCCGGTAACAACGATGCCTACCGGTGGTTCGACGCGACACCGGTTCAGACCAGGGACATTGGGCGTGAATTCAGCTTGGGTCAACACCCGACAAGCCGTCGATGGCGAGACATCACACCCCCGTAATCCTTGAGCCTTCCCCAGCGCAAGAGTGTCTTTTTCCCGATTCCCATTGAGCTATCTGGAGGTAACAATGAAAGCCAAACCCTGGCGAATCGCCTCGACGTTCGCCTTTCTGTCACCGTTGATCCTCGCCCCGGCTTTCGGCCAAGAGAAAACGCCCGAGCCAGCGAAGGAAGCAACGCCCGCGCCAACCGCCACACCCACCAAGGTCATGGAACAGGGTGCGCTCGATTTGTTGAAGAAGATGAGCGCCAAGTTGGCCGCTACCCCGGAGTTCGTGGTCCGCACTCGTGGTTCGACCGAAGCGCCGGCTGGCACTGGGCAATTCATTACCTTCTTCACCGAAGCCGTGGTCGCGGTCAAGCGGCCCAATAAGCTGAGCGCCGAAATTCGCGGCGACGCTCCGCCGTTCGATTTCTACTTCAACGGCGAAAAAATGACCGCCTACGAACCGACCCACAAACTCTACGCCACGACCGACGCCCCTAAAACTATCGATGAACTGGTGCCGTTCGCGGCGAAAACGGCCGGCATCCTGCTGCCGTTCGAAGATGTGCTTTACAGCGACCCTTACGCCGAGCTGACCCGGGACATCACCAGTGCCTTCTACGCCGGCTACTCCGTCATTCGCGGCGCCCGCTGCGAGCATGTGGCGCTGGCCGCGCCAGGCATCACGGGGGAAATCTGGATCGACGCCAAGACCGACTTGCCCTGCCAGATCGCCGGCATCCTGCTCGATGTGCAAGGAGCTCCCCGCTTCATGGTGGAGTACTACGATTGGAAACTCAAACCGAAACTTCCCGATCGTCTCTTCACCTTCGACAAACCCAAGGGCGCCGAGCCGATGGACTTCCGAGCCCTGACCGGCACCAGCCAATAACGACCGTGGAGGCAACCCCCATGCGCAAACAGTTACTGATCTTGGCCCTTGCCGGATTTTCGACCCTGCCGATGCACGCCAATGCCTGGCGCGGCGGCGGTTTTCACGGTGGTGGCTTTCACGCCGGCGCGGGTGGTTTCACTTCCTGGCATCACGCCGGTTGGGGCGGTGGTGGCTTTGGCGGCGCCTATCACGCCGGCTGGGGTGGGGCAACTCATGTCGGCTACGGCGGCGTGACCCACGTCGGCTACGGCGGCGCCTATCACGCCGGCTACGGTGGTGGCGCCTATTATCACCCCGCCTATCACCCGGCTTATGCGGGAGGATGCTGGGGCTGCGTGGGCGGCTACAGCGCCGGCGCGGTCGCCGCCGCTGGTGTGGTGGGACTGGCCGCCGGCGCGGCCATCGGCTCGGCCGCCAGTAACACGACAGTGGTACAGCAACCGGTGTACGTCACCGGCCCCGCCATTGGCACCGAAGTGATGGCCCTGCCCGGTAGCGGTTGCAACAGCGTCTCCGCCAATGGCATTCGCTACTACAACTGTGGCGACAGCTACTACCGACCGCACTTTGGCAGCAACGGCGTGTACTACACCGTCGTCGCCAACCCGTTTTGATCCCACTCAACCCATAAGGAGTGAAGCATGAAAATAGCAATGACCTTGACCGCACTAGCCGCCGCCAGCCTGCTGGCGACCACGGCGATGGCGCAAGACAAGACTTCGGCCGCCGCGCCGACCATGGCGGCGATCGCCGATGCCATGGACGTTGGCGAAAAGATGACCGCCACCGCCATGGTGCTGGAGGTGGATCAAAGGCACCGGACGCTCACCCTGAAGGGTGAGGATGGCAAACCCTTCACCATCCAGGTCGGCGACGAAGTGCGTAACCTGGTGCAGGTGAAGGCCGGCGACACGGTGGTGGCCACCTATCGCCAGGCGCTGGCGGTGTCGCTCGAAGTCGTCAAGGGCACGGGCGTCAACGCCCGGCTGATCACCCTCAGCGCCGGTCGCGCGCCGAAGGGGGCGATGCCGGCTGGCGTGGTGGAAGAGAAGGTGCAGATGGTCGGCACCGTCCTTGCCATCAACAAGAAGGAGCGCACGGTGCTGATCCAGGGCGCGGTTCATCACGTCACGCTGAAAATTCCGGCCGACATGGACATCAAGGAACTGAAGAAGGGCGATCAAGTCCGGGCCACCTATACCCAGGAACTGGCCGTGTCGGTCGAACCGACGGCTGGCCCCGGCCCGTGGTTCCAGAACAAGCAGGAGTAAGGAGGCTGTATCAAAACGCCCCTCTACCCCTCGGGAGAGGGGTTTGAAGAGCGGGTTTTTCAAGCGGTTAAATCCGCTGAATCATGTGTCTGAAGGAGGATGGCATGATAAAAAAATCTATCTGCTTAACTTGGATCTTTGTGGGCTGTCTCGCCTTCGGCGGCGCCCAGGCCGCTGACACCGGGCCGCGTCACCACGCGCAAGGTCAATACGACGCCGCGAACTCCACTTATCAGGTGGTCGAGGGCGACGACCTTGACGCCATCGCCGAGCGCTTCGGCGTGACGCTGGAGGGGCTGACGAAGGCGAACAAGCTGAGCTCGAACGAAATCGAGGTCGGCCAGAAGTTGGCCATTCCAGCCGAAACATCGGGCGATGCCAAGGTGGTGGTCACCGGGGTCCTGGGCTCGCCCAGCGCCACCACCACCATCAGCGGCAAGCAACTCCCCGCGCCCGATCCGGCATTCGGCGGTGTGATCAAGAACGACGCCCTCCAGTCCAAACCCTGGTGGGCGCCACGCATCGTGCCACCCAAGCAGGCGCCCAACGTTCTGCTGATTATCACCGACGACGCCGGCTTCGGCGTGCCGAGCACCTTCGGCGGCGTGATCCCGACCCCGACGATGGACCGGATCGCCAACGAGGGTCTACGCTACAATCGGGTCTTCTCCACGGCGCTGTGCTCGCCGACGCGGGCGGCGCTGATCACCGGGCGCAATCACCACTCGGCCGGTTTCGGCGTGATCTCGGAGCAGTCAACCGGCTTCCCCGGCTACAACAGCATCATCGCCGAGGACAAGGCCACCATCGGCCGCATCCTGCTCGACAATGGCTATAGCACGGCCTGGTTCGGCAAGGACCACAACACGCCGGCCTTCGCGGCCAGCCAGGTCGGCCCCTTCGACCAGTGGCCCACCGGGATGGGGTTCCAGTACTTCTACGGCTTCGTCGGCGGCGACGCCAATCAATGGCAGCCGAACCTGTTCCGCAACACCACCCAGATCTATCCGTTCAAGGGCAAGCCCGGCTGGAACCTCGTCACGGGCATGGCGGATGATGCGATCGACTACATCTACCGGATGCATCAGACCGACCCCAGCAAGCCGATCTTCATCAAGTACGCGCCCGGCGCCACCCACGCCCCGCACCACCCGACCCAGGAGTGGGTTGACAAGATCCACGCCATGCACCTGTTCGACGACGGCTACAACAAGCTGCGCGAGCATATCTTCGAGAATCAGAAGCGGCTCGGCGTGATCCCCGCGAACGCCAAGCTGACGGATTGGCCCAACGAGGTCCTGAAGCCCTGGGATAAGCTGAGCGCCGAGGAGAAGAAGCTTTTCATCCGCCAGGTGGAGGTCTTCGCCGCCTACGCGGCCTACAACGACCACGAGATCGGGCGCGTGATCAAGGCATTCGAGGACATCGGCAGAGGTGACAACACCCTCGTCATCTACATCAACGGCGACAACGGCACCAGCGCCGAGGGCGGTCCGCTCGGCACCCCGAACGAGGTCGCCTTCTTCAACGGTATCAACGAGATGCCGGTCAACGTGCAGATGAAGTGGTACGACGTCTGGGGCACCGAGCAGACCTACAACCACATGTCGGCCGGCTGGTCCTGGGCCTTCGACACGCCCTTCGACTGGTTCAAGCAGAACGCCTCCCGGCTCGGCGGCATCAACCAGAACATGGTGGTGTCCTGGCCGGCGCGGATCAAGGACAAGGGGGGCCTGCGCGAGCAGTTCATTCACGTGATCGACATCGTTCCGACGATCCTGGAGGCCGCCGGCATCCCCGCCCCGGAGGTCGTCGACGGCATCAAGCAAGCGCCGATCGAGGGCACCAGCTTCCTCTACACCTTCGACGCGGAAAACGCCAAGGTCCCGTCGCGCCACAAGCGCCAGTATTTCGAGATGATGGGCCAGTGGGCGCTGTACGACGAAGGCTGGCTGCTAAGCACCAAGGTCAACCGCGCGCCCTGGCAAGCCTTCGGCGCCGCCAACCCGGACCCGCTGAACAACCAGGTGTTCCAACTCTACGACCTGAGCAAGGACTTCACCCAAGAGAACGACATCGCCGCGCGGCACCCGGAGAAGGTGGCGGAGCTGCGCAAGAAGTTCGTCGAGGAGGCGAAGAAGTACCAGGTCTTCCCGCTGGACGCCTCGGTGGCCGCCCGCATCGTCGCCCCACGTCCGAACATCACCGCCGGCCGCGCCGAGTTCGTCTACACGCATCCGATGGTTGGCCTGCCCCAGGGCGACTCACCGTTCCTGCTCGACAGCTCCTACGCCATCACCGCCGATATCGAGGTGCCGGAGGGCGGTGCCGAGGGCATGATCCTGACCTCGGGTGGCCGCTTTGCCGGTTACGGCTTCTACCTGCTCAAGGGCAAGCCGGTGTTCCTCTGGAACTTGGTCGACCTGAAACGCGTGAAATGGGAAGGTCCGGCGGTGCTCACACCCGGTCAGCACACGCTTGAGTTCGACTTCAAATACGATGGGCTCGGCGTCGGCACCCTGGCCTTCAACAACATGAGCGGCGTGGGCCGCGGCGGCACCGGAACGCTCAAGGTGGATGGCAAGGAGGTCCAGAGCATCAAACTGCCGCACACACTGCCCATGATCCTGCAGTGGGATGAAAGCTTCGATATCGGCTCCGATACCCTGACCGGGGTGAACGACGCCGACTATCAACCGCCGTTCCCGCTGACCGCCAAGCTCAACAAACTGACCATCACCGTGGACCGCCCGAAGCTGAGCGAGGAGGACATCAAGAAGCTGGAGGCTTCGCAGGCGACGGCGGTGGATGGCAGTCCGATCCATCACATGCAGAGCGGGCCACAATAGCGCTGCATTGCGGCGCGGTCCGCGGGCCGCTTCTCGCGAGGGAGCGACCCGCGCCGTGGTTCCTGGCCCAAACTTCTATCCGGATGACTCGTAACACAACCGGGTGGAGACGATCCCCGGCAAGGGTTGGTTCATGATCCTGCGCCTCTACGGTCCGCTGGAGGCCTGGTTCGACAAGACTTGGCGTCCCGGTGATATTGAACTGCTGCCATGCAAAGCCCCTCTCCCAAAGCGAGAGGGGCGTTTTCGTAAGGCATCCATGGATCAGCAACGATGAATGAATCGCAAATCCCGAGCACCTATGCGACCACCTGCCTTGCACCGCTCAACCTGGACTTGGAAGCAACGAAGACCCATCTCGACTAAGCTAAACACGCACATGATCGCGCCGGTCACGCCGAGGCCCCACCCATGAGTCGTCCCGAGTGAGGCAATGGAACCATGGAGCCATGGTTGCAAGGCAGCGGCATTGATGCTGGCTGACCGCCGTGATGGAACGGACCGATCGAACAAGAACGATTTCCAGAATGCCGAAACGATTGCCGAGGCGGTCACCCGACCGACTCGTGTATGGCTCTGAATCGGACCGGAAATGAAACCCTTGCGCAAAACGTCGACCCCCGTCAGCCCGTCTTCGGGAAAATTCCACCAGCGTGCCATCCAGTTTCACTACTCCGCCATTGAGTTGTTGGTGGCGTTGCTACTTTTTTTCGTGGCCACCCCTTTTATGGATATTTTGCCTAATGGGGAGTTAATTGAATCAATCTTGCTGACGCTCGTGATGGTGTCGGCAGTGCTGGCGACCGGAGGTAAACGTCGAATTCTAGCGGTTGCGCTTGTGCTGATTACCCCCGCGCTGATCGGGAAATGGCTCAATTTTTTTGCCCCCAGTTTGGTCTCCATCTCAGTGCTCTTGGTTGCGACCGTAGTATTTTTCGCCTTTATCGTCGGTCAGTTACTGATCTTCATTCTTCATGCTCCGAGGGTGGATACGAATGTGCTCTGCGCGGGTCTTGCGGGCTACCTGATGCTGGGACTGCTATGGATTCCAATTTATGAACTCACCGCTCAGCTGACACCGAGCGCATTTGCCTTCAACACTGGACTGCATGAAGGCACCATGAAAGGTTTCAACGCTTTCTATTTCAGCCTGGTCACCCTCAGCACCGTGGGGTATGGCGATGTGGCTCCGGTTTCAAGGGTGGCGCGCATGCTCGCGATCATGGAGGCCATTTCCGGTCTCTTTTACATGGCGGTACTGGTATCTCACCTGGTGGCTGTACATTCCACCCAGAATTGGTCCGAACAAACCACAACATCGGCGACGGACACGGATACGGATACGGATACGGATGCGGAATCCCAATGAGCAACTCTGAAGAAAGATATGATCCCCATCACGCGGAACGAAACTCGAAGAGGCACACCATGTTGCAAAAAAAGGTATTGAGCGCAGGATTGTGGGCGCTGGTCACCGGCACTGGCATTCTGGCATCGGGTGGCGCGGCATCGGCCGCCGGCGTGGACAGGTACGACGGGCAGTGGCATTACAGCCTCACGCCCTATGCCTGGTTCCCGAACATCCACCAGACGCTTCAGCTCGACACCCCATTGGGAGGGGGCAAAACCGTCGACGTCGAGGTCAAGCCGAACAGCTATCTGAGCAACCTGGATTTCGCCCTGATGGGTACTTTCGAAGCGCGCAAAGGCGACTGGGCGCTGGCAATGGATCTGATCTACAACGACTTTAGCGGCCAAGAGGGCAAGATCAAGAATGTGCGGGGGCCGGAGGGCGAAGAGTCCTTGCCGCTCGACGTGAATGTGGACGTGGACATCAAGGCGTTGATCTGGCAGGGCATCGGCAGCTACACCGCGGCGCGCAGCCCCGCCGGGACGCTGGACGTGTTCGGGGGTGTTCGCTATCTGAGCCTGAAGACATCGACCGACTTGAGTTTCTCCGGGCCGGAAGGCGTGCTCGGACGCTCGGGCGGTAACTCCAACCGGATCAACGTATGGGACGGCATCGTCGGCGTGCGCGGCGCGGTGAGCCTCGGCGCCGGTGGCGATTGGTTCCTGCCATACTATCTCGACATCGGCGCCGGGAATTACTCGAACTGGACCTGGCAGGGATGGGCCGGGGTTGGCTATCGCTTCGACTGGGGCGATCTCGTGCTCGTGTACCGTAATCTCTCCTACTCGACGAGCGGCGATGAAATCCTGGAAGATATGCGCATGGCGGGTCCGGCCTTGGGCGCCACCTTCCGCTGGTAGAAGCGGGTAGGGACCGCGCCGAAACCCATGCGCCGCGAAGCCTCGATCATGCGCCGTATCCCGCCGGTCAGTTCGCCAACCACCCCTACCCACCGAGTTCAGCCGAGGCACCCATGAGACGGACCCTGTTCGCCCTGCTCACCGCCGTGCTCGCCGTCTTGTCTTTGGCGGCACCTTGGATCTCCTCGGCCGCCGCCGATCTCGTCCACCCGCGCCATCCCCGCATCGGCCTGGTGTTGAGCGGGGGCGGGGCCCGGGGCTCGGCCCATATCGGGGTGCTCAAGGTCCTGGAGGAGTTACGCATCCCCATCCACGTGGTGGTCGGAACCAGCATGGGCTCCCTGGTGGGCGGTTCCTACGCGGCTGGGCTGACACCGGAGGTTCTGGAGCAGCGGGTCACCCAGGTCGACTGGAATACCCTCTTCAACGACGACCCGCCCCGCAAGGACTGGCCGGCCCGCCGCAAGCAGGCATCCGAAACCCCGACCTTCGATTTCACCGTGGGGGTGCGGGACGGTCAGCTCAAGCTGCCCAAGGGAGCCATTTCGGGCCAGCAGGTCCAGTTGTTCTTCAACGATCTGGTCAAGGGCGCGGAAACGGTCCAACGTTTCGACGACCTGCCGATCCCCTTCCGGGCCGTGGCCACCAACCTGGAAAACGGAGAGATGACGGTCTTCGATCACGGACCGCTGCCGGTGGCCATGCGCGCCAGCATGTCCGTTCCGGGGTTGTTCGCGCCCATGGAATGGGACGACCACATCTACGTGGATGGGGGCCTGGTCCGCAATCTGCCCATCGATGTGGCCCGACACATGGGCGTGGATGTCATCATCGCCGTCAACCTGGGATCTGGGTATCTCCCCCGCGATCAACTTGGCAACATCCTCGGCGTCACCGGCCAGATGATCGCGATCCTGACCGAGCAGAACGTCCAGGTTTCGCTCAAGCAGATCGACCCCAAGCGCGACGTGTTGATCGTCCCGGACTTGGGCGACATCACCTCCAGTGATTTTGCCCGCGCTCCGGAGGCCATCGCCACCGGCGTGGCGGCCGCCCGCAAGGTCGCGCCTCAACTGGCCCGCTACAGCCTGAGCGAGACTGAGTACGCTGCTTGGCAGCGCGGGCGCTTCGGCCCAGGTCATCCGGCCCAGCAGGTGGGTGAGGTACAGATTACCGGTCTTGAGCGAGTGAACCCCGGGGTCTTCGACGGCTTGGTCGAGGCCCAGAAGGGCAAGCCACTGGATCGCGCTCGGTTGGAAGAGGACATCCAGCAAGCTTACGGTCACGGCGACTACGAACGCATCAGCTACCATTTCCAGCCCCGGTCCGATGACAGCGACCTGCTGATCGTCAACGCGGTGGAAAAAGCCTGGGGTCCGGGTTACCTGGGTTTCGGACTGGGCCTTTTGACCGATAACAAGGGTGACAGCCAATTTGGGCTGCGCGCCACCTACGACCAGACCTGGATCAACCCACTCGGCGCCGAGTTTGGCGCCGATCTGACCCTGGGCAATGCTCCGAGCCTGCACACCGAGTTCTACCAGCCCCTAAGCCTCGACCGGGCGGCTTTCGTCGCCCCCTATCTGGACTATGGCTTGAGCCCGGACAGTGTCTTCCTCGACGATCAGCGGGTTGCACGCTACAACGTGATCCGCGGGCGCCTCGGCGTGGATCTGGGCACGACGCTACGCGGGACCGAGCTGCGGATCGGGCCTTATTATGGGCAGACCAACGTCAGCCTCGACACCGGCTCACCCGAACTCCCGGAGGGGCGGATCACCGATACCGGGATACGCGCCCGGGTCCTCTACGACACCCTCGACAGCACCGCTGTCCCGCGCTCGGGGACCCGCGTCCTTCTGGAGGTGCGAAACCCGCTTGAGGCCTTGGGAGCCGATGTTCAATTCACTCGGGCTTTCCTCAGTGCCACCACCGCCTACAGCTTCGGACCCAACACCCTGGCCTTGAAACTCAAGGGGGGCAGCAGCTTCGGCGAGCAGATGCCCTATTACGACCAATTCCCCTTGGGCGGTTTCCTCAATCTTTCCGGTTACGCCAACGAACAGTTTCGCGGCAATGACATGGCTTTTGCCGGCCTAGTCTATTATCGCCAAATCGCCGCGCTGCCCCCACCCATTGGACGCGGCCTCTACCTGGGCGCCTCCCTGGAGGCCGGTTGGCTGTCGGAGGGCGTGATCCGTAACCCCGACACGGGCCAGAACGTGATCTTGAGTCCCGAGCAGGATGGCTATGGCGGAAGCATCTTCTTCGGCTCGGACACCTGGATCGGCCCGGCCTTCCTGGGGTTCGGGGTGTCGGGGTCGGGTGAGAGCGCCATCTATGTGCTGATCGGGCAGCCCTGAAACAGGGTTGGCAACCCATTGACGCGCCTGTTTGAACCCCCATGCGCATCTGAAGCGCTATCCATGTCGGGATCACCACCGGAGAAAACCATGTCTTTGATACTGACTGAAATCAGGGACTCGATCGGCACCATCGTGATGAACAATCCGCAAAAGCGCAATGCGCTCAGCGAGGCGTTGATCGCCGAAATCACCGCCGCGCTGGAGTCTTTTCGGAAACAAAACACCCGTGCCGCCGTGCTGCGCGCGTCCCCCAGGGTCAAGGTCTGGTCCGCTGGTCACGATGTCGGCGAACTGCCCGACCGTGGCCGTGACCCGCTCGGCTGGAGTGATTCGCTGCGGGTTCTGGTCCGCGCCATTCAGGATTTTCCCGCGCCGGTCATCGCCCTGATCGAGGGCGGCGTCTGGGGCGGCGGTTGTGAAGTGGCGATGGCCTGCGATCTGCTGGTGGCGACACCGGACGCGACTTTCGCCATCACCCCGGCGAAGCTGGGCGTTCCCTACAACCTGGGCGGTATCTTGACGCTGATGAACATGATCCCGTTGCCAGTGGCCAAGGAAATGCTGTTCACGGCGCAACCCATTCCCGCCGCGCAGGCGCTCAATCTCGGCGTCATCAACTACATCAAGCCCGTCGAGGACATCGAGAGTTTCGTTTACGGTCTCGCCACTCACGTTGCCGCCAATTCGCCCTTGAGCATCGCGGTGATGAAGGAAGAATTGCGGTTGCTCGCCAGCGCCCACGCCATCACCCCCGAACTGTTCGAGCGAATACAGGGCCTCCGCCGTATCGTATATGACAGCCACGACTATCAGGAGGGACTGAACGCGTTTCGGGAAAAGCGCAAGCCGGCGTTCAAAGGCAAATAAATGACGTTTTATTAAGAAGCGAAATTGGGGTCGATTGAGCCACCATGCGCCCTCTCTATCCCATTCACCACGGATTCAATCCACACACACCGAGTATCGAAACATGCTTACGATGCAAAAAGTTCCTGGTCTGGGCGTACTGATTGCGCCATTCCGTCTGTTCATGGTGTCGCTGACGGTTGTCATGGGGCTCATCGGCTTGCAGGCCTGTTCGACGGCGCCCATGTCCCCATATCAAGTCGACGAGCAGCGCGCCTCGGTTCGCGAGATGGCCGACCAGACCTTGGAACGGCTTTACCAGCAATATCCCGATGCCCGTCGGCGGCTCGAACGGGCAGCCGGCTACGCGGTGTTCAGCAACTTTGGGCTGAAGATCCTGTTCATGGGAAGCGCCACCGGGGAGGGAATCGCCGTCAACAACGCCACGCGGCGGGAAACCTTCATGCGGATGGTCGAGTTGCAGCCTGGTTATGGTTTCGGAGTTCAGCGGTTCCGATTGGTGTTCGTGTTTGAGGACCCTCAAGCCTTCGACCAGTTCGTGTATTCGGGCTGGGAGTTCGGAGCCAATGCAATGGCATCGGCGCGGACCAGCACCCAGCAGATGGGGAACCAGTTGGGCGTATCGGTATCACCAGGCGTGCTGATGTACCAGATCAGCGAGGAGGGCGCCATCGTCGGGGTCAGCATCACCGGCGCCAAGTACTACCCGGATTCCGATTTGAACTGACGCCAGCGGATTCGCCGGCGGCCGGTTTGGAAGCCGTGCCAAAATGCTTTCGAATACCGATAGATACGGCTGCCTTAATTTTTTTCATCCGTCTTGAGGGAATCGCCGTCGTGGGCATCGCCGCCGACGGGCGTGGGTGACGAGCCGCTCGGATTCGTCGCCCACGCCCATGCGCGGCCCCCGCTGGAACCGGTATGATGGGCGGATGAAAAAGCATGGCGTTCTTTGGACGGTCATCGCGCTGGGTTTGCTTGCGGCCGGCGGGTTCTGGGCGTGGCGGTTGTTCGGTCCGGTAACCGTGGAGGTCGGGCAACCGACCCGAGGGCCGGCGGTGCGGGCGGTTTACGCCACCGGCACCGTGGAACCGACCGTCATGCTGCCCATCGCCCCGCGCAATTCCGGTCGCCTGGTGGAACTCAAGGCCGACGAGGGCGACCAGGTTCGCCAGGATCAGGTGCTGGCCCGGCTCGAAGACGCCGACTTGCAGCGTTCGGTCGATGAGTTGGAAGCCCGTGCCCGCTTCGCGAAATCGCAGTTCGACCGTGCCCAGACGCTTTATGAGCGCAAGCTGGGCTCGCTGCTGGAACGCGACCAGGCGCGATCCGAATGGCAAGTGGCGGAAGCAAGCCTGGCCCGCGCGCGCGCCTTGCGCGGCTTCATGACCCTGACCGCGCCGGCCGATGGCCAGATCCTGCAACGCGATGGCGAAATCGGACAGTTGATTCCCGCCAACCAACCGATTTTCTACTTCTCCCGCCGCGCGCCGTTGCGGATCGAAGCCGAGGTCGATGAGGAAGACATTCTGCTGGTGCGGCCCGGACAGCGGACGCTGATCCGCGCGCCCGCCTTGCCAAACCGGGTGCTGGAGGGGGAGGTCACGGAAATCACCCCGAAGGGCAACCCGGTCACGCGCGGTTATCGAGTGCGAATCGGTTTCAAGGGCGACACACCGCTGCGGATCGGGATGACCACCGAAGTCAATATCGTGGTGGATCGACGGGAGAACGCGCTGCTGGTGCCGGCGACCGCCGTGGTCGATGGTCAAATCTGGGTCGTGCGCGACGGCCGCTTGCATCGCCAACCGGTCGAAACCGGCATCCACGGCGAACTGAAGACGGAAATTCTATCCGGCCTGACCGAAACCGACCGCATCGTGATCCATCCCTCCGCTGAACTGGAGGAGGGACGCCGGGTGCGCGCCACCGTCATCGATCAAGCGCCCGCCGCCGGATAAGCCGTGTCACTGCAACTCTCCATCGCCGTCACCCAACTGATCAGCCGCCGCCGACCCACTCTGGTGTCGCTGACCGGCATCGCGCTGGGCGTGGCGTTCTTTCTGGCGGTGTCCTNNTGTCCTCGTTGATGCGCGGTTCCGAACGGGATTTCATCAAGCGGCTGATCGACAACAGCCCGCACATCACCGTCTCCGACGAATACCGCAAGGCCCAGAAGCAACCGGCCGCCGAGCGGTGGCCGGACGGCGCGGTCGAAGTGCGGCGGGTCAAGCCGCTGACCGAGGTGCGCGGCATTCGCGGCCACGCGCAAAAGCTGGTTTTCGTCGAATCGCTGCCCGGCTTGCGCGCCGCGCCGGTGCTGATGGGTTCGGTGGTGCTGACCTTCGCCGGACGCAACGAAGGCGTCACCCTCAACGGCATCATCCCGGCGAAGATGAAAGGCGTGTCCACCATCGAGGAAAAACTGACCCAAGGCTCGCTGGAGGCGCTGGCCGCCAATCCGAACGGCATCGTCATCGGCGAGGGGCTGGCCAAGAAATTCGGCCTGAGCATGGGTAGCGTGGTGAACGCCGCCTCGCCGGGCGGGGAGGTGCGCACCCTGAAGGTGGTCGGCATCTTCCGCACCGGCAACGCCAGCTACGACGAGAATCAGACTTTTGTCCTGCTCAAGCGGGCGCAAGGCTTGCTGGATCGGGCCAACCGGGTCAACCGCTTCATCATTCAGCTCGACGATCCCTATGCCGCCCGCGAGGTGGCCGCCGTCATCGAACGGCAGGTCGGCTATAAGGCGGTGTCCTGGCAGGAATCGACCGAGGATCTGATGAGCGTGCTGCTGGTGCGTAATTTGATCATGTACAGCGTGGTCTCGGCGATTCTGGTGGTGGCCTCGTTCGGCATCTACAACACCATCTCCACCATCGTCATGGAAAAGATCCACGACATCGCCATTCTCAAGTCGATGGGCTTCCACGCCCGCGACATCCGCCGGATCTTTCTGGCGGAAGGCGTGATCCTCGGCGTGCTCGGCAGCCTGTTCGGCGTGACTTTGGGCATGGGGCTGATGTGGTTGTTGGCCCAGGTCGAGATCAAACCGCCCGGCGCCAGCGATCTGGTGCATCTGCCGATCTACTGGGGTTGGGAACAGTATCTGCTGGCGGTGGGGTTCGCGCTGGCCTCGGCGGTGGGGGCGGCCTACCTGCCGGCGCGCAAGGCCGGACGGGTGCAGCCGGTGGCGATCCTGCGAGGTCTGGCGTGACCCCGATCCTGGCGGCTGAGCGGCTCGGGCGGGTGTTGGCCGGCGAGGTGCCGGTCACCCTGGTGCGAGACATCGACCTGGAGGTCAGCCGAGGTGAATTCCTGGCCATCATGGGGCCGTCCGGTTCCGGCAAGTCGTCCCTGCTGTATCTGCTGGGCCTGCTCGATACCCCGACCTCGGGCCGGCTTCTGCTGGACGGACAAGACATCTCGGGCTATGGCGAGGACCAGTTAGCGGCGACCCGCTTGCGCAAGCTCGGTTTCGTGTTCCAGTTCCATTTCCTGCTGGCCGAATTCACGGTGCTGGACAACGTGCTGCTGCCGATGCGCCGGTTGGGCGCGCTCGACGAGAACGCCGCCCGGCGGCGGGCCGAGGACTTGTTGGAACAATTGGGCTTGCGGGAACACGCGCGCAAGCATCCGCACCAGCTCTCCGGCGGGCAGCGCCAGCGGGTGGCGATTGTCCGGGCGCTGGCCAACGACCCACTGATCATTCTGGCCGACGAACCCACTGGCAACCTGGATACTCACGCCTCGGCCAATGTCCAGCAAATCCTGCACGACCTGACCCACCAACTGGGGACCACGGTCATCGCCGTCACCCACGACGTCACTTTCGCCAACGCCGCCGACCGGCGCATCGGCATCGTCGATGGCCAAATCGATCCAGAGTGGCGGATGTAGGCGGGATGCTTTTGCCGAATTCCGGAGTAGTACCGCATGGAGACCCTTGGCATGAGCCGCAAAGATTTTGAACCGATGATTGGAGGGAGGAACCAGGTTTCCGAAGTATTTTTCCGCAAGCAGTCGTTGACTATTCACCTGATCCGTCGCTTGAGCGAGAGATTGCGGCGGTTCGCCTCGCCAACATAGGATCGAACGGCATATTTTATCCTGCTGGTTAATGCCGATGAGCATGATGCAGGTCCGGCGCATGGGAATGGCTGTGCCGCATGGGCTCATGCCGGTGGGGGTGGCTGTGCATTCCGACCGGCATCGGAGAATGCGTGTGCGTATGATGGTCATCGTCATGGGTGTGGGCGTGTTCGTGCTCCATCGCTTCGTGCTCGTGCTCATGTTCGTGCTGTTCAGTCATGTGCAGGATGATGCCCGCCATCATCAGGCCCCCGCCGCAGATCAACCACACACTCAAGTTTCGTTCGCCTAATCCAAAGGCGATGATCGCCCCGATAAAAGGGGCCGTTCCGAATACGGAACCGGTCCGCGCGGCTCCAAATGTGCGCTGTGCCAGTAGGTAAAAACGTAAGCTCAGGCCGTAGCCGGTCGCGCCAATGAGGAACAAGCCAAGGCCGTCTAACCAAGGGAATGTCGATTCGCCCATCGCGGTTGCAATCAGGAAGGAACAAGCCACACCGATAGTTGCTTTGCCCAATACCACGCGTCCGGGATCGATGTCGGCTAAAGCACGCGACAGGGTATTGTCAACTCCCCACGCCAAGGTAGCTCCCATAACGGCTAGTAAACCAAGAACTTGCGGTGTGCCACTTTCGGCGCTATCGAGGACGAGCAGCAAGCCGCCACTGGTGAGCAGGAGGATTGCGAGACCAACGCGCCGGTCAATTTGTTCTCGATAGAACAGACAGGATAGCGCCACGGTAAACACCGCTTCCAGTGTAAGCATGAGCGAAGCGCTCATGCCGCTCGTGTGTTGTAGTCCCCAAGCGAGGGCCGCCGGTCCGATGACCGCGCCAAAGAACGCCATGAGCAACAGGCGTGGCCAGTGTCGCTGTTGCAGAGTCGCTTCTTGAGCGGTGGTGGAACGCAACAGCAATCCGGTGATAGCCGCCCCGGCATAGAGCAGCGCCGCAGTCATCCAGCTACCGATATGGGTACCTGCTTTCTGCACGAGCGGTGCGCTTGCTCCAAATAAAACAGCGGCGAGCAGCGCCAACAAAGCACCCTGCACGATTGGGGAGTTTTTCATGCTCGCCATTTTACCTACCGGCACAACTCAGAAAATAACGCAACGGAGCTTCCCTGCTCGTTTTTACGTCCCGCCTGATCCTCAAGTGGGTGCGGTATGCACCGCCACCGCCGCCTGTTCGGCGTCGCGGTCGTGAGCGTGGTCCTTGGCAATCAGGATGTACAGCGCCGGTACGATGAACAAGGTGAACAGGGTGCCAACCGCCATGCCGCCGACCAGCACCAGGCCGATGGAATTGCGGGCGGCGGCGCCGGCGCCGCTGACCAGGGTCAACGGCAGATGGCCGGCGATGGTGGCGGCGGTGGTCATCAGAATCGGCCGCAGTCGGGTCAGGGCGGCGTCCCGCACCGCGTCCAGCTTCGCGCGGCCCATGAACTGGCGCTTGTTGGCGAATTCCACGATCAGGATGCCGTTCTTGGCGATCAGGCCGATCAGCGTGACTAAGCCTACCTTGGAATAAATGTTCAGTGTGGTGGTCCAGCCGGCGGTCAGCGCGAACGGAACATTTGGATCGGGCATTTTCAGGAAGGTGAACAGCAGCGCGCCGAACATCGCGAACGGCACCGAACCGAGCAGGATGATGAACGGGTCGCGAAAACTGTTGAACTGGGCGGCCAGCACCAGAAAGATCAGGATGATGGCGAAACCCATGGTGGTGAAGAACTTGCCGCCGCCCTCCAGCCGGAGCTGGCGCGATTCGCCGGTGTAGTCGATCACGTAGCCTTGCGGCATCAATTTGGCGGCCTCGTCTTCCAGAAAGCGCAGCGCCTGGTCGAGCGGGCGGATCGCCACCCCGCTGATCTTGACCGCGTTCAACTGTTGAAAGCGATTGAGCGAGCGCGGTTCGGTGCTGTTGCGCAGGGATGCGACGGTGCTCAGCGGAATCAGTTGATTGTTCGGTCCGGTGACATGGATATTTTCCAGTTGCTCGGGATTGAGCCGCCCCACCCGCCGCAGCTGAGGAATCACCTTGTAGCTGCGGCCAGCGATGTTGAAGCGGTTGACGAAATTGCCGCCCACCGCGGCGCTGAGGTCGGCGCCGACCTGCTGCAAATTGAGGCCAAGGTCGGCGACCTTATCGCGGTCGATGACGATCTCGGTTTGCGGCTGGTCGATCTTGACGTCGATCAACGGCGGGAAGGCAAACAGACCGCTTTGGATGGCCTTCAACTGCACCTGTTTGGCGATGTCGAGGATTTGCTGGGTGTCGGCGGTCGAGGCGATGATGAACTCAACCGGGAACTGGCCGCCGCCGGGCAACGCGGGTGGAGTGACCGGGAACATCTGGATGCCGGGGATACGTTGTAGTTTCTGCTGGATCTCGGGCAGGATTTGAAAGACGGTGCGTTCGCGCTCGCTCCAGGGTTTGGTCACCATGCCGCCGAAGCCCGAGGTGGGAAAGGTGATCTGAAAGGTGAACTCGGTCTCGGGGATGCTCTGAAAGGCGTCGTTGGCGGCGGCGGCGAAGACGCTGGTCTGATCGAGCGTGGCATTGGCCGAAGCGTCGACGATGCCGAAGATCAC
>JAGRHI010000124.1 GCA_020445045.1 Candidatus Competibacteraceae bacterium
ATGCCGGAATCGGTGCTGGTGCGTTTCAAGGGGACCATGCAACCTGGCATCACCCTGCGCGATCTGGTCAACGCCATTCCCTACGCCGCGATCCAGGCCGGCCTGTTGACGGTGGCGAAGGAAGGCAAGAAAAACATCTTCTCTGGCCGCATCCTGGAAATCGAAGGTCTGCCGGATCTGAAGGTGGAACAGGCCTTCGAACTGTCCGACGCTTCCGCCGAGCGCTCCGCCGCCGGTTGCACGGTGCGGTTGAACAAGGAACCGATCATCGAGTATCTCAACAGTAATATCACCATGCTCAAGTGGATGATCGCCAACGGTTACCAGGATGCCAAGACCTTGGAGCGCCGGATCAAGGGCATGGAAGAGTGGCTGGCCAACCCGACGCTGATGGAAGCGGATGCCGACGCCGAATACGCGGCGGTGATCGACATCGATCTGGCCGACATCAAGGAACCGCTGCTGGCCTGCCCCAACGATCCCGACGACGTCAAGACCCTGGCTGACGTGGCCGGCGACAAGATCGACGAGGTATTCATCGGCTCCTGCATGACCAACATCGGTCACTACCGCGCCGCCGGTAAGGTGCTGACCGGCCGGTCCGGCATTCCGACCCGGCTGTGGATTTCGCCGCCGACCAAGATGGATGCGCATCAGTTGAGCGAGGAAGGCTACTACGCCATCTTCGGCAGCGCCGGGGCACGCATGGAAATGCCCGGCTGCTCGCTGTGCATGGGCAATCAGGCGCGGGTGGCGGACGGCGCGACGGTGGTGTCCACCTCGACCCGTAACTTCCCCAACCGCCTCGGTAAAGGCGCCAACGTCTACCTCAGTTCGGCGGAATTGGCGGCGGTCTGCGCGCTGCTGGGCAAGATTCCGACCTTCGACGAGTACATGAGCTACATGGGCGAGATCGGCGCCAAGGGCGCCGAGATCTACCGTTACCTGAACTTCGATCAGGTGCCGGAATATCGCGAAGTGGCGGATAAGGTGAAGCTGGCGGCCTAGGACAGCGCCAGAAGAACCTCCCGGCGGGATCGCCGGGAGGTTCGAACGCGAGTGCGAGATCATAATTCACCCGCGCTCGCTCTCTAGAATCAGGAGAATTTTGGCGTCACCATGAACGATCAAGCCAGGAAAGCACCTGAAGCTCATGATTTCGCGCCTCATTGCCTTTCCATCGATCTCGAAGTGGGGACCCAGGATGGACGCATTCACCGCTTCGTCGCAGTGCGCGGTGATACCGGACAAGCGTTCGAATACCACACTGGAAATCTGCCCGCGGCGCTCACCCAACTCGATACTTTCGCGGATGGATGTTCCTTTCTGCTTGGGCACAATCTGATTGCCTTCGATGCCCCACATCTTACCGCCGTCAAACCCGATAGTCAGAGAGAAGCCGGTCAAGTTGCGAAGCGACACGGCCAAACTCAAAGAGATATGCTCTCAAGCCTCCAGTATTCTTCCACCAACAGAAGGCGCCTCGGCACATCGCCCACCGCGGTTTGTCGGATCTCCCCCACGCGCTTCCTCTGATCTTCTGACGGCGAATCGTGGGTGGGCGGCGGGGACGCAAGCACGGGACGACGAAGTCGTCCCGCGGGAGTGGAGAGTTCGACGGCACGAAGCGCCAGATAAATCACGCAGCCCGCTTCTTCGTCACCCGTTTCCCCGCCCCTTGCGGACCTTGATGTCCACTGTGGCGGTATCGGTCAGGCTGCCGTCCGTGACAGTCATGACCGCGGTGTAGGTGCCGGGATTTGTGTAGGTGTGCGTCGGCGCAACGCCGGATCCGGTAGTCCCGTCGCCGAAATCCCATGCGAAGCTCAGTGCGTCACCGTCCGGATCGCTGGAGCCCGCGGCACTGAAGGACACTGTCAACGGCGCCTTGCCCGAGGTAACGTCCGCAACGGCAACGGCGACCGGCGGCTGGTTGCCTGCCGGCGGCGGGGGTGCGTCATTGCTGAGCAGGAAGCCGTGCACCTCACCGTTCACGATGCCGGTACCGACGATATCGCCCCGCTCGTTGATCGCGGTCGCCGCGGTCAGCAACCAACCGGGCTCGGTGGAGAGATCATTGAGGTCGACCATGCCGTTGCCCTCATCCCAGATGAACGCGTGATAGAGCGTCGGGTCGTAGAGGCTGGTGTCGACGGTGGACAGCCAAGCGCTGCCGACGACCTGATCAGCGTCGTTGATGTCGGCGGCGCTGCTGCGAAGACCACCGTTCAGCGTACCCAGGTCGGTGTAAAGACCTGCGTCAAAATCGTACAGGTAGGCATGAGAGTGGGATTCGCCGTTGGTGCCGACCAACCGGTTATGGTTGTTGATGGCGACTGCCGTACCACCGGAGGGGATAGGCAGAAAGGTCACGTCCTTGAATTCCGGTGTCGTCAGGAAAGCCGCCGAACCGACCAAGCCGTAGCGGCTCTTGCGGCCCACCGCGTAACCGGCATCGTTGATCCCGAAGAGGTAGTAGAGGTCCGCGTAGACACCCTGCCGGGTGCCCCGGGGATAAACGTTTGCAATGTCCAGCACCTGCCAGCTTTGGCCGTGTGCGTTGGGATCGTAGATTGCCGGATTCACCGGCCGGGGTGTGGCCCGGTACGGATTGTCACCGGCCTTGCTGCCTGCCACCTGGCCGAGTGCATTGATGTCCAAGCCCGTGTAGTCGTCTCCGATATCCTGCAGCATGCCGTCGTACAGGAAGGCGCCGGTCAGGGTATTTCCGGTGATGACCTCGTCGTCATTGACCGCATTGGCCACAACGCCGCCGACCAGGTCCTCGATGCTGCCGCCGTTGGGAATGCGGACCGCAATTCTCGTGGCTCCATCCTGCCGCATGCCGACGACGGTGCCATTGTCGTTGATGTCCGTTGGTGAAACGTCGACGCCCAGGTCGGTCAGTTGGTAGGCCGATGCAAGGTTGCTTGTCACCGGCCCCAGTGCGATTGCCAATGCCAGGGTCCGAAAGAGGTTCTGCCGCTGAGGGTTATGCCAAACGCATTTGGACATGATTTTATCTCCTTATGAATCTCTAAAGAGTAATGCCGTAGCCACCACGTTTGATAGTGTCCCTCAACGGGCGTGATCGAATTCCCCAAAATCGGGAAATACTTGTTCGATGGTAGGCAACTGATCGATCACACCCATTGAGGGACACTACCGAAATTCTGACGGAAGTGCTGTTCAGGCGAAGGTATCGGCGAACAGATTGTCGGCCCAGTCGAACATCCTCTCGTAGTTGTCCTGGGTGGCGGAAGGCGCTTCACCGAAGGATTCCGGCACGACTTCCATGGCACCCGTGCTCGGATTGTAGGCAAACACCGCCGTCAGCCAGGAGGCGGTGTCGGCGGTGATCGGGCTGTAGCAGGCCGAGTTGGTGGTCGGCGCCGGGTCCGGATCCTCGCCGGCAAAGGCGCGTAGGATGGCATCGGCACACACCTTGGCTTCGGCGTTGGCGATATGGCCGGACTTGGGCTGGCCGGTCCCTTGCGAATCGCCGATGACGTGGATGCCGGAAACCAGAGTGGATTCATAGCTCAGCGGATTGATCGACGCCCAGTTCTGTCCCGTCGGGACCAGTCCGAGGTCGAAGGCGATGGCACCGGCTTTCTGCGGCGGAAGCACGTTCAGCACGCTGGCCAGCAGGGTTTTCTGCTCGCCGTTCTCGCTATAGGTGATCGATCGCGCGCCAGCGTTGACCGCTGTTATGACCACGCCGGGATGGTATTCCACATAGCCCCTGTGAGTTTCGTTGAAGGCTTTGGTGAAGGTGTGTTCCTCGGCGATGATCTTCGGATTGGCGTCCAGCACGATCACCTTGGAACCGGGTTTGTGTTTCTTCAGATAATCGGCCACTAGGCAGGCCCGTTCGTAAGGTCCGGGCGGACAGCGGTACGGCGCTGGGGGAATGGTCAGGACGAACGTGCCGCCAGTGGGCATGGTCTTGAGTTGCTGTTGCAGCTCAGTGGTTTGTGGGCCGGCTTTCCAAGCATGGAGCACATTGGCCGGGTCTTGAACGCCGATTTTACCGAAGTCGAAATCGATGCCGGGGGCCAGAATCAGCCGGTCATAATCCAGGGACCGGCCATCCTCCAACAACAGTTTTCCGCCGTCGATGCCGGTCGCTTGGCCCTGGACCGTGGTAACCCCATATTTCTGTTGCAGGATGGCGTAATTGAAGGTGATTTGCGACAGACTCAGGGCATTGTTCAACACCAGGTTGCTCAGAATGCACGAAGTATGCGCCGGGTTGGCGTCTACTAGCGTGACGGCGACGTCCCCGTTGCGCCAGAGGCGCAGATATTTGGCCACGGTGGCGCCGGCAAAACCGCCGCCCACCACCACAACCTGCGGGGGGGTCGCGGTTTGGGCCTTCAAGAGTGTGGGGCTGGCGGCCATGGCCGTGGAGGCACCCACCAGTTTCAGAAAGTGACGACGAGAGATCGTGTTCATGGCGTTTCCTTTTATCTATCGAGTTGATTGATGATCTGATTGGAGGAAAAATGCCGGTCAATCGTCGTCCTCGTGCTCTTTGCGTTCATCCTTGCGTCCATCGCCTTCTTCGTGCCCATCACGCTGGGCGGTACCCTCATCGCGAGTGCCGCCACCGCTCACCCCATCGTAATACTCGGCGATCAGCCGAATTTGATCGTCGGTGTAGCCCTTCGCTTGGCGGTGCATGATGTCGCCCGTATCACGGCTGTACTTCATTTCCAGCATCTCTTCCCACAGTTCCTGAAAGCCTTCTCCAGCCAAGCGATCGATATCGCCGACGGCTTGGCCGTTGGTGCCGTGGCACTGGGCGCACTGGGATGCGAGCAAACGCCCCGAAGGTGGCTCGGCCTGCCCGGTCAGAGGAGCGAGCAAACGCCCCGAAGGTGGCTCGGCCTGCCCGGTCAGAGGAACCAGCAACGCGAGGCAAGCGAATCCGCTTGAAAATAATTTCTGGCGTGAAATCATGCCCTTACCTCCTTTGGAGTTTCAGTCGAGTTGTTATGCCGCGAACCCAGAATGCCGACCAAACATGAATCCAAACTGAAAATCAGCGTCACTAGTGCTTCACCCGTCCTGAGTTGACGGGAGAGACGCTTGAGTTTGATGCGGGCATCAGGGGTGGTGAAGCGCCAGTTCACCGGCCGGGGATCGGCGTTGCGGACCTGTTCCCAGGCGGCCACTTCGTGGGTCAGGGTCTCGGCGTCGGGGACGCGGCGGTCCAGGCATGGCCGGCGCAGGACGCTGAACCACCCTCGGGCATGTGGTGTATCGAGGCACGGGTGACAGCGATCCTCGTCCGCGGGAAGGAGGATTCAAAACCCGAATACCGATGTCCGTCCGCTGCGATCGCTGGGAGGTGGTAGTGCCGGAGCTGGTATTTGCACCAGACCCTTGAACCATCGGCAGCGCAATGGAAAACAAACACATCGATCAGTCCATTGCTTTTCATGAGACGAGCCATTGAGTCGGCCATCTTGAACCTCACCACCGAATCATGGTCAACGCTGGCGTATCCTCCAACGGAGATCCGCGACATGTTCGGCTTCCGCACCCGACCCAAGCTCACCCTGCCCCAGCCGGAAGACACCCTGCCCGGCCGTGCTCAAGCACTCCCCGTTCCAGAGCGCCATTACCTCAACGGCAACCGCCTGATTCCCCCCTTCCCCGAAGGCATGGAGCTGGCGCTGTTCGGCATGGGTTGTTTCTGGGGCGCGGAACGGCTGTTCTGGAAGTTGCCCGGCGTGTATTCGACCATGGTCGGCTACGCCGGCGGCCATACCCAAAATCCCACGTATGAGGAAGTTTGCAGCGGGCTGACCGGTCACGCCGAGGTGGTGCGGATCGTGTTCGACCCGCAAGTCATCGGCTACGTCGATCTGCTGAAGGCATTCTGGGAGTCGCACGACCCCACTCAGGGCATGCGCCAAGGCAACGACACCGGCACCCAATACCGTTCGGCGATCTACTATTACGACCCGGATCAGCAGGCCGCCGCCGAAACCAGCCAAGCCGCTTACCAGCGCCTGCTGCACGATTCCGGTTACGCTTCGATCACCACGGAGCTTCGCGCCGCGCCCGAATTTTATTACGCCGAGGACTATCACCAGCAATATCTGGCCAAAAATCCCGGCGGCTACTGCGGGCTGGGCGGCACCGGGGTGGCGTGTCCGGCAGGACTGGTGGCATCCTCAACAGCTTGATGATAACCTTACGTTTGCATGGTGAAACCCGACTCAACCGAGTCCTTCCTCACCACTATCCCTACCCGGACAGGGGTGGTTTAACCCCATCCGCCGATTCTTCAGCCTCAGACACCCAACACAGAGGGGATTTTATCGATGGCACTCACTCACGACGGCGCAAGCCGCACCAACAACGCCAAGCTGTTGAACTGGGTAGATGAAATAGCCGCCCTGACTCAGCCCGATGGCATCGTCTGGTGCGACGGCTCGGAGGAGGAATATCAGCGTCTATGCGACGAAATGGTTGCCTCCGGGACCTTCACCAGGCTGAACCCGGAAAAACGGCCCAACTCCTATCTCGCCCGCTCCCATCCGTCCGATGTGGCGCGGGTCGAAGATCGCACCTTCATTTGCAGCCTGAAAAAAGAGGATGCCGGCCCGACCAACAACTGGGCGCCGCCGGACGAAATGCGGGCGCAGTTGAAAGAACTGATGAACGGCTGCATGAAGGGTCGCACCTTGTATGTGATCCCCTTCAGCATGGGTCCCATTGGCAGCCCGATCGCCCAGATCGGCATCGAGATCACCGACTCGGCTTATGTCGTCACCAACATGCGGATCATGACCCGCATGGGCCAGAAGGTGCTTGATGCGCTGGGTAGCGACGGCTTCTTCGTGCCCTGCGTGCATTCGGTTGGCGCACCGCTGGCACCCGGTCAGCAGGATGTCCCTTGGCCGTGCGAGCCGGACATTGGCCGCAAGGCCATCGTGCATTTCCCCGAGACCCGTGAAATCTGGTCCTACGGCTCAGGCTACGGCGGCAACGCCCTGCTGG
>JAGRHI010000013.1:0-15218 GCA_020445045.1 Candidatus Competibacteraceae bacterium
GATATGGATGATGTCAGAATTGTAGGTTGGCACGCTCATCGATATGCTCCATGACATGGTAAGCATTTGAAAAACACAATTTATTCTGAGAATGCATCCTCTGCGCCCCTAAGCGACCAAACGATCGAAATTATTCTCGTGAAATCCCAAGACGAATCGACCGCAAAGGCTACCGTTATGAAAAGAGGATTATCCGCCCGCGAGCCATGGGAGACCTCGAAAAATCATCGTTGGATGGAAATCTTTGTTGAAAACGGGGTAACCCATGTACTGCGAGACGTACTCTTTGGTTTCGTCCTCGCTGGGCTTCGGTTTTACCCAAATTCGCCATGGCCGGCGGCTCCAGGCGGAGCCTGGGCGTCAGAAGGCCGTCGCACACCGCATTCCATAAGTCCCGCTCCCGGAGTTCGTGGAACAGCTATTGGGAAACATAACCACGATCGCCGATCAGCTTGCCGATCAACCTCGCCGGCTGTTCAGGTACCGCGCTTACTCTACTCGAACCGAAAGCTGTCCTGATCGAGCCGTGCCAACAAGCGATCCATCGGCAGCGGATGGGACAGGTAGTAGCCCTGCGCCATATCGCAACCCATGGCCATCAGCCTGTCGAGGACCTGGCGATCCTCGACACCTTCGGCCACGACCCTGATGTCCAAGGTGTGGCAAAGATCGATGGTGGAACGGACGATGGCCTGGTTGACCCGACCCTCGACCAGGGTCTTGATGAAGGCGCGGTCGATCTTGGGCACATCCACCAGTAGATGCTTCAGGTATTGCAACGAATAGTAACCCGTCCCGTAGTCGTCGATGGACGATTGGATACCACGATCGAGCGCCAAGCGAGATCGTCGACCGGAAAAATCGCCGCCGCCAGTCGGATACGGCGGCTAAGCTTGTGTCATGCAACCGACCTCTTTCGATAGCGGCTTCATCGTGACTTGGCTGCGCCTGATCTGGGCCTGGCTGCGCGAAAGCCTTTTTACCCCGGAACACATCGTTTATACCGCCATGCAGATGCCGGCCCTGGTCGGCACCGGATTCGCCGCCTGGTGGATTTACGATTTCGTCCATCCGCGACTGAGCCAGCGCATCCAGGCCCGGACGACCGACGAACACGGTCGTCACACCCTGCTGGTGTTGGCATCGCTGCTGTTTCCGCTGCTGTGGATCGCCGGGCTGGCGATCGCCGGTTCCGTCGCCGTGCGCTTCGGCTGGCCCAGTCACTGGGTCCGGATCGCTATCCACCTGCTGGCGGCCTGGATCGCCATCCGCTCGTTTTCGATACTGGTGCGCGAGCCGGTGTGGGCGCGGGCGGTGGTGATCGCCGCCTACAGCATCGCCGTGCTGGCGATTCTCCACCTGCTCGATCCGACTCTGATCTTCCTGGACCGGCTGGCCATCCAGATCGGCAATCTGCGGCTGTCGCTGCTGAGCGTGCTCAAGAGCATGTTCTATTTCGGCGTCATGCTGTGGGTGGCGGTGCTGATCTCGCGAGCGCTGGAGCGACGCCTGCAACACCTGCCCAACCTGACCCCATCGGTGCGGGTGCTGTTCGGCAAGCTGCTCAAGGGCGGACTGATCATCCTGGCGGTGGTGGTATCCTTGGCCAGTTCCGGCATCGACTTCACCGCGCTGGCGCTGTTCAGTGGGGCGCTCGGCGTCGGCCTGGGCTTCGGCCTGCAACGGATCATTTCCAACCTGATCAGCGGCGTGTTGCTGTTGATGGACAAATCCATCAAGCCGGGCGATGTCATCCAAGTCAGCGGCACTTACGGTTGGGTGGCCTCGCTGGGTGCGCGCTACGTGTCGATCGAAACCCGCGACGGCACCGAGTACCTGATCCCCAACGAGGAGATCATCACCCATCAGGTGATCAACTGGTCGCACCGCAACGACCTGGCCCGGCTCAAGGTGCAGGTGCGAGTCGCCTACGACGCCGACGTGCGCAAGGCGCTGGAATTGATGGCGGAAGGCGCCCAGCGACCGGCGCGGGTCTTGAGCGATCCGGCGCCGCGAGCCTTGCTGCTGGAATTCGGCGAGAGTTTCATGCTATTGGAGCTGCGGTTCTGGATCCACGACGTGTATAACGGCATCCGCAACATTTCCAGCGAGGTGATGTTGGAGATCCTGGACCTGTTCCGCGAGCACGGCATCAATATTCCCATGCCCCAGCAAGGCATCCACGTCAACGCCATGCCGCCGCTGACGGTGAATCTGGATCACTCCCGACCGGCCGCCTGAACTTCCGACCGGCCGGTCGTTTCCATGCTGAACCGCGATCGAGACCCTTGAGGGTCTTTTCGCCATCGCCCAGCCAACGATAACGAGGAGAAGCGCGATGCGAGACATTCATCATGCCCTGGTGCTGAACATGCACCAGCCCCCCAACAACCTTGAACATCTACTCGAAACCAACGAATGGGAAGCCAAGGAAATCCTGTTCGCCTACGACCGCATGCCGCGGGTGCTGTGGGACTATCAGGACATCGCCCGCGTTCATCTGTCGCTGTCCGGAACGTTGCTGGAATCCTTGTCCAACCCGAGCTTCCAGGAGCGCGCCTACGGCATCGTCGATTGCGGCAAGCTGCTCTGGCACCTGCAAAACGAGCACCTGTTCGAAATCCTCGGCACCGGCTACTACCATCCGGTGCTGGCCTTGATCCCGGAGGCCGACTGGGACGAACACATCGCCCGCTGGCAGTCCATCGCCCGCCACGTATTCTGGCGAAATCAATTCAACGGCTTCTGGCCGCCGGAGATGGGTTTCGACATGCGGGTGATCCCGCACCTGAAACGAGCCGGCTACCGCTATGTCATGGTCGATTGCGAGTACGTCGATCCCGTGGACTCGATGAGTTGGCAGGAACTGCGCTACCGGCCGCACATCGCCGAATACGGCGGTGAGCAGATCGTGATCGTGGTCCGCGACCGCGAACTGTCCGACGCGCAACTGTCCGGCATGGATTACGGCTGGTTCTATCACGAGCTGCACGAACGCACCAAGTGGTGCGATTTTCCGCCACTGGTGACCACCGCCACCGATGGCGACAACGGCGGCTGGTTCCGCAACGTCACCGATCAGTCCAATTTCTGGACCTATTTCTATCGCCAGGCAATGGAGGAAATCCGCGCCGGCCATTCGTCGCTGCGCCCGACTTTCATCACCGAGTATCTGGACCGCTTCGGCGCGCACGGCCAGGTCACCATCCGGCGCGGCGCCTGGAACACCGACGAGCATCACGGTTGGGATTTCCATCAATGGCAAGGCTCTTGGGCGCAGCGCGACACCATGGTCCGCGTGCACGATCTCAGCCGGGAATTCCACATCGTGGCGCAGGCGGCGGCGCGGGTCGGAGATCCCAACCCCGAACTGGCGCGGGTGATGAACGAAGCGCACTGGCGCCTGCTACGGGCCGAAACCAGTTGCAATTTCTACTGGGGCGAGGCGTGGGTGCATAAGTCGCACGCCGACCTGGACAGCGTCGCCTGGCATCTAGGCGAGGCCAAGGCCATTCTGGGCGACCGTCTGACCGCGCCGCCCACCGCGCCGGCGGAAGCGGGAGAAGCCAGCGTGGCGGAGACCGAGCCGGCCGTCGCGCCGCCCGCCGCGCCCATCGCGCCGGAGGCCGCCACGGACGAAACTCCAACCACCGCGCGGGCCGAGTCCGATCCGCCGCCCACCGCGCCCACCGCGCCGGAGTGAAAGAAGCCACCGCTTCCGCCCCGGCGTCCCCCGCCGGCGGAGCGGTGGAAATGCGGTGGGTCCTGACGCCCATCCCGCGCTTTTAACCTCCTACCTGACCGCATCGGGCGCCGTGCTATGCTTTTGGTGGTGCCGTCGCGTCCTCTGATTTTCGGTGGTGTTCTCCGCGTTTCTTCTGTCCTGGAGGTCCCTTCCATGCCCTTGCTCGCCCTGCAAACCTCAAGTTCGCTTTCCAACCAGCAGCGCCATGAGCTGCTCGCCCCGCTCTCGCGGATCGTCGCCGAATGCATCGGCAAGCCGGAGCGCTACGTCATGGTCACCATTGACCAGACCGCGATGCTGATGGGTGGGGCCGAAGGTCCGGCCGCCTATGCCGAGATCCGCAGCATCGGCGGCCTGAGCGGCGAGGTCAACCGCACGCTGTCCGAACGCGTCTGCGCCCTGCTGCACGAACGACTCGGCATTCCGCCCGATCGGATTTATCTGGGCTTTACTAGCGTCGCCGCCACCCACTGGGGCTGGAACGGCGGCACGTTCGGCTGAAGCCGCTTACCGGCGATGAGTCATTGCAAACGGCCACGCCCGCTGTTCTTTCCATCACCCAAGGTATCATATGAAAGCAAAAATCCTCATGAACCCCAACCCGATGACGCTGCGTCCGTCCGATACGGTCGCTACCGCCGCCGACCGCATTCTCAAACACCATCTGCGCCATCTACCCGTGGTGGACGAACAAGGCTGCTATTTGGGTACGTTCAGCATCTATTCGTTGCTGCAACTGACCCTGCCCAAGGCGGTGCTGGACAAGTACGGACTCGATAATGTGTCCTTCATCACCGAGAATCTTATGGATCTGGCCCAGCGCCTGGACGAACGCCGCGAGGAACCGGTGCGGAAATGGCTGAACATTCATGAGGTCGCGCACCCCGACACCCTCGCCATGGAAGTGATGCTGCTGATGTTGCATGGGCGCACCACCAGCGTGCCGGTGGTGGACAAGACCAGCAATCATTTGGAGGGCATCATTTCCTTCTGGGATGTGTTGGAAAAGCTGATGGGGGAGAACGCCTGAATGCACGGATCGGAAGCGGATGTGACATCAGTGCTGTTTGGCCTGAACCCCATGTGGGTCGCGGCCATTCTGTTCGCGATCACCTACATCGTGGTCATGACCGAGAAGATCAACCGGGCCATCGTCTCCCTGTTGGCGGCGGGCTTGATGATCGCGGTCGGCGTTCTCAATCAGGAAGCCGCCATTCGCGGCATCGACTTCAACACCATTGGCCTGTTGATCGGCATGATGGTGATCGTCGCCATCACCCGCCAATCCGGGGTGTTCCAGTTCATGGCGATTTGGGCGGCCAAGAAGGTCGATGCCCGGCCCTGGGGCATTCT
The DNA here is from genome assembly GCA_020445045.1 of Candidatus Competibacteraceae bacterium. Taxonomy (GTDB): domain Bacteria; phylum Pseudomonadota; class Gammaproteobacteria; order Competibacterales; family Competibacteraceae; genus Competibacter. The sequence continues at coordinate 5,099 of JAGRHI010000013.1, forward strand.
GGTGATGATCGCGCTGGTCACGGCGGTGACCTCGGCGCTTTTGGATAATGTGACCACCGTGCTGTTGGTGGCGCCGGTCACTTTGCTGATCACCGAAGAACTCAGGGTCAGTCCATATCCCTACCTGTTCGCGATGATCTTCTCGTCCAACATCGGCGGCACGGCGACGCTGATCGGCGATCCGCCCAATATCATGATCGGCTCGGCCACCGGGCTGACCTTCACCGATTTCGCCTACAACCTGACCCCGGTCGTCGTCGTGATCATGGCGGCGACCCTGCTCCCCATCTATTTTGTCTGGGGCCGTCACCTCAAAGCCGCCCCGGAAGATCGCGAACGAGTGATGCAATTCAATGAACGCGAAGCCATCACCGATCTGCGTCTGCTCAAGCAGTGTTTGGGCGTCATCGGGCTGGTGATTACCGGCTTCGTCTTTGCCAAGACGCTGCATCTGGAAGCCGCCACCGTNNCCATGACCGGCGCCGCGCTGCTGCTCCTGCTGGCCAATCTCGGCCGCAACGCCGAACATCAGAGCAAGCATGTCCTGGACGCCTTCAACGAGGTGGAATGGATCACCATTTTCTTCTTCGTCGGCCTGTTCATCGTGGTGCATGGCGTGGACAGCACCGGCCTGCTCAAGCTACTGGCCGACAAGATGCTGGCCTTGACCGGCGGTAACCTGACCGCAACCTCCATGATCATTCTGTGGTCCTCGGCCATTCTGTCGGCGATCGTCGACAACATTCCCTTCGTCGCCACCATGATTCCGCTGATCAAGACCATGGCCCCGACCTTCGGCGGGCCGGAGGGCTTGATGCCGCTGTGGTGGGCACTGTCGCTGGGCGCTTGTCTGGGGGGTAACGGAACGTTGGTCGGCGCCAGCGCCAACCTGGTGGTCGCCGGCTTCGCCGAACGGGCCGGCCAGCCGATCCGCTTCATGCAATACGCCCTGCTGGCCTTCCCGCTCATGCTCATGTCGATCGCCATCGGCATGGTTTATCTGTATTGGCGATACCTCTGAGCCCATTGGTCACAAGTCAAGTCTCCCCCGGCACAGCCGGGGCGATTCACGAGTTCATAACGACCCTCTAATTTGGCCATGTCCGCGTTCAGTGTTGATGGGCTGGCGCCCAGCATGTGAATACGACGTGCCGTCAGCGCCGGTTGCCACCGCCGCCCGCTTCACAATCCGAGCTTTCCATGTTCAAGGCTTCGTTGTAGATGGCGCCCGATGCGCTGACGCCCGCAACCGTGAAGCACCAGTTCCCGCTGGGCCGTCTGACCACCGCGGAGGAGAACACCGCCCTGCCGTCAGCGCCAGTGGTTGCCACGAGGCTCTCGCTGGAGGGACCGGAAAAATCGCCGGAAACGATGGCTCCCGACACAGGTGTCAGATCCCCGTCGAGAATCGTAACGACGGCCTCCCCGTAGTATGACTTGCCCGACGCGCGCGCGCGGGTAACATCAATGGCGCCCACGAGCACCTCAGCCTGAGCCTGAACATCACCTGGCATCAGACGCGCCGCCAAGGGTTGATAGGCAGTACCGTCGTAGTAGGCGCCAACGGCCCAGGCGTCGCAGGTACCGGCTTTCGCCACGTCATGCCAGGAAATGGTGACCGCGTCGGGCAGGTTGAAACGAGCGCCTTCGCTCCATGCCGCGCCATTCCAGTAGTAAAATGCATCGCCGGCGGACAGGGAGTAGGGCACGGCCCAGGCGTTGCCGGGACCCATGGTCATGACCTTTGCCATCGCCGCACCGGAAGCTGGACCCTGTGCCTGTATCCATTCGCTGCTGTCCCAATGCAATAGGATGTCCTGGGAGTAGTTCGAGTGACCAGCCACCCAGATGTCGTTCGAGCCGCTGCCGTCGATATCCAGGAAGAAGGTCTGGTCCTGGCCGTCGAAGGGTGTCGACACCTTGGTCCAACTGGAGCCGTTCCAGTGCTGCGTGTAGCCGATGTAGGTGGCACGACCGGAGCCGCCGTAGCCGACGGTCCAGACATCATCGGGCGCGGCGGCGTAAATGGCCTTGGGGTAGAGGCGTTGATCCGGTGTATAGATCGGCGGCACGTCCATCGCCTGCCAGGACGCGCCGTCGAAGTGAATGACATCGCCGCTGGCGGTCAGCGCCCAGACATCGTCGGCGGACGAAGCGGAGATGTCCACCGGCGCGCCCGGTGTGTTGATTGAACTGGGGTAGAGGAATGTGTCGACACGGTCGACGTTCCCCCCACGCACACGCATGAACAGGACTCGGATTTCATACACTGAGTAGGCTCGTGTCGCGGCAAACCAGGCGTCACCGTCGGGCGTGCTGCCGCTGGCGCTGAAGGCGAAGCCATCGGCCTCGGCCGGAAGTGGCTGCTCGCTCCAGGCGCTGCCGTCGAAGTGACGCAGAACGGGCACGGTCGGGGCCGACGCCGAGCCACCGATGGCCCACACGGTACCATCGTCAAACGCGGCCAAGTGCGAGGTCATGCCGGGGATGGGTACGATTTCAAAAGTGCCGCAGCGGGAAACGGCGGATGCAGGCAATGTTGCCAACAAGCTGGCGGTTGCGGCGAAGGCCACGATCAAGCGGATCACTTGGATTCGAAGAACTTGCATGGGCAATCTCCTTGCGGCAAAGAGGCATGTCGAAACCGCGCTCAGCTTACTCTCTCGCGCACGCCAGGCTTTGTAACCGTAGTCACATAAGGTGGTAAATTGTTTTTATTGCTTGGCGAGGATGACTGACTGGTCGCTGTTCCTTGCGAAACGAAATAAGGTGACTACAACCCGTAGTTCTCGCGCCGGAGAAGGTACCTTCCCGATCCTGGACACCGGGCCATTCTTCCCGGTCGCACTGCCACTGCCCCATAAGAACCGAAAATGGAAGCGCTTGAGGTATTAGAGAAATTCAGCCTGTTTTTGAATGCGAAAAGCGACACGCGCGCGGAAATGATCACGACCGCTCGCCCGGCCGCGTTCCCGCGGGGTTCGATGTACATCTGCGAGGGCGCGAACGTCGATCAGATTGCGTTAGTCGGTTCGGGCCTGATACGCGTCTACAAGACCAGCGAGTCCGGTCGCGCGATCACCCTCTACACGGTGAAGCCCGGAGAACTTTGCCGACTGAATTTGCTTTGTGTGCTTACAGGAATCCAAGCTCCGGCTTCCGCGGAGATCGAACAGGACGTCCAAGTCGTCATGTTTCCCGGTAAAGACTTCCGCCGCTGGATCGGACTGGACAATGCGGTCAGGACCGTCGTTTTTTCGGAGATGGGACAAAGCCTGATCCAAACCATGTGCCTCGTGGAGGAAATTGCTTTCAAAAAGATGGATACGCGGCTTGCCCAGTACATACAGTCGCGGCTGGTGGCCGTCAGTTCCTCGGATTGCAGCTTTAGCATTACCCACGAAGCGATTGCCTCGGAACTCGGCTCTGCCCGTGAGGTGATCAGCCGATTGCTTAAGGAATTTGAGCAGCAGGGTGCAATCGCACTGAGCCGCGGGCGCATCAAGGTGTCCGACCAGGCGTTGCTGCGGAAGATTGCGAAAGGAATCCGGTGAGAAAACGCAATGAGGAGATGACTGACTCATGGAGAATTCGCCCGCCGGTTCGACCAACGGATGGCGGGTTCAGGAACAGGGCAAGGCAAGGAAGTCGAACTGTCTTCCGGGCGATGCTGGCGCTTGTCGTACAGCCGGGTGGTGGAGACGTTGGCGTACCCCAACCACTCCTGGACCTTGGCGATATCGGCGTTATGCGCCAAGGCGTCGGTGACCGCCGTCGCCCGCGGGAATCAAGATGAAAGTTGCTTTGGATTGAAGACGGTAACCGCCTTACAGTCCAGACGTGAAGCCCATTGAACGTATCTGGCGATCGATGAAAGATAAACGGCAAGCCGGCGCGGGGCGCGGGCGGCGGGACATGCGCCTTCGCTCTCGCTCAAGTTCCGCCGCCCAGCACGATGGTCTCGTCGCTCAGCGCGGTTTCCACCTGCTCCAGGGTGTGTTGCCAGACTTGCTCGTCGTCGGCGAATCGCGCCGCGATGGCCCGGAACTGCTCGGCGCATTCCAGAAAGGCATCGGTGATGTCCGGATCGAAATGGCCACCCCGACCCTCCCGGATCATCGCCACCGCCTGCTCGTGCGGCAGGGCCGGCTTGTAGATCCGCCGGCTGATCAGGGCATCGTACACGTCGGCCACCGCCATCAGCCGCGCCGACAGCGGTATCTGTTCGCCCCATAATCCTTCGGGATAGCCGCTGCCGTCCCATTTTTCCTGATGGGAATAGGCGATTTCCCGAGCGAAGCGCAGGAAGGAATCGGGGGTGTCGAGACACCGCTCGGCGGCCGCGATGGCATCGCGCCCCAGCGCGGCATGGGTCTTCATGATCTCGAATTCGTCCGGGGTCAATCGGCCCGGCTTGAGCAGGATTCGGTCGGGAATCCCCACCTTGCCGATATCGTGCAACGGCGCCGACTTGAACAGCAGTTCGATGGTTTCGTCGCTCAAGGCGGCGGCGAAGCGGGGATGATGGCGCAGATGCTGGGCCAGCACTCGGACATAGTGCTGAGTGCGGCGGATATGGTTGCCGGTGGCGTTGTCGCGGGTTTCCGCCAACGAAGCCAGCGCCATGATGGTGACTTCCTGAATCGCCATCACCTCGCGGCCACGGCGCCACACCTCCGCCTCCAGATAGGCGTTGCGGTCTTGCAGGAATTGCCGGGCGCGTTTCAGCGTCAGGTGCGTTTCGATCCGGGCCAACACGATCGGTGGACTGATCGGTTTGGTGATGTAATCCACCGCGCCCAGGCGCAGGCCGAGTTCCTCATCTTCCACTTGGACCTTGGCGGTGAGGAAGATCACCGGAATGTCGGTGGTGCGGGGATCGATCTTGAGCCGCTTGCAGACTTCGTAGCCATCCATGCCTGGCATCATGATGTCCAGCAGGATCAGATCGGGCCGCGGCTGGCCGGCGGCGATGGCCAGGGCCCGCTCGCCGTTGTTGGCCGCCCGAACCTTGTAGCGATCCTTGAGCAAGGCGCTCAGCAAGGTTATGTTGTCCGGCGTGTCGTCCACCACCAGAATGGTTTGACGTTCAAAGTAGAGGCTGTGGTCACTCATGAGATCCTCGCGAATCAAGCGGATACTTCAAGCGCCGCCATCATTGTTCGTAGCCGGGCCAGCGCCTCGTCGAAGGCATAGTTGAGGATGGCTTGTTCCAGCACTCGGAGCGACTCCGGTGGCAGGCAGGCTTGCAGCCGCGTCCGATGCTCACGCAGGTATTCCACCGCCTCGGCGTCGTCGTCGCGCAGCAGGGTTTCCAGGCCAGCGAGTAGCGTCCGGGCTTGATCGTGGTCCCGTGGCCTCATGGCCGCCTCCGCCCGAGTGTCCGACTCGGCCGCGGGGTGCGCCAGCGCGACCCGCAGTGGTTCCAGCAAGGCGGTCATGGCCCGTTCGGTTTCCCGCAACAACCTTTCGACATCCCCTGGCGCGGCATCGTTTCGAATCGCTTGCTCCAGCGCGGCGGCCGACGCTTGCACCGTTTCCGCGCCGATGGTGCCGGACACGCCCTTGAGCGTGTGCGCCAGCCGCTCCGCCGTTTCCCGGTCGCTGGCCGCCAGCGCCACGTGAATGCGGGCCGGCGCGTCGCCTTGACTGTCCAGATAGTTACCGAGCAACTTGCGGTACAGGCGAGGCTTACCGCCCGATCGCCGCAGTCCGCTGGCGGTATCCAGTCCGGCCACCACCGGCGGCGCGGCTTCCTCCCCGGCACGCCTTGCGGCGATCGTCGCGGGCGGAGGATTGTCCACGGCGAGTGCCGGCGCCTCGCGTCCAAGCCAGCGCAGCAGGGTGTGAAACATCATCTCCGGCTCGATCGGTTTGGCGATGTGGTCGTTCATGCCAGCATCCAGACAACGCTGTCGCTCCTCGACCAGCGCGTGGGCGGTCATGGCGACGATCGGCAACTCGCGGAAGCGGTCGTCGGCGCGCAGCCGGCGAGTGGCCTGATAACCGTCCATCCGGGGCATCTGCAAATCCATCAGGATCAGATCGTAAGGCTCGCCGTCCAAGCTGGCCAGCGCCTGTTCCACCGCCTCCCGACCATCGTTGACCACCGTGACTCGGGCACCGGCGCCATGCAGCAGTTCGACGGCGATCTGCCGGTTGAGGTCGTTGTCCTCGGCCAGCAGGATGCGAGCGCCATCCAGCCGGAAACGCCGCTCGCCCGACTCCTCGCGCGGGGATGGCGGGTCGATCGTCACCCGCGACGCGAACAGGGCCAACAACGTCTCCAGCAATAGCGAGATATTCAGCGGCTTGACCAGAAAATCGTCCGCGCCCGCCGCCTCGGCCTGAACCCGCAGTTCCTCGCGCCCGAAGGCAGTCAGCATCACGACCCGCGGTGGATGCTTCAGGGCAACGTCGCGCTTGATCCGCCGGATGACTTCGATGCCATCCATTTCCGGCATTTTCCAGTCCACGAAAACGAGTCGGTAGGGATCGTCGGCGTCGGCTTGCCGTAACGCGGCGATGGCTTCGCTTCCATTCGCCAAAGTCTCCACCCGCAGGGTAGCGCCGCGCAACGCCTCGCCCAGAATCTCCCGAGCCGCCGCGTTATCGTCCACCACCAGGGTCCGCATACCCTCGAAGATCGCCGGCAACGCTCGCCGCGCGCTCCAGGCGGTCTTGCCAAGGCCGAAGCGCGCCGTGAAGGTGAAAATGCTGCCGGCACCCGGCACCGACTCCACCCCGATGGCGCCACCCATCAGTTCCACCAATCGCTTGCAAATGGTCAGACCCAGACCAGTGCCGCCGTACTTGCGGGTGATCGAACCGTCGACCTGGGTGAAGGCTTGGAAGAGCCGGGCTCTCTGTTCGGGGTTCATGCCGATGCCGGTGTCGCGCACTTCGAAGCGCAGCCGAACCTGGCTACCGATCTGCTCCAGCAGCCGGACCGTCACGCCGATCTGTCCGTGCTCGGTGAATTTGATGGCGTTGTTGAGCAGGTTGATCAGAATCTGCCCCAGCCGCAAGGGGTCGCCCACCAAGCGCTGCGGGATGTTGCCAGGCACGTGGAACAGTAACTCCAACCCCTTGTCGTGAGCCTTGGGAGCCACCATGGTCGAGACCGTGCCGAGCACCTCGTCGAGGGTAAAATCGATGGTTTCCAGCGCCAACTTACCGGCCTCGATCTTGGAGAAATCGAGGATGTCGTTGATGATCCCCAGTAGCGAAATGCTGGCATTGTGGATTTTTTGCACGTAATCGCGTTGCTTGGCGTTCAGCTCGGTCCGCAGGCAAAGATGCGCCATGCCGATGATGGCGTTCATCGGCGTGCGGATTTCATGGGACATGTTGGCCAGAAACATGCTCTTGGTCTGAGTGGCCGCCTCGGCCTGCTCCTTGGCCTTACGCAACGCCGCCTCGGCCTGCTTGAGCGGACTGATATCCACGATCACCCCCACCAGGCCACCCGGCGAACCGTCCGGATTGCGAAAGCCGCTGACCGCGTACAGGGTGTGATGCGGCCGGCCGTCGGCGAAAACGATGACGGTTTCCCGCATGCTCCGTCCCGCCTCGCGAATCACCGTTTCGTCTTCCCGCTGGTAGAGCCGGCGCTCTTCATCCACAAGGTACTTGAGATCCAGTACCCGGCGGCCGACCAGGGACTGGCGGGGGGTGGCGAACGCGGTTTCGTAGGCGTGATTGCAGCCCAGGAAACGGCTGTCCGGCCCCTTGTAGAAGATCGGGTTGGGAATATTGTCCACCAGCGCCTCCAGCAGGGCGATCTGGTCGGCCAGCTCGCGGGTCCGCGCCGCCACCTTGCCTTCCAGATCGCGGCGGCTGGCCAGCAGCATCTGCCGCATCTCTTCCTGCGCTCCGAACAGCGCGTCGATTTCCCGCCAGGAGGGCTCGAACGCCACCGGTCGATCCAGATCCAGGCGGCCGATGCGCGTGCTGGCGCCCATCAGCATCTCGACCGGCCGCGCCACCTCTCGGGCGACGCGGCGCGACAAGAGGAACGCCACCAGCAACAGGGCGACGAACAAAGCCGCCAGTACCAACGCGTCGTCGGCGCCGATCGGCACGAAATCGCGGCGTGGCGCAACGGTAACCACCACCAGTTGCCGGTTGCCGAAGCGGACCGGCAGGAAGAAGCCGAGCCACCGCGCGCCGGCGGCGGTGAAAAACAGCACGCGCTTTGTCGGTTGGCCATCGGCCCGCCATTGCTCGAACGCCTCGGCCAGACGCGGCAGCCTGTTCTCGGCGGCGGTTTTCAGGACGCCGGCGCGGATCTGCTCGTCGTTTTCGAAACGGGGATGCCGCGGCAGGCCGAGCAGGCGGCTGTCGGGCATCATGATCGCCACCTGGCCGCCGGCGCTGGTGTCGACCGACTGGGTGAAACGCGACAGGTCGAACAGCTTCACGTCCAGGGCCAGCACCCGCAACTGGCCCGTGCGGGGATCGTGCCAGCGGGTCGAGACGGTGATGCCCGGCTCGCGGGTGGTGAAGAACTGATAGGGTTCGGTCCAGTGCGGCTCGCCATCCCGCGCCAGCGCCAACGCACCCTGATACCAGGGACGACGGCGAGCGTCGTAGTCGCGTTCCTGCCACTCACCCTCGGTCAGCGGCGGCGGACGGTCACGCCAAGCGAAGATCCGCTGGCGCTGGCCCCAGCGCTGTGGATCGCTGACCCGATTGCGCCATTCGCCGTCCGGCATTTCGAGCAGCAGGAACTCCCGGCCGCGCTCGTCGGCCAGCAGCAGCGAGGTCACGCGGGGCTGGCTGGCGACGAACGGTTCGAACAGACGGTCGAAACCGTGCAGATCGTCCAGGGTGAACTGTTCCCGCAAACCCCAGCGGCGGGCGGTATCGATCATCCGCTCGATGCCCTCGAACAACAGTTCGACGCGCTCACCGGCGATCTCGGCGCCCTGGCGCAGCTCGCTGGCCGCCAGCCGGTCGAACAACGGCGAGAGAATCAGCACATACATGGCCAAGCCGAAGGCCAGCACGGTCAGACTGACCAGCAGCCAGGTTCGCCGAATCAGATCCTCACACAGGCTGGGCGAGGTTTTCACAATGCACGGCTCTGGACGGAAAGGAAGTCGGGCCAACCGATGGTGGATGCCAGCGCGGGGCACGGCCGGCCCTCCGGTCGAAGCATAACGCGGGGCCGGGATTGACGTCACCCGGAAAGCGAGCGGATCGCCGATTACAAGTAATAAAAAATCAGACAGGCGGCCAGCAGGACGGTGACCCACAGCACCATGCTGCCGGTCGGCCAGGTGGCGGCCAGTTTGCCGTGCGGGCCGTGATGGCGGGAAAGCGCGCGAATCAGGATCTCGAACTGGCGCGCCAGCAGGCCGTTCAGGCATTCCCAGCTCCGCTCCAGCGTTCCCCACGCCCGCGCCGTCACCGCCGGTAGGAATTTACGGTGGATCCAATCGAAATCCAGGTTGACCGACCGCAGTTCTGGCGGATAAATACCGGTGCGCACCAGCACCGAAAACGCCAGCGCCGACCATGTGAGTAACTGAAGCTGGGTGACGACATGGGTGGTGGTGTACGGATCGAAGGCGACCGAATAGGGCAAGATGGCATAGAGCGCCTCTGGAAAGACGCCGATTCCCACGCACAGCGCCGCCGCCAAGCCCATCGCGACCAGCATGTTGCGGGGCGCTTCCTCGCAGCGGATGCCGCTATCGTGGGCGAAGAAGGCGAAAAAGGGAATCTTGATGCCAGCATGGTGGAACACGCCGGCCGAGGCAAACAGCAGAAACAGAAAGGAAACCCAGTGTCCTTCCCGCGCCGCCGCCTCCAGGATCAGCGATTTGGTGGCGAAGGCGCTAAACAGCGGGAAGGCCGAGATCGACGCCGCGCCGACCATGCAAAGCCCGGCGGTGAGCGGCATGGATTTATACAGTCCGCCCAATTCCGAACCGTTGACCGTGCCGACCCGCAACAGCACCGCGCCCATGCTCATGAACAACAGCGCCTTGAACAAAATATCGGCGAAGGCGTGCGCCACCGCGCCGTCCAAACCCAGCGGCGTGCCGATGCCGACACCGACCACCATGAAGCCGAGCTGGTTGTTCATGCTGTAGGCCAACACCCGCCGCAG
>JAGRHI010000013.1:15477-29061 GCA_020445045.1 Candidatus Competibacteraceae bacterium
CGAAAGTGATCGAGCCGGTGGCCCGAAGGTGGACGATCACTCCGGCCAGCAACAGCACGCCGGAGCCGATTTGCGCCAGCAGATAGCGCATGCCGGCGCGATAGGCCCGTTGGGTGCGCCGCGCCCAGATCAGAAACACCGAGGAAACGGCCGCCAATTCCCAGCAAATGAACAAGGTGACCAGATCGCCCGCCAGCACCGCGCCCATCGCCGCTCCCGGATACAACAAACCCGCGACCTGCTGCACCGGATCATCCAGCCGCCAGGCATAGATGATCGCCAACAGCGCGGCGATGTGAAAAACCAGGGCGAAGGCAAAGCTCAAGCCATCCAGCCGCAAGGTCGTCAGGGTCAGGTCGAATAACTCGATCCTCGCATACTCGCCGTAAGGCAAACCCCACAATTGCAGCGCGCCGAGAATGGGCAGCGCCAGCATGAACAGATTGCGGGCGCGACCTTGCGGCGCGAGCAGCGCCAGCAAGGAACCGCCCATCAGAATCAGCGCCGGGTTGAGGCCGTCAATCACCGTAATAATCCTCGTCCCGCTTCACGACCTTGCGCATCTGCTTGGCTAGCAGCACCAGGGCGACGCAGCAAATGAAGCCGTACCAGGCAAAGAAGCCGAACCAGCTCTCGAAACCGAAGGTCGCGTGCTTGTGATACAGCAAATCGCCAAGCAGCAGCACAATGCAGATCCCGACCAAGCTGTAAAAAATCTGGTCCACATGGCGCGGCTCATCCAGCCAATATTTTTTTTCTGGGCGGTCGGCGTCGGGCGATGGAGCGGTCATGCAAACCTCTCAGCGAACGGTAATCGGCGCGAGCAGCGCGTACAGGGAATCGGCCTGGAAAAACAACCACAAACAACCGAGGGCAGTCAGACACAAGGGCACCACGCAGGCCAGTGGCGCTTCGCGGATCGGGATTTGGGCCGCGCCGCCGGCCGGAGCCGCCGCGAAAAAGCCCCGTGCCGGAACCGGCAACAAATACGCCACGTTCAACAGCGAGCTGAGCAACAACACCGCCATCAGCGCCCACTGCTCGGCGTCGGCCGCGCCCACCAGCAGATACCACTTGCTCCACGATCCGCCCAGCGGCGGCAGGCCGATGATGCTGAGCGCACCGATCAGGAAGGCGCCGAAGGTGAAGGGCATCGCCCGGCCCAGCCCGTCCAACTGGCTGACTTCGGTCTTATGGGCGGCGGTGTAGATCGCGCCGGCGCAAAAGAACAGGGTGATCTTGCCAAACGCGTGCATGACGATCTGCATCGAACCGCCGATCACGCCCATCGAGGTCGCCAGCGCCGCGCCCAGCACCACGTAACCCAACTGACTGACGGTCGAATAGGCTAGCCGCGCCTTGAGATTATCCTTGGTTAAGGCCACGAAGGACGCCAGCAACACGGTCAGCGCCGCCACCCACATCAACCAGTTCGATGCGCCGGTATCTTTCAGAAAATCAATGCCGAAGATATAAACGATGACTTTCAGCACCGAGAATACCCCGGCCTTCACCACCGCCACCGCGTGCAGCAGCGCGCTGACCGGGGTCGGCGCCACCATCGCCGCCGGCAACCAGCGGTGGAAGGGCATCAATGCCGCCTTGCCGATGCCGAACATGTACAGGGCCAGCAGCACATTCACCAGCGGGCCATCCACCTTACCCGCCAAAATCCCACCCGGCGCAAACTCCAAAGTACCGGCAACAGCCCAGGTCCAGACGATGGCCAGCAGCAGAAAGCCGATCGAGGTGCCGATCAAGATGCCGAGATATAGCCTGCCGGCTTGCTTGGCTTCCTCAGTGCCCTTGTGGGTGACCAGCGGATAGGTCGAAAGGGTCAAGGCTTCGTAGAAGATGAACAGGGTCAGCAGATTGCCGGCAAAGGCGATGCCGATGGCGCTGGCGATGGCGATGGCGAAACAAACGTAGAAACGGGTCTGATGCTGTTCCTGATTACCGCGCATGTAGCCGATGGAATAAAGCGAGTTCAGCGGCCACAGCAGGGCGGCCACGGCGGCAAAGGTCATGCCCAGCGGTTCCACGCTCAGCCGCAGCGGCAGGCCGGGGGCGAATTCGAGCAAATCCACCGTGGGGCGCGCGCCAGCCGCCACCGCCGGCAGCAGGGACAGCACCACGCCGAGCAGCAGCAGCGACCCCAGCAGGGTCGCCCCCTCCCGCCAGTCGGGCCGGCCGTCGTTGAGAGCGATGAAGCACGCGCTCGCCAGCGGGATGAACAGCGCCAGCGGCAGGATGGTTTCGGAGTTCATGGCCCCACTCCCAGCAGCGCTTCCGCCGCGCGACGGGCCACCCCCGCGTTCAGCGAGGTATCAAGCCCGAAATAGAGGTTGGCCAGCGCCAGGGTCCAGGTCGGCGCCAGCAGCGCCAGCGGGGCCTCGCCGGTTGCGCGACCCTCCGGCGCGGGCTGGAAGTAGGCCGTCTCCACCACTCGCCAGATGTAGACCACCGCCAGCAGCGAGGTGAGCAGCACCAGCAGCGCCACCGGCCACCAGCCTCGCTCCAACGCGCCGAGGATCAGGTACCACTTGCTGACGAAACCCGCCGTCAGCGGTACCCCGATCAGACTCAGGCCGCCGATCACGAAAGCGCCCATGGTCCAGGGCATGATCCGGCCCACCCCGGCCAGGCGATCGAGGCTGACGGCGCCGATCCGAAACGACACGCAGCCGAGCGCCATGAACAGCGTCCCCTTCATCAGGGCGTGGTTGAACAGGTGCGAAATGGCGGCGGTCAGGCCGGTGACCGACACCAGGCTGATGCCCAGAATCATGTAGCCGATCTGGGCCACGCTGGAATAGGCCAGCATCCGCTTGACGTTGGTCTGGAAAATCGCCACCACCGAGGCGCTGAAAATTCCCGCCAGGGCCAACGGCAGCAGGATGACGTCCAGGCGCATGGTCCCAAAGGAGAACTGGGCACCGAAAATGGTGAAGAAAAACCGCAACAGCACATAAATCGCCACCTTGGTGGCCGTGGCCGCCAGAAACGCGGTAACCGCCGAGGGCGCGTAGGCGTAGGCGTTGGGCAGCCACAGATGCAGCGGAAACAGCGCCAGCTTGAGACTGATGCCGATGGTCAGAAAGGCGAAGGCGGCGCGCACGGTGCGGGTATCGGCCACCGCCGGCAGGCGCGCGGTCAGATCCGCCATGTTGAGGGTGCCAGTCATCACGTACAGAAAGCCGATGCCGATCAGGATGAAGGTGGCGCCGATGGTACCCATGATCAGGTACTGATAAGCGGCGGTCAGCGCACGACGATCACGGCCGATGCTGATCAGCACGTAGCTGGACAGCGAGGAAATTTCCAGGAACACGAACACGTTGAAGGCGTCGCCGGTGACGATCATCCCTAGCAGGCCGGTCAGGCACAACAGATAGGTGGTGTAGAACCAGGGCTGCTTGCTTGCCGGCAGGCGGATACGCTGTTCCACCACCGTCCGCGCGAACGCCATCACCACGGCGCCGATCGTCGCCACCACCAGCAACATGTAGGCGTTGGCGACATCCACCCGGTATTCGATGCCCCAGGGCGCCGGCCAACCGCCCATGGCGTAGGAAATCACACCCCGCGCCAATACCTGGTCCAGCAGCAGCGCGGCGATCAGCAGACAGAGCGCGCAAGTCGCCATGGCCAGCAGCCAGACCGCCCGGCCGGGACGCAGCAGCGCGCACAGCGGCGCGGCGATCAGGGGAACGACGACCTGTAACGCGGGCAGATGTTCGGTCACAGGGCTTCGTCTTCGCTTTGAGCGTGGATTTCGTCTTCCTCGATGGTGCCGTAAGCCTCGTGGATGCGCACCACCAACGCCAAACCCAGCGCCGTGGTGGCGATGCCCACCACGATGGCAGTCAGGATCAGCACATGAGGCAGCGGATTGCTGTAGACCGTCGCCGTCCCGGTCAGAATGGGGGCGGTGCCGCCGATGATCTTGCCCATGCTGATGTAGAGGATGAACACCGAGGTCTGAAAGATATTCAGCCCGACCAGCTTCTTGACCAAATTGCCGCGCGAGATGACCACGTAGAATCCGCACATCATCAACACGATGAAAATCCAGTAATTATACAGACCGAGAATTTGCATTTTATTTGTTGTCCCCAACCATCCTCGCAATGCGGCGGATTGCGGCGCCGGCGCGTTGCAACCGTCGCGCGGCATCGCCGAACCCTGAGCCCGCTGCTGGCCCGCCGAACCCCGCGGCCTTCGAATCCCGTCCCCGGCCTCTCACCGGCCTCGACCGGCAAATGCATGGAAAATGGAGATCATGACCGACGCCACGGTGATGCCGACGCCCAGTTCCACCAGCAAAATCCCCAGATGCTGGCCATGCACCGGATCGTGCGGGTCCAAGACCCCGTAATCCAGAAAGGCACCGCCCAGCAGCATCCCGGCCACGCCCACGCCGGCGTAAATCAGCACCCCCAGGGAAATCCCGAGGCGCGGCAACCACGTCGGCATGAGCCGTCGGGCGTTGTCCAGACCGTATACCAGCGCATACAGCACGAACCCAGCCGCGAAGATCACGCCGGCCTGAAACCCGCCACCCGGTCCGAAATCGCCGTGAAACTGCACGTACAGCGCGAACAGCAGAATCAGCGGCAGCAGCAGCTTGGTGATCAGGCGGAGGATCGAATATTGCTTCATCAGGCGTCTTCTTCGTGATCGGGACGAGACCGGTCCTCGGAACGACGGCGGCGCGCGTCGCCAATCAGCAGCAGCACGCCGATCGCGGCGGTGAACACCACGGTGACCTCGCCCAGCGTGTCGTAGCCGCGATAGCTGGCCAGCACCGAGGACACCACGTTGGGAATGCCGATCTCCTCGGCGGAGTCCTCAAGATAGCGCGGCGCCACATGCTGGTGGATCGGATTGCCGGGATCGCCGTAATGGGGGATGTCGAACGTGCCGTAGATCAGGGCCGCGCCGGTGACCAGCACCGCCAGCAGCGGCAACAGCGGCTTGTGCGCGGCGGGGGTCTTCTCGCGACTGGTGGTCAGCGCCAGCGTGCCCAGCATGAACACGGTGGCGACTCCGGCGCCGACCGAGGCTTCGGTGAAGGCCACATCCACGGCGTCCAACACCACGAACAGACTGGCCGACAGCAGGCTGTAAATGCCGAACAGCATCACCACGGCGAACAGATCCCGCAGCCGAATCACCGCCAGCGCGGTGACCACCAACAGGCCCAACAAGACGAAGTCGATTAGGATTTCGATGACGGCGCGTCCTTGGACAAGAGCGGGCGGGGATTTTCGGGATCGGACAGCGCGGCCCTGACCAAGGCATGGGTGGCGGTGGGGCTGGTCAACCACAAGAACGACAGGATCAGCAGCAACTTGGCGCTGACCAGGGTCCAACCGCCGTGCAGCATCAAGCCCAGCAGGATCAAGCCGGCACCGAGTGTATCGGTGATGCTGGCGGCGTGCAGGCGGGTATAGAAATCCGGCATGCGCAACAGGCCAACGCCACCGACGATCACGAAAAACACGCCACCGAGCAGCGCCAGCCCGCTCAATCCATCGATCAGCCCAGCCATCTAGAGGTCGTCCGGTTCGTCAGGGACATTGCGCGGCCAACCCATGTCCCCGTAACGGATGAATTTGAGCACGGCGATGGTGCCGATGAAGTTGATCAGGGCATAGACCAGCGCGATGTCCATGAAGTCGGGGCGTCCGTTCATGAATCCCAGCACGGCGATGATCAACACGGTCTTGGTGCCGAAGGCGTTGACCGCCATGATGCGATCGTAGACGGTCGGTCCCATCAACGCGCGTGCCATGGCCAGGATCATGCAAGCCAGGATACCGCATGCCGTGGCGGCAAACATCAGGGGATTCTCCGTTCCAACCCGGCGACCCGCCGATCCATCTCGCCCGCCAACAGCTCATCGGCCCCCTCGCGGGTCAGCGCGTGAACTTCCAGGTTGTCGCCGCTCAGCGAGGTGGTCACCGTGCCCGGCGTCAGGGTAATGGAATTAGCGTAAATCACCCGGCCCAGATCGCTGCGCTGACTGGGTTTGAGTTCGATCATCGTGGGATCGATCGGCAGTTTGGGGTCGAGGATGCGTTTGACGACATTGACGTTGGCCAGCACGACCCGCCACAGCAGCCAAGGCCAATACCAGAGGAGTTGCGGGCCAAACCGCGGGCACGGCGGTTGTTCCTCGGGATCGATCGTCTCGACCCGCCACGCCACGAACACCACCAAGACGCAGGACAGCGCGCCGAAGCTCAACAATAGGGCATTATCGAAGGAGCCTGACAGCAACAGCCACAGGCCAAGGCAGAACAACCATAAGCTTAGCGCGTGCAGCATGTTCGCCCTCCGGTTCCACGGCACTGTTTTCGGGCTCGTCGATGTGCTTCGGTGCTAGCGCGAGCATTCCCTTCTTCTTCCTGGTCCTTCGCCCAAAAGGAAGGAAATCAGACAACCCCCTGATTTTTCAAGATCATCTCCCAAATCATCGAAGGATCAGGCGGGGGTGGAGAGAGCCAAGCCGTTTATTAATCTATAGCTTGCATCCCGATGGATGCAACCCGCTCGCGGCGCGCGGCGCGCGGTCCGGGCCGAAATTCGAGGCTGTCCGCGAGCGGCCAATCGGGCCGCGTGGAGAATGCCGATAGTCGCGCGGTTAGTTCAGATCGGGATCTCGAAAGTAGCGGGCACCCCAGTCGGCCTGAGCCGACACACCCTTGATATCCAGCCGATAGACCGTGATGCCAGGATCGCTGGAGGTATCGGCCGGCGATCCGGAGGCCATGAAGCGCCTCAGCGTTTCGGGGTCGCCGAACATCAACACCTGCCGGTACGGTTTGAGCTCGGCGCCGGGACCGACATCGGTTCGAGCCAACAACATGTATGCGGCCCGGTTCTTTTTGTCCAGAACCACGCCGCGCCCGTGCGTTTCCGCCAGCACGGCGTTCAGGCCGTTGATCTCGAACACACCGTAACCGGCGGCCTGGTCGAATTCGGCTCTGGCCGAGGGTTTCAGTTCAAAGAGTTGGTCCAGGGTCTGATCGCGGATCTTGAGGATGGCCCGTTGCTGTTCCCGCTTGGCCTTCTGGCTCAACGCGCCAACCGGTTGCGGCGCATCGGGCGCCGGCGAGGAAGCCGACGGTGGCGTGCTGGCGCAACCCGCCAGCGCGACGACCAACGCCAAAACGATCAGCGCGCGCGCGATGTGCCGGTCGGGCAGGATTCTCGCTTGCTGTCGGAGCCCCGACGGCGGTTCAGTCATCGTCGGCGGATTGCAGGTAGACGGTCACGTCGTAGCGCTCGCGCGGATACAGCGCCCGCGCCCTGCGATATGCTTCTTCTTCGTCGCTGGCGACCACCGCGTCCTCGATGGTCGGCCCACCCGCCAGCGGGGTGGCGTAGACCAGATACAGCGTCGGGCGTTGTCGGGTGGGTGTCTGGTGTCGGTGCATGTTCAACCTCTATCGCGGTTGGCGTCCGTTCCCGAACAGGAACGGCTTGGCGGCGCTTGCTAGTATGCACCGCGCGGCTTTCGGACCCAAACCGGCGGTCTCGTTCCACCGTTGGCGACATGCCTCGGCTACTTCCCGCCGCCGCGCTTCGGATCGGCTCGCCGGCCATTCGGCTCACGCCGCGGCGGCCGCGGCGGGCGGTTCTTGGTTTCGTTGCTGAAACGGAAGCGGCCGGCCAACACGCAGCCCTTCATGCCCGGATCGCACGGTCGTCCCTTGACGTGCCCGCAGATGTTGTCGATTTCGTGGGGACAACCCCAACCACCAGCCATGATTTCGCCTCCAGGGAACACGCCGCGCGCCGCCCGGTCACCTTGCCGATCGGGCAACGGGCGGGAGCAGGCGGCTAGTTCACCCGATCGTCCCAATAGTCTCGACCTGGACCGCGCCACGCCAGGCGGCGGACGGCGTTCGGACCCAAATAGCGGCGGGTCAAATCGAAACTCGGCTCGCCGTGCCGATTGTAGCAAACCTGCTCGGCGCGGTCGCAGCGCACCCCGCGTTCGGAATAGAACACACGCACCCCAGTGAACTTCGGCTGAATCGCGGCGGCGGAGCGGATCGATGCTGGAAAAAACTTGGGTGGCGTCATTTCCAATCACGCGCAAAAATCATTGTTGAATGCAATAATTTCGTTAACGGTCATTCTTGACCTTCTTGGAGCCGACCGATGCAAGCGATGCGATTCAATTTCCGCACCCTGTGCCGCAACGCGGCGGAACGCGGCGGTCAGATGCAACGGCGCCTGCTGGACGCGCTCGGCGCGCACCACAGCGTCAAGACCCTGCCGGAATTCGGTATCGAGCGGGCGGCGCAACTGGCCGGCTGCACCGCCAATCACATCCGCAATCTGGAGACGCGCGGCGACCTGCCCGCACCGCGGCTGGTGGAGGCCGGCTCGATCCAGCGGCGGATATACGATTACAACGAGATCAACCAGATCCGGGACACCATCGGCAAACGGCCCCGGCGGCCGGACGGCGCCAGTTGCGTGCGGGTGGTGTTTTCCAACCTCAAGGGCGGGGTGGCCAAAACCACCATGTCGTTGCATTTCGCCCAGTATCTGGCGCGCGAGGGTTACCAGGTGCTGCTGGTGGACGCCGATCCGCAGGCCACCACCACCAGCGCGTTCGGCTTCATTCCCGATCTCGATCTGCAAGATGGCGACGATCTGTTCCCGGCGTTGACCGAAGCGCCGGCCCGGCTGTCCCAGGCGGTGAAGCACACCCACTGGGGCACGCTCGACCTGATCCCGGCGCGATTGGCGTTGCAATACAGCGACTGGAAGCTATCCCAACCGGAGGAGCGCCAGAACGAAACGCTGGGACCGCCGCCGGTGCGGCTGCATCGGGCGCTGAAAACGGTCGAGGACCGCTACGACATCATCGTGGTGGACACCCCGCCGTCGCTGGGCATGCTGGCGCTGAACGCCATCGCCGCCGCCAATCTCATCGTCATGCCCATCGTGCCGCACATGTACGACATTTCCTCCAGCGTGCAGTATTTCCGCATCCTGGAGCAGGTCTGCGCGCTGTACGAACGGGAAATCAACGTGCAACGGCTCAACATCCTGCTGACCAAGGTGGACGCCAGCACCGAAACGCTGAACAACATCGCGGTGATCAACGGCGCCTACGGCGAGCTGATTCTCAGCAACCGCATGGGCCTGACCAAGGAGTTGCAGAAATCCGCCAGCGATCAGCTCAGCATCTACGAGATCGACCAGCCGCGCGGCTCGCGCGACACCTACAACCGGGCCATCATGATGCTGGACGGGGTCAACGCCGAAATCCTGTTGGCGGTGCGCCAACTCTGGCAACAGGAAATCCTGAGTGGGATCGAGACCGCCGAGGCGGCGCGGGCGAGGGTACCGGCATGAGCCGCCGCAAATCCTTGCAAAGCCTGGGGGAATGGATCGGCGCCGGTGGCCACGCTTTCGACGGCAGCCTGTTGAAGGGGGAGAGCGACGGCACCGTCCGGTATCTGGATCTCGACCAGCTCGTCGCCGGCCGCTACCAGCCCCGGCAGCGGGTCGACGAGGCGTATCTGGCCGAACTGGAGCAGAGCATCCGTCAATTGGGCGTGATCGAACCGCTGGTGGCGCGACCGCTGGCGGACGGCGGTCACGAAATTCTGGCCGGACACATGCGCTGGCGAGCCGCGCAACGAGCCGGTCTGAACCAGGTACCGGTGATGCTGCGGGAGGCGGACGACCGTACCGCCGCCGCCATCGGCCTGGTGGAAAATCTGCTGCGCCGCGATCTGAACCCCGTCGAGGAGGCGCGAGCGCTGCGGCGGCTGCGCGAGGAATTCGGCCTGACGCAGGAACAACTGGCCGAACTGCTCGGCGTCTCGCAGCCGGCGATCAGCAAGGCGCTGGGCTTGCTGGGGCTGGACCCGGCGGTGCAGGCCTTGCTCGAAGACGGCCGGCTGGAGGCGGGCCACGGCAAGACCCTGCTCGGCCTGCCGCGCGAGGCGCAAATCCGGCTGGCGGAACGGGCGGCGGAGGCCGGGTGGAGCGTGCGCGAGTTGGAGCGGCATCGGGCGGCGCTGTCCGCTCGCTCCCAGGCCGCGCCAGCGCCGCGCGATCCCGATCTGATCCGCCTGGAGCAGCGATTGCGGGAGCGCTTGGCCGCGCCGGTGCGGGTACGCTACGACGCCGCCCGCGGCCGTGGGCGGATCGAGATCGGGTTCGGCAGCCTGGACGAGTGCGACGGGATTCTGGAGCGGCTGAGCGTACCAGCGGGCGACGCCTGAACGCCCCGCGTCCGCCGGAAATCGCCACGTCGCCCGGCGCTATCACTGGTCCGCCAGCGCTGGCTCCTTCCCCCGCAGCAGCGCGGCGATCTGGCTCGGTGGAACCGGGCGGCTCAGGTAATATCCCTGGATGACGTCGCACTGGTTGGCCCGCAGGAATGCCAATTGCTCCTTGGTTTCCACCCCTTCGGCGATCACTTCGAGCCGCATGCTGTGCGCCATGGCGATCACCGCCAAGGTAATGGCGGTGTCGTCCTGATCCACGCCCACATCGCGCACGAAGGAGCGATCGATTTTCAACTGATCGATCGGAAACCGTTTCAGGTAGCTCAGGGAAGAGTAACCGGTGCCGAAATCGTCGATGGACAACCGCACGCCCATCGCCTTGATCTGGCGCAAGATCGCAATGCTCCCCTCCACATCGTGCATGAGCAGACCTTCGGTGATTTCCAGGTCGAGGCAGTTGGCTTCCAGGCCGGTTTCCCACAGTACCGTCGCCACCAGATCGACCAGGCCGGGCCGCTGGAACTGACGAGGGGAGAGATTGACCGCCATCCGCAACGCCGGCAGTCCTTCCCGTTGCCATGCCTTGGCCTGTGCGCAGGCGGTGCGCAGCACCCATTCGCCGATCATTTCGATCAAGCCGGTTTCCTCGGCCAGCGGGATGAAGTCGATCGGTGGTATCAGTTCGTGCTGGGCATCGCGCCAGCGTAGCAAAGCCTCGACGCCGATAATGCGCTGCCGCCGCAAGTCCAGTTGCGGCTGGTAGTGCAGTTCGAACTCCTGGCGTTCCAGGGCGTGGCGCAGGTTTCCCTCCATCCGCAATCGTTCCACGGCACGGACATGCATGTCCTGGGCATAGCATTGCACGGTACCGTAGCCTTTTTCCTTGGCCCGATACAGAGCCGAATCGGCATTCTTCAATAGTGTTTCCGCGTCCTCGCCATCCCGGGGAAACAAACAGATACCGATACTGGCGGTGATGAAATACTCCCGTCCTTCCAGCAGGAAGGGCGATTCGAGGAAGGTCAGGACGCTTCTCGCGAACAGGATCACCCAATCTTCCTGCTGCAAATCTTCCAGTACCATCACGAACTCATCGCCGCCCAGACGCGCAAGGGTGTCCGCCTTGAGTCCGCAGCTCCGCAGCCGTGCCGCCACGCCTTGCAGCAGCTGATCACCCACCGGATGACCCATGCTTTCGTTCACTTTCTTGAAGTGATCCAGATCCACCACCAGTAGCGCAAAACCTTGGGTGGTACGCCGAGCGTGGGCGATGGCATGCTGGAGCCGGTCTCGCAACAAGTTGCGGTTGGGCAGTTCGGTCAGCGAATCGTGAGTTGCCTGATACGCCATCCGCTCGGTGAGGCGGCGAGCCTCGCTGAGGTCGCTGATGGCGAGCACCACCCCCAGCACCCGACCTTGCTCGTCGCGAATCGGGGCGGCGGAGGCACGAATGACGTACTCTCGCCCGGTATGCCCGACCAGGAGGCTGTGTTCGGGTAGTTTGATCGTTTGCTTTTTTTCCAAACACCAGGCGGCGAGATCGACCTCGGCCTTGTACGCCGATTCATCGGGGATGCGGAAGATCGCGCCCAACGGGCGGCTCAGCACCTCGTTTCGCGCGCGACCGAGCAGTACTTCGGCGGTCGGATTCAGATATTCCACCATGCCCGCGGCGTCGGTGGTGATGACGGCGTCGCCGATGGAGCGCAAGGCGGCTTGGGCCCGCTCATGTTCCACGAACAAGGAACGCGCCGCTTGCCGCAAGCGCCGCCAACTCCAGAGCGGATAGCTCAACGCCTGCGCCAACAGAACCGGCGTCGGCGGAAACCAGCGGTACGCGACGTGCAGCAGAACCAGACTGACGATCAAGGTTAGCGCCATCGACAAGCCGATCGGCGGCAGCGTCCAGCGTGGCGGCCTCACCGCGCATATGCCCACCGACGACAGCACGAGCATGAGGGTCAACAAGGTCGACCAGACGGGTTGCAGCGGTTGGATCGCCACGCCGCGCCGCAGGGTGTCGAGCACGTTGGCGTTGAATTCCACCCCGGACATCGGTCGAGTCAGACCGGATACCGGCGTGGGGAGCACGTCGCCGAGGCCGGCGGCGGTCATGCCAACCAGCACGAATCGGTCGCGAAAAATCGCCGGATCATGGGAGCCGCGCAACGCCTCGGCATAGGAAACGCGCCGAAAATGACCCGGCGGGCCGGCGAACGGGATCAGGATGCGATAATCGCGCGCCCAGGCGTATGGGGAGGGAACCCCGGCCGGCGCGGCCCGCTCGCCGGGAAGCGCCACGCCGGCGGCGGGATCGACCGATTCCAGCAACGCCAGTGCCAGCGTCGACCAGTGCGGCGACCCCAGGCCGGCCTTCAGATACACGGAGCGGGCGATGCCATCCAGGTCCAGATCCACATCGACATGCCCCAGGCCACCGGCGGCGGAGGCCAGAAGCGGGATCGGCAAGGTTTCGAGCAACTGACCGTCGAGCTGGGTCTGTTCGTTCAGTACCGGTAACACCACGCGACCGCTCTCGGCCAGCGCCGCCGCCAGATCGGCATCCGCGGCGGGATCGTTCGCGGAGGGTTCGGCAAAGACGATATCCAGCGCGATCGCCCGCGCGCCGGCCGCGGTGAGCTTGCGGACCAGATCGGCGTGGATGCGCCGCGACCAGGGCCAGCGGCCCAGTTCCCGCAAGCTCTGCTCGTCGATGGCGACGATGACGATGTCGTCGGCCGGCGGGCGCGACCCGCTCGCCAATTGCCAGTCGTAGAACAGCCAATCCCAGCGCCACAGCCAGTTTCCGTGCAACAGAACCACGGCAAGGACAGCCAGCGCCAGCGCCAAGCCAAATCGTTCGAACCTCCGCGCGGGGCAGAATTGGAGGTTTGGATTCATAGAGCCAGGATCAGTACGAGAACGGCTCCCAGGGCAAATGGCCAATAGTTCTTGGGCGGCAGGTCGATCCTTTGCGCCGGGCCATAGGGCGCGGCGGTGCCGTCGGGATCGATGGTGCGCATGCGCAGGTAATTGAAGCCGGACTCGGGCCAGGGAATGGCCAACCGCGGTTCATCGACTTGCCGATCGACCACGATATCCTGGAAATTGGCGTCCTTGGCCAATTGGACTTGGTAGTGCTGGCCGGGCAGGGCGGCGCTCCAGCGAAACACCAGTTCGCCTTCGACGGCTTCGGGTGACCCGACTTCCGGGGTTGGCAGCAGCCGGAACCGTTGTGGGTCGCTGAATGGTCCTTGCCGACCGGCGCCGTCGCGGCTCGCCACCCGCCAGTAATGAACGACCACCGCCTGGAAGG
>JAGRHI010000014.1:0-45866 GCA_020445045.1 Candidatus Competibacteraceae bacterium
ACCCTGCTGCTCAGTTGGCGCCACCTGCCGGAAACCCGGCCGGCGAACACCTCCGGTGACGGCGGAGTCGGCGCGGCCCTGCGCGTCTACGGCGACTTGTTGCGCGACCGGAATTTCATCGGATACGCCCTGAGCGGTGGGTTCGCGCTGGGCGGCATGTTTGCCTACATTACCGGCTCGCCGCATGTCTTCATCGAACTGTACGGCGTGCCGGCGCAATACTACGGCTGGCTGTTCGGACTCAACGCGCTGGGGCTGATCGCCAGCTCGCAGTACAACCGCCGGCTGCTGACACACCATACCGCCGACGCGATCCTGCGCCGCGCCAACCGCGTGACCGTGCTGCTGGGGCTGGGGCTGTTGGCGGTCGCGGCCAGCGGCTGGGGTGGCCTACCGATGCTGCTGCTCCCGCTGTTCGGCTATATCGCCAGCCTCGGCTTCACCGGACCCAATGCGATGGCCTGCGCGCTGGCGCATCAGGGCCATCGCGCCGGCAGCGCCTCGGCCCTGATCGGCACGCTGCAATTTGGCGTGGCCACGGTTTCCAGCATGCTGGTCGGCTTGCTGGGCGGCGGCTCGGCGCTCTCGATGGCGGCGGTGATCGCCGGCTGCGGTGTACTGGCCTACGGCGCGCATCGGCTGCTGGTCGGGGATGGGATGCCCGAATGACCAAACCCTTGCGGACCCTTCATGGAGATTGCTCTTGAAAATCTGGATCGACGCGGACGCCTGTCCGGCTCCGGTGAAAATCATCGTGTTCCGCGCCTCGCAACGGGTCGGCATAGCGGTCACCCTGGTCGCCAACCAACGACTGCAAACGCCGCCTTCGCCTCTGATCACGGCGGTGCAGGTCAGCCAGGGCTTCGACGAGGCCGATGATTACATCGTGCAACAGGCCATCGCCAGCGACCTGGTCATCACCGCCGACATCCCGCTGGCGGCACGCCTGGTGGAGCGAGGCGTGCCGGCGCTCAACCCACGCGGCGAGCTGTACACTCAGGACAACGTGCGGGAACGGCTGGCCCTGCGCAACCTCAAGGAAGAATTGCGCGCGGCGGGCACCCTGACCGGTGGTCCACCGCCTTACAACGACCGCGACAAGCAGGCGTTCGCCAACGGCCTGGATCGCTGGCTGGCACGCCACCGGGCTCGCTAGCGGGTTTTCCCCATCCGTCCATGCCCCAGCAGCAGCCATATCCAGGTCATCGACTGTCCCGCCAGCACCAGCCCGAATGCCCAACGGTAGCCGCCAGCGGCGTAGCCGCCGCCCGCCAGTGGCCAGTGATTGACAATCGCGCCCATGCCCCACTGCCCGGCGAAGGCCGCCACGAACACCAGCAGATTCAGCGCCGTGTTGACTCGTCCCGACAACGCCAGGGGAAAGGACTGCGACAACACCGCATAGCTCAACACCCCGCTGGTGCCGAAGAACCCGAACGATATCCACAATGGCAACAGCGGCCCCCAATCGAGCAGAATCGCCAATTGCACCCCCATGAACAGCGCCATCCCACTGGCTGACACCGCCAGCGGCGGGATACCGTGGCGAGTCAAGCGATAAGCCAGTTGCCCCATGCCCAGAAAGCCCGCCACCATCGCCACCGCCACCCAAAACAGACAATTCGCCGCCGCCAGCTTATCCAAACCGGACACGTCGCGCAGCCACGGACCGGCCCACAAACCCTGGATCGCCAGGAACGAGGATTGCGACAACACCGCGCCCGGCGCGATCCGCCAGAACACCGGACTGCGGAATAGACCCGCCATCTCCCGCCATTGCGTTCGCCAATCGCCGGCCACCGCCTCGCCGCCGTCCCGCTCCGGTACCGCCAGCAGCAGAGTGACCGCGACCAGGAAACTCAAACCCGCCAGCACGACGAACAAGCCGCGCCAGTCGGTCAGCTTCAGCGCGGCTTCCACCGGCGCGGTGGCGACCAACGCCCCCAAGCCGCCGGCCGCCAGCACCCAGCCGTTGACCGCCGGCAATCGCGCGGCCGGAAACCACAATACGAAGGCTTTGAAGCTGGCCATCAGGCAAGCCGATACGCCCAAGCCGATCAAACCCCGCCCCACGATCAACGCCAGCGCGCTGTCGCTGACCGCGAACAACCCGGCGCCGGCCGCCGCGAACAACAGCAGCGCCGCCTCCACCCGGCGTGGCCCGAACCGGTCCAACAGCATGCCGAGCGGCAGTTGAAACGCGGCGAAGGTCAGGAAATAGACACTGGTCAGCAGGCCGAGATCGGTGGCGTCCAGCCGTAACTCGGCTACCAGATAAGGCGACAGCACCGCGTTGATGGTGCGGTACAGATAGGACAGGAAATAACCGGCGGCGAACGGCAGGAAAATCCGCGCCACCACGGCTTGGGCGGACCCCATCGCCATCGCTCCGCTCATGACCTGGGTTCCGGCGCGGTCTATCGATGCGGAGATAATCGATAGACCCGCTCCAACAGCCAAGTCAAACCACGTTCCCGCCAACGCGATGTCTCCGCCAAGGCATCGCGGGTGTAGAGCAATTCCACTTCATGAGTGGCCTGGTACAGCGTCCGCACCTCCGCCTCGCCGACCGCGAACGGCGGCCCCGCCAATACACTCTGGTCATACTCCAGGGTCACCAGCAGCACCCGCGTCCCCACCGGCAGGATCGTATCGAGATGGCGGGCGTAGCGCGCGCGCATCGGCGGCGGCAACGCGATCAACGACGCCCGATCGTAAATCCCGGCGGCGCCGGCCAGATGATGGGGTTCCAGGTCGAAAAAATCGCCGAGCAGAATACGGATCTCATCGACTTCCCAGATCTCGAACGCCCCTTCTCGCCAGTGTCGCGGCTTCAGCCCGTTCTCGGCGAAAAACGCCTCGACCGCGAGCCGGCTGATTTCCACGCCGGTCACCGGATGGCCTTCGCCGGCCAGCCACAGCAGATCGCGGCTCTTGCCGCATAGCGGGGCGAACACCCGCTGACCGGGACGCAGGCCAAGCTGGGTCCAGAATTGCTGGAGATGAACGTTGATGTCCTGTTGGTGAAAACCGATCTCGCTTCGCTCCCAGCGTTCGTGCCAAAAACTCGGTTCCATGGTCGTGCATCCACGGTTGGGTGAAAATGAAAGTCAGCCCGGCCACCAGGCGCGGGAAGTGAACAGCGCGCCAGCGCCCAGCAACAGATAACGCAGGTCCTTGCCGGTGCCGCGCTGGCAGGTGTAGAAAACGTCGCTCATCAGCCGCGTCTCGCGGGGCACGCCGGCCGGCAAGATCAATTGCGCGGGACCGATCAACCCGGCGGGCGCCCGATCGGCGAGCCGCTCCCAGTCCTCCCGTCGGCTGTCGGCCTGCTCCGGGGTCGGCGGCTCCGCGCCCACCAGCCGCAGATCGCCGCTCACCACCGCCAGCAGACGCGGCAGGTGGCGCAGCAATGGAATCGAGGTCATCCACTCCATGGCGACGAACACCCGCCGCCGGCGCACGCCGAATTCGTCGAATTCCAGGCGATTGCCGCGCAGCCGGGTCTCGCGCAGGGGGTCGTCGAAATTCTCGACCAGCGCGGCGACCAACGCCAGCGGCCACAACGGCAGCGACAGCAGCAGCAGCAGCAACCCCAACAAGCGGTCGAACGGCGCGGCCAGCACGTCGCCCGGCCTCGCTTCGCGCTGGCTGGCCGGCAGGAAAGTTTCGATCACTGGCAGCACCGCCCCAGTATCGACCTGGATCAGTCGATTGCCTTGGATGATGGCGTTCCGTACCTCCAACCGCTCACCGATGTAGGTATCCGACAATACCACGCTGTCGCGCAGGCTGGCATGACGATCCACGGTCACCCGGTTGGCGATCACCACCTCGCCGTACAACCCGGCGCTGGCTTCGACCCGGCAGTTCTCGCCGACGAAGGCGACCCCCTGCCCCGGACCGCGCGGCGACACCCTGGAGCAGGGTCCCACGGTCAGCCCCGGCGCCACCTGCTGGCCCGGCACGATCAGGCCCGGAAAGCGGCCGGCGGCGGCGTCGAGGTTGGCTCGATGGTAGGCACGCGGCGATTCCAGTCGATTCAGGGCGGCGCCGGGCAATTCCACCACCGGCCAGGTGGGCGGCATCTCAACCGGTTCGGCGGACCAGCGCAGCGGCTCCAGCCCACCCCGGCCACCGGCCCGGTGCAGGCACAGGCTCAGGGGCGCATGCGCCGCCCGGCCGTATACCACCGGACCGGTCACCTCGGCCGCCAAGCGCAGAAACTCGCCCAACGCCGCGCCGTGCAGCACATCGCCCCGCAAGGCGAGCAGCTCGTCGGCCAATGGAGACTGGCAACGTTCCACCACCGCATCCGGGTCTTCCTCGCCGCAGGTCAGGACGTAATGCAACCGTATCCCCCAGCGGCCACCGTCGCCCAGCGCCAACCGCAGTGGGTCGGCGAAGGGCGAAACCGCCACCACCGCCTCGCTCAGGCCGGCGGCACCCAGCGCTTCCAGCGTGTGCTCCAGCACTGGTTTGCCCGTCACCGGCAACAGCGCGGCGCAGGTCCGGTCGGTCAGCGGTTCCAGTTCCCGGCCCAGCCGGTCGGCGAAAATCAACGCTTGCATGGTCAGTAGGCTCCTCGCTGCTCCAGCAGCACGGTCGGCATGGGCTCAAGAGGAAAAGGGCAACGAGCAGGAGGGAAATTGGGTCCAGCACCAACCTTGCCAACGCCAATCCTGGCCTTCCGCCGCCAAGGCTCCTCGCCAACCGGCATCCAGCGGGAGGTTCAACACGCTCCATTCCCGGCCCGAGGCATCCCGCAGACCGACCCGACCATCCGGCAACTGATCGTCCGGGAAACAAACCTCCAGGTTTCGCAAACCGCTCGCCAAACCGCCGCCCAGCGCCTTGGCGATCGCTTCCTTACGGGTCCAGCAGCTAAAAAAGGCTTCCCGGAATCGTTCCGCCGGCAGCGCCTGAAACGCCGCCCACTCGCGCGGCGTGCACACACGTTCGGCCACTGACGCATCGCGCACCACCCGATTCAGGCACTCCAAATCCACGCCCACCTCGCGGCGGGCTATCGCATACAACGCTCGCTGGCCGCTGTGCGACAGGTTGAAACGCAGATCCGCGCCGGCATCCTCGCCCGCCAGCAGCGGCTTGCCGCGCGGTCCACAAGCGAAACGCAGCGCCATCGCGGGCCGACTCAGATACACGCCCAGCAGTGCCCGCAGCAGGCCGCGGCCGACGATAAAGCGATCGCGGTGCGCGGGAAAGTGAAACCGCGCCGCCC
This sequence comes from Candidatus Competibacteraceae bacterium, assembly GCA_020445045.1. GTDB lineage: Bacteria > Pseudomonadota > Gammaproteobacteria > Competibacterales > Competibacteraceae > Competibacter. The sequence continues at coordinate 5,243 of JAGRHI010000014.1, forward strand.
GCTCTCGCTCGTCCGCCGTCAGCGTCGCCGCCAGTTGTGCCAGGGACCCCGGCGACCGATCCAGATCCGCCAGCCACAGATGAATGCCGTCGGCGCTCAGCACCGGTTTCCAGCCATCGGCGGGCGCCTCCGGCCAAGTTGGCGCAATCGTCCTATCGTTCATCGGCGCGCGCGGTTAGAGTAAGCGCCGATTTGGTCACCGACCTCAGGGGAAACACCGCATGTGCCATACCATCGACATCAAGGTACGAGGTTATCATCTCGACCTGTTCCGCCACGTCAACAACGCCCGTTATCTGGAATTTCTGGAGGAAGCCCGCTGGAATCTGCTGGAAAGCCGGGGCAACATGGATCTCCTCGAACAGCACGGTTACACCTTCGCCGTCGTCAACATCAACATCAACTACCGCCGCGCCGCCTTCATGGGCGAAATCCTGCAAATCGCCACCTCGATGAAAACCATCGGGACCCGTAGTTGCGTGATGCACCAACGGGTCACTCTCAAGGGCAGCGATACCGTGGTCGCCGACGCCGACGTCACCTTCGTCATCGTCGACACCCACACCGAAAAGGCCGCGCCGCTGGAGGGCGAATTGCGAGCGGCGATAGAACGGCTGGCGGCTTGAGCGCGGGCGCGGCTCATCCTTCACGACCACCCTCCCAGCGCCAGGCATGGGCAACGAGGGTCGCCAGCTCCGCGTAACGCGGGCTCCACCCCAGTTCGGCCCGTGCCCGCCTGGAATCGGCCACCAGCCGCGCCGGATCGCCCGGCCGGCGCTCGCCGTACACCACCGGAATCTCGCGGCCAGTGACGGCGCGGGCGGTTTCGATCACGTCCCGCACCGAGAAGCCGTTGCCGTTGCCGAGGTTGAAAGCGGCGCCGCCAGCCCCGTCCCACAACCGTTGCAGCGCCAGTAGATGCGCCTCGCACAGATCGCTCACATGGATGTAGTCACGGATGCAGGTGCCGTCCGGTGTGTCGTAGTCGGTGCCGAACACGGTGATGTTCGCCCGCCGGCCGGCGGCGGCTTGCAACACCAGCGGAATCAGATGAGTCTCCGGCTCATGGCGCTCACCCAGTTCGCCGTCGGGATCGGCGCCGGCGGCATTGAAGTAGCGCAGGCACACCGCCTTCAATCCGTAAGCCACCTCGTAATCCGACAGCATCTGCTCGACCATCCACTTGCCGCGTCCGTAGGGGTTGACGGGATTTTTGGGATGATTCTCGTCGATGGGCGTCCGCGACGGTTCGCCGAAAATCGCCGCCGTGGACGAAAAGATGAAGTGGTTGACCCGGTGCGAGACCATCGCATCCAGCAGATACTGGGTCTTGAACACGTTGTTGAGGTAATACTTGGCCGGCTCGCGCACCGATTCACCGACCTGGATATGGGAGGCGAAATGCAGCACGCCGTCGAAGCGCGTGGTTCCGAGCAGCTCATCCAGCAGGTCCCGCTCGCCCAGATCCCCCAATACGAAGCGCCCGCCCTTGATCGCGTCACGGTGGCCGGCGGACAGATTGTCCAACACCGTCACCTCGAACCCCCGCTGGCAGAGCAGCTTGACCATGTGGGAACCGATATAACCCGCTCCGCCGACCACGAGCACGCGCATGGGGATTTTTCCTCTGTTTTCGATACTTACAGGTTAATCAATGTGGCGTTCCCGTACCGACCACCCTGTGACTGGGATACATGGAATCACTGGATCACCAATCGCGGCACACTCTGGACAGGTTCATCGGCAGGAGGATCGAGAGAAAAGCGGCATGAAACGTCGCCGGCGCGCCCCTTGGCACTTGGCGCCCGAACAGGATCAGGGCCGCGAACGAGCACGATCGGTCTCGCAACCCGAACGGCGACGAATAAGCGGCCCTGCTTCAAGCACTGCGGTAGATTCGCTCAAGCCAGCTCCGCAAGGTAAGCGAGGTCAAGTTCACATCCGGCATTTTTCCGGGCGGTCCTGCTCGCCGTCGACGGTCTAGGCACTTCGCTCGCGGTGCAGGCGCAGCAAGCGCTCCATCAACTGTTCGATCTCGGCTTCCAGCGCGATCTTCTCCTGTTCCGCCTGACGATCGCGCGCCGCCAGCTTTTCTTCCAGCTGCTGGCGTTCCCGCTGGGCCTGTTCCACTTGCCGGCGCAACTCGCGCATCTCCTGATCCGCAAGATCGACCAACTCGGACGAGGGGATATCGACACCCGCCGTCGTCACCTGCTCCCGCAATACCCGGCGCTCGGCCTGCAACCGCTCCAACTGCTCCCGCATCGCCTGACGTTCTTCTTCCCAAGCCAACCGCTGCTGGTCCAATTCCCGCGCCGCCGCCGCCTTGATCTGTTCCGCCAAACGCTGACTGTCCGGCGACAGGCTGTAACCGCTGTGACTAGCTCGTGCTTTCTGCAGCGACAGATTGTCTTCCAAGGTATTCACCTGGATCTGCAAAGCCAGTCGCTCGCGCTCCCACGTCTCCTGTTGCTGCTCCAAGCGCTCGTCCAGCGCCGCCTTATCCTGCCGCAGCACCCGTAACTGTTCCTCGAACTGACCGTTATGTAGCAGCAGGCTTTGTCGCTCGCGCTCCCATTGTTCGCTGTCCCGCGCGAAACGGTCCTGCAGCGCCGCTTGCTCCCGTTCGAGACGTTCAATGGTACCGCGCAGCTTGGTGACCTCGCGCAGATGGGTTTGCCGCTGCTGGTCGCGATCGGCTTGCAGATCGGCGCATTGCCGCTCCAGTGCGGCATAACGCTCGCGTTCCTGCTCCAGATCGCTTTCGAACCGCTGCTGCTGCTGTTGCTGCTGTTGGCGGACCTGGTAAGTCGTCGTCCGCTCATTCTGCAAGGCACCTTGCAGTTCGCCGTATCTTGTCTGGCCGTCGGCGAGCTCCGTTTGGGCCTGCGTCAGATCCCGCCGCAAGATTCGGTAGGGCAACTGATAGATCGCCATGCCACCGACCACCAAGCCGATCACCGCTCCAATAATCAGATATATCATGATGTCCGTCATAACCGCTTCGCCCGCCATGGTGTGCATGGACGCATCCCCGACTGGTTTCGGCGCGGGGCACCCGCCTTTTCAACGCAGCACATACGCCAGTACCGACGCGCCAACGCCGGCCGCCGCCGCCCACCCCGCCGCCTGATGAATGCGCTGTCGCAGGTCGCGCTGGGCGTCCGCCCACAACTGGCGTGTCGTTCGTTCGGCCGCCGCCACCGCCGCGTCGGCTTGATCGACGGCCGCTTGGGTGGCCGCCGCCTCCGCGGCCACGGTTGCTCGCGACACCACCTCCCGCGCCACGTCCTCCGCCGCTTCGCGGGCATCCGCGCCGGCTTTTTGCGTGGCTTCGGCAAACCGCAGGCTCAGTTGCCGCACCAACCGGTTGGACAGATCGTGTAGTTGGTGCTGGCATACCTGACCCGCCACCTCCCGTGCCAGCTCTTCAAAACCGGCTCGCGCTTCGCGTCGATAGGTCTCCAGCCGCTGCTCCATCAACGGCAGCATCTGCGCTCGCAGCGCGGCTTCGCTGGGTTGGACTTCGCGCGGTTCCGGCGGCTGCCATGCCGCCAGTTGTTCCGCGCAAACATGGCTTGCGATCCGGCCGCAGGTTTCCTGCTGGCTGGTTTCCATGTCCTGCCGCAGTTTGGCGACCACGTCGTTGATCAGCGGCAGCACCTGCGTCTCGATCGCCTCGTAGAACACTTGTTCGGCTTTTTCGAGGGCGATCGCGCCGACCTGGTCGACCGTCACGCCTTCGGCGGTCGGCGTTGCCGCAACCGGTTCCGGCGAGCTGGGCGGAGGGAGGTTGGCGGCATCGAACAGCGCATTAAACCGTTCGAGAATCGTGCCGAGGGTTTCGGGTATCGCTGGCTTGCTCAGTACACCGACGGCGCCGGCCGCCTGGGCTTCATCCTGATAGGAAGGTTCGTCCTTCGACGTATACATAGCTACCGGAATTGAGGCGGTGGCGGGGCTGCTTTTGATCTGTCGCACGGCCGTGAGACCATCCATGCAGGGCATGGTATGGTCCATGAAGATCGCATCCGGCCGTCGGTCGCGCAGATAGCTCAGCGCCTCCTCCGCCGAATCCACGGTATCCACGGTCATGCCGAAACCCTGCAACATCTTGCGCAACATCAGTCGCGCTGACTTGGAGTCATCTACAACAAGAACATGTCGGACTGGCATGGACCCCCCTGTTTTTTTTGTGCAGATTAACAGGATTTCCTCAAGTTAAGAACGATTCTAGCCGAATCGACGATGCTTACGCGGGGCATTGACGTAGCGTCCTGTAAAACCGGTCATCCATGACGATGGCGCGATACACCACGAACGTCGCGAAGGACGCAACACGCCACATCGCCCTCTCGACCGCCTCGGACGGTCGAGCCTATTCAACTCCGACCACATGAAAACGTGCGTGGTGTAAACGGGAAACGACGCCTGACCGAACGACACCAGCGCATAGCTCAGCCTTTTCTCTCGCCCCGGCCCAGTTTGAGTTCAAGCAAGACAAAATCGACAGGCAATAAAAATGCCGACCCCGCGATAAACAGCTAGTATCGGAGCCGAAGCAGCCTCTTGACCATACCGGACATGACGGCGGGTGGACCGTGGAGTTCGCCGCTTGCCGGACCGAGAGCAAAACCGGCCAAAATGCATGCCGGAGCGATAGGCAACAGATGTCACAAAATGTCCATTCCTGACCCGGACGGACAGCGGTGGTCCTGTCGGACACCACGGCGTACCGCAAGATTCAGCGCTTCATCGCGGCCCGGCTACCGCGGTTGAACGCACTCTGCGGGGTGCGCTGGAAGCGAGCGCCGGCTCACACCGCGATCCGCCCATCCTACAGGGATTGAACCCGGCCGCCGTCGAGGTGGCCTTTCGGGGTCACGCGGCGGTGCTGGCCGGACCGAGCGATGGGCTGACCGGCGTCGCGCTGGATGGCAAAACCTTGCGCGGCGGTTTTGATCGGTTCCAGGATCAGAAGACGCTGCAAGTCCTCAGCGCCCTGACCACGGACCAGGACGTTGATCCTGGGGCATGTAGCTGGATCGGCGCCGCCGGCAAGTCCCATGAAATTCCAGTGGCCCAGCAACTCATTAACGAACTCGGTCTATCCAGACGGCTGTTCACCCTCGACGCGCTGCACGGCCAAAGAAACAAGCGTCGAACAGTCCTGGGTTATAACCAACGTCTCAATAATGATTTCAACTTTTCATACTGGAACGGTTTCACTAAGTAATCATCCATTCCCGTCTCCAGGCACTTCTCTCGATCGCCAGGCATCGCATGCGCCGTCAGAGCCACGATCAGCAATCGTGCCCGCCGCCCACCAGCTTGTTCGCGCGCTCGAATCGCTCGGGTCGCTTCATAACCGTCCATTTCCGGCATTTGGCAATCCATCAGCACCAAATCGAAGCTTTTTTGCTCCAGGGCTTGCAATGCTTCCCGCCCATTATTGGCGACTTCCACGATCACTCCCAACTGCGCTAACATTTCCCGACATACCAACTGATTCACCGGATTATCTTCCACCAGTAAAATCCATTTATCCTTAAACGGCGATTCTGTTTCCTCTCCACGTAAAAGTTTCGCCGCCACGAGTTCCGGCGGGTCGTCGCCTGACAATCGAGTCAGAATCTTGTGTAATTCCAAGTTGCGTACCGGCTTGTTCAACCACGCATCGACCGTCGACCTCTCCTCTGGAGTTGGCTCCGCGCCCAACATAATCAGACGCGTGGTTGTCAAAGTTCGGTCGGCGCGGATGGCACGCGCCAGCGTCAAGCCGTCCATCGCCGGCATGTGCCAATCCAACAGCGCCAGCCGGTACGGACGCCCGGCTTCCACCTCGCGTCGCAGTTCCCGCAAGGCCGCGACTCCACCTTCCACCGCCACTGGTTGCATGCCCCAAGCCCGCAAACATTCCGTTAACGCCTGACGGCTGGTGGCGTTGTCGTCCACCACCAGAACCCGCTGACCCGCCCAGGGCAGTGGCGTCATTTCGGGTGTCGGGATCGCGACGGCTTCCAGCCGGAGCACGAACGAGAACTCCGAGCCTCGACCCAAAGCGCTTTGCACCGTCAGCGTCCCTCCCAGCAGCGCCACCAGTTGCTGGGAAATCGTCAGACCCAAACCCGTGCCGCCGTATTTGCGGGTGGTGCTGCCATCGGCCTGAACAAACGCGTCGAAGATTCGAGCCTGCTGTGACTCCGTCATGCCGATGCCAGTATCCCGCACCGTGAAACGCAACCGGTCCCCCTCGACGGGTTCCACTCGCAACACGACTTCGCCTCGCTCAGTGAATTTGACGGCGTTGCTCAACAAATTCGTCAATACTTGATGTAACCGCGTCGGATCGCCAAGCACGCGTTGGGGTACCCGGTCCGCCACCGCGCACACCAGTTCCAATCCCTTGCGATGGGCCCCGCCGGCCAGGAGTCCCGCCACGTCTTCCGCTTGCTGGCGCGGGTCGAACTCGATTCGTTCCAGGTTCAGCCGACCCGCTTCCAGCTTGGAGATATCCAAGATATCGTTGATGATCGTCAACAAATTCTTGGCCGAATTCTGGGCCGTATGCAGATAGCTCCGCTGTTTGGCGTCCATCTCGGTTCTCTCCAGGAGTTCGAGGGTGCCCAGCACGCCATTCATCGGCGTCCGAATCTCGTGGCTCATGTTCGCCAGAAACTCCGACTTGGTCCGATTGACCCGATCGGCGACTTCCTTGGCGGTGCGCAGCTCGCGTTCGTGGCGATCGAGAATTCGCCCCGTCCAATAGGCGATCAGCCCAGCCAGTAGCAAACTTCCACCGCAGACTCCCATCAGTGCCCGACTTCGCGCTTTGTGGCTGGTCATCAACGCTATTCGCAGCGCTCCGGTATCGGCTTGTACTTGACCGATCAGTCCATCGATCTGATCGGTTACCGCTTTGGCGATGTGGCGGCTGTCCGCCAGTAATTGCTGTATCCGCGCATTCAGACCCAGAAACTCCCGATGGATTGCGAACACGCTGCGCTCACCTTCGCCGAAGGCGGTCAAGCGTTTTTCGATATCCGCCACATTGTTGGCGAGCACAGGGTTGCGCCAGGCCAGTTCGCTGGCCTGAAACGTCTTCGCGGCGATCCGAAAAATGTCGTGGGAACGCTTGAAGCGATCTTGCAATATCCCCAAGCCATCGACGTCGTTGGCTTCGGCGACCGCGGCCAACACGGCGAATAGCAGGTTGCCTTCACTCCGGATGTCAAGGGCATAGCCCAAATTCCGTCCCATTTGCTCGATGATGACCAACACGGCTGACTGAACTTGATCCAGTTCCCGCTGAAGATGTCCCGCCAAATGGGACTTGACCTGCTCCGAATAGTGCTCGAGCGCGGCCGCGAATTCCCGTTCCAGGGCATCGGATTGTGAGGGTGGCGATCCGGCTTGCAAAAACCGTTTGCCCACATCCTCCAAATGCGTGAAATCCACGTCCTGTTCAGCATGTTGCACCGCCTGTAGTCGGGTCAACGCGGTACGCGTCAGCTCGATCAGATCTTTTCGCGGGCCAGCGTGGTTTTCGCCGGAGCCGAGGCGCGTCATAATGAGGCGATCACGCAGCAGGCGTAGTTCCGTGATCGCCAGTATCTGTTGCACATGCTGCTCTTGCAGTTCCCGCATGGCCGTCATTTGTCGGCGGATGGCGCGTTTGGCAAGCAACTGGTTGAGCGAATTGACCCCATAAATGACGGGGCTAACGGTATCGTTCATCTCGCCATGAACCTTACCGACCTCGGCCAGCATCGCGGTCTGCTGGTCATTCAACAGGATGCGATCGGTATTCGCCGCCTTAAGCGTTTTCAGTGTCGCGGCCAAAAAGGACACTCGGTCGCGCAAGATGGCGATGATATTGGGATCGACGTGGACGGTTAATCGAGCGATGTGGATGTCAATCTCGCGAACAAGATCGTCCAACTGATCGGCAAGTTGCTGCAATTGTTCATGATCGCTAGCGTTTGCCAGGGTTGGCGCTAGCGCGACCAGTAGCGCGCTACGCTCCGACAGACGCAAGGCGGCTAAAGTTTCCGGCAGAATTTCGCGAGTGGTACGCTCCACGGCCTGGCCGAGCTGATCGGATGTGTAAAGCGCGACACCCACGGCGATCGTCAGGATGACGGCAATTCCGCCAAAAGCCAGATACAGCGCTGTCTTGAACTGACTCTGGCCGGTGTCGGCGGGTCTAGCGATCCGCATCGCGAAACTCACGGCAAGCCGCTAGCGCGCAAGATTTCCGCGGCGTTGGAACGATCGATGGTCAGGGTCGGCAAGGTCAACCGCTTGGGAATATCCTCTCCCTTCAGAAACCGCAACGCTTCCCGGATGCCCTCGTCGCCAGGCGTTTTGTAAAGAAAAGTGGCGGTAAGGATGCCATCGCGCACCCACTTGACGCCTTCGGCCGGAATGCCGTCGATGCCCAGGAAGGCAATGCCCTTTTCCCGCTTCGCGTCCTTGGCGGCTTGGTAGGCACCGTAAGCCATGGGGTCGTTGTGAGCGTAAACCAGATCGATGATCGGCTGTTTTTCGAGGATATCGACCATGATGTCGTAGGCGCGATCCTGCTTCCAGTCGCCGTCCCGAGGCGGGTTGACGATTTGGATACCCGGTTCCTGGCTGACGATTTCGTAAAATCCCTTGTGGCGATCCTGGGCTGGCGTGGACGCCATGCCGCCCCAGATTTCCACCACTTTGCCCCGCGCCTGGCCGGGACCGCCGAGCAACTTGACCGCGTAGCGACCGGCGGCGCGACCGATTTCATGATTGTCGCCTCCAATGAACTGGGTATAGCGATCGTTTAACACATCCCGGTCCAGCACGATGACGGGAATTCCGGTATCGAAGGCTTTGCTCACCACCGGCGTCAGCGCCTCCGCGACCTTGGGTGAAATGAGGATGACATCGACCCGTCGAGCGATAAAGGCTTCCATATCGGCCACTTGCTGCTCGGCCTTATCCATGCCGTCTTTCGCGATCAGCTCGATTTGCGGATACTTGGCCGCTTCCTCCCGCAGCTCCTTGTTGAACAGCAACCGCCACGGCTCGGTGGTGGTGGCCTGGGAAAAACCGATCACGACTCGTCGTCGCTCGGCGATCGCATGGGGGCGTGGCCGGTTGGGCTCGGGCGACAATCCCATGGAGGTGCGATAGATGGCGAGCTGCTGGTCGCGCCCGAGGTCGTCGGTGATGATTTCCCAGTGGGCCGCGACTCGATCCAGTGCCTCCTTGACGGGTATCTCGCCGTTCAGCGCGCGAGTCAACTGGAGTTCCAAGGCTTCGGTGTAGCGGAAAAACCCCGGAATGCGCAGGTCCAGGGCCACCTGCGGTGAATCGAGACTGGCCCGTAGCACTTCCAGATATTCCGCCGCCGCGGGTCGAGAAAAAACCTGGGTCCAAGCATCGATGCTGGTAAAGTGAGTCAGCCGATAGGGATTGATCCCGGTACCGCTGGTCACCACGTCATGCAGGCTGTTTTCCGGGCTGGAATACCACTGGATGTAATCCCAGGCGGCTGCTTGATGGCGGCTGTTCTTGGGTACGCCGGCGACCCAACCGCCAAACGCCAGAAACGGGGCCTTGTAAGGATGTTCGAACCGCTCCCACTGCCAGAGCCGGCCGTTCCAAACGTCGCGGCTGCCTGGCAGGATGAAATAACCCACCTTGCCGACGATGCGGGACTGGGTCGAATCGTTGGCCAACGGTCCGGTATCCCCCCAATCCAGAATCATCGCCGCGCGGCCGCTCATGAAGGCTTGACGCGCTTCGACGATGCCGTAACCCTTGGCGTCCGGCGGACAGAATTTCAGGATATCCACATAGTCCCGCACGGCCCGTACCCAGCCAGGATTGTTGATTTGCGCCCGCATGGTGTCGGGATCGAAGAATTGGGCACCTCGAAAGTCGGGGTGATTGGTGTAGGCGGAAGCCCGGCTGAACACATCCCAGAACTGTTGGCCACCGCGCGCGAACGCCTCCGCCGCGCCATAGAGCGTCGTACCGTCGGAAGCCCGGCGGCCGGTGAAGAACTCGGCGATGTCCCGGTATTCGGTCCACGTATCGGGTGGCGTCAGCTCGCGACCGTAACGCTCGCGGAAATCCTTGCGGTTGGCCGGGTCCTCGAACAAATCCTTGCGATAGTAGCCTTGGAACAAGTCGCCATCCACGGTCATGGCGATCCACTTGCCGTTCCAGGTCATCAACCGTTCCCGATAGGTGGGATGGATGTCGTCGAACGACTCGTTGCGAATCAGTTCGGTTGGCACTTCGGCGAGGTAAGTAAAGAAATCACCAGCCCAGGCGGATGGGTACAACAGCACGTCGTAAACGGGCTGTTTGGCGGTCAGGGACGCCATGAACTCGTCGAATAGTTTGCCAAACGGCGTGCCAATCACTCGTACCTTGCCACCCGTGCGTTGCTCCCAGGTTTGAGCATGGGCTTTGGCTGGCGCGCCGATGGCCGAAACGTCTTGTACACCGACGGTGATCTCGACGCCGGAAAAGCGTGGCTTGGGTGACTGCTGCGCGAAAACGGGCGACAGGTGGAACGACAGCCCGAGGAAAGCGATCAATACCCGAGCAAGAAATCCCAAGCCATTGTTTTTCAAATCGCTTGTGGTTATATCAAACCAGGAAGAAATTATAAACGTCGACATTTAACTTCCGTCCCTGTTCACTGGGCATGTTCACGATAAAGGCTAAACGTTTTTGTACCTGAATGCCCAGTTTTCGAGGTTCATACACGGTCGCCCCTGTTTGCCACAAGCCTCTCCATCGGTAACGGCGAGACGAGCAAAATTGCGGCCATGCACCTGGACTTTTCATGAGGCCTGGCTTCGGTCCCCGATGGAACAGGCTAGCGGACTCCACCATCATCATGTCGCGCTGGATGCGCCCTGAGCCAATCGGATTCCACCCGCCACGATCTGACATGTCCTGCCTTGCCATCACGCTGGCCCAAGCAATCGGTGGAATGAATCCTCTGTGCCGTGGGTTGTTGATCGCCTTGCGAATCACGCTGTTGAGCGACTCGATGGCGTTGGTGGCATGGATGATTCGGCGGATGTCTTCCGGGCAATCGAACCTGGTGATCACATGTTCCCAATGCCGCAACCATTAATGAGCTGATCAAGGGATATTTGCCATCCCAACGCTCGGCCAGGGCCTCCAGCGCCCGCTACGCCTCGGCGACCGTGATGGCCTGATAAATTCGTTTCAAATTCGCCACCACGGCCCGACGGTCTTTATTGGCCACATAGCGCAAGATGTTGCGCTCTAGTGGATCATTTGCCTTGCTGATCGCGATTGTCAGGACAGTTCCACTGACCGTTGAACTTGATTCGGCTATCGTACCGGTTGTCGGTCAACACAGCGGCTGACCATGCCGCCGATGGTCCGAACGCGAACAGGCTGCCTGGAGTCATAACATTGCGATTTTAGAACCTGTTATTCGTATCCCATCGGAGCACGCCATCGCCGGCCTGCAATACGCTTTTCGCACCCTGAACCTATCGGGAGAATTCATGCAATGACATCCGGATCGCCCGTTCAATCCTTGCGTCTGGCCATCACCGGCATGAGTTGCGCTGGCTGCGTCGCCGCCGTGGAAACCGCCCTGCGCGGGGCGCCCGGCGTCGCCGAGGCCAACGTCAATTTCGCCGAGCGCACCGCCCAGGTGGCCGGCGCCGCCGAAGCCGCGACGCTGATCCAGGCGGTGCGGGCGGCCGGTTACGATGCCGCCGAACTGCGCGACGACGCCGCCGAGGCCGAGCACGACGCCGCCGAACAAGCCCATTATCGCCGTCTGGTTCGCAATACCGTCGTTGCCGGCGCCTTGGCCGCACCCTTGCTAGTGGCGGAACTGGCCGGCTGGCTACCGACGTTGAGCAGTCCCGGCGGCCGATGGTTCTGGATCGCGACCGGCCTGCTGACCCTAGCGGCGATGATCTACAGCGGCGGCCACTTCTTCGGCGGCGCCTGGCATCAATTTCGCCACCACAATGCCAACATGGATACCCTGATCGCCCTGGGCACCGGCGCCGCCTGGTCGTATTCGATGCTGGTGGCCCTGTTCCCCAGCAGCGTGCCCAGTTTGGCCCAGCACGCCTACTTCGAGGCGGCGGTCACCATCATCGCCCTGATCAACCTCGGCTCCGCCCTGGAAAGCCGCGCGCGCGGCAAAGCCTCGACCGCCATCCAGCGCCTGCTCGGCCTGCGCCCGAAAACCGCTCGCTTGGTCGCGGGCGATCAAGAACGGGATGTCCCCATCGAAACCCTGCGGATCGGCGATTCGATCCGGGTGCGGCCGGGCGAAAAAATCCCGGTGGACGGCGACATCGTGCACGGCCACTCGACCGTGGACGAATCGATGTTGACCGGCGAACCGCTATCGGTGATCAAGCAAGCCGGCGATGCCGTGACCGGCGGCACGGTGAATCAAACCGGCACCTTCGTATTCCGCGCCGCCCGGGTCGGCGAGGACACGGTGCTAGCCCACATCGTCGCCAGCGTGCGGCAGGCGCAAAACAGCAAGCCACCGATCGGCCGGCTCGCCGACCGGGTCGCCGCCGTGTTCGTCCCCTCGGTGCTGATCGTGGCCGTCCTCACCGCGCTGGCCTGGTTCAATTTCGGCCCCGAACCGCGGATCGGCTATGTCCTGGTCACCAGCCTGACCGTGCTGATCATCGCCTGCCCCTGCGCGCTGGGGCTGGCCACGCCGATCTCGATCATGGTCGGGGTCGGCAAGGCCGCCGAGCACGGCATCCTGATCCGCGACGGCGAAGCCTTGCAGCGGGTCGGCCGGCTCACCGCCGTGGTACTGGACAAAACCGGCACCGTCACCGCCGGTCGGCCGACGGTGACCAACGTGACCGTCCTGCCCAATTTTCAGGAGGACGAGATCTTCGCCTTGGCCGCTGGTCTGGAAGCCGGCTCCGAACATCCGCTGGCCCAAGCGATTCTGAGTACCGCCCGCGACCGTGGGCTGAGTATCCCCGCCGTGGAGCGGTTCGAAGCCATCGCTGGCCACGGCGCCAGCGGCACGGTGGATGGTCGAGCGGTGCTGGCCGGCAACCACCGCTTGCTGGAAACCCACGGCATCGATACCACCCTGCTCCAGGCCGAAGCCGAGCGATTGGCCACCCAGGGACAGACGCCGGTATTCGTCGCCGCCGACGGCCGAGCGGCCGGCATCGTCGCGGTGGCCGATCCCATCAAGCCGGACTCCGCCGCCGCCGTGCGCCGCCTGCGGGAACTGGGGCTGCACGTGGTGCTGCTGACCGGCGATCACGCCGCCACCGCCCGCGCCATCGCCGCGCAGGCCGGTATCGAGGAAATTCACGCCGAGGTGCCGCCGACCGGGAAGGCCGATGTCGTCGCCGGCTTGCAGGCGCGCGGCGAGGTGGTCGGCATGGTCGGCGACGGCATCAACGACGCCCCGGCGCTGGCCCAAGCCGACGTGGGCCTGGCGATGGGCACCGGTACCGATATCGCCATCGAAAGCGCCGGTATCACCCTGGTACGCGGCTCCCTGCATGGCATCGCCGATGCCGTGGCACTCTCACGCGCCACCCTGAGTAATATCAAGCAGAATCTATTCGGCGCTTTCCTTTACAATACCCTGGGGATTCCGCTCGCGGCGGGCGCGCTCTACCCCGCGACCGGATTGTTGCTCAACCCGATGCTGGCTGGCGCGGCCATGGCGTTGTCGTCGTTTACCGTCGTCAGCAACGCCAACCGGCTGCGCGGTTTCCAGCCGCGAGGCAAACCGACATGACCGCACTCCTTGTCAATCTAGCCGGACTGGGGCTGATCGCCCTCATCGTCTGGTGGTTCTGGCTGGTTCGCCCATGAAACCGCCGCCACTTGCCAAACCGTCCTGGCTAAGCCGGCTGGGGCTGGCCGCGACCTCGGTGCTGGTGGTGGCGGTCGGTTTTACCGTCGCCTCGATCCTGTTCGCCATCCTGCTGATGGCGGGGTTGGTGGCCGGTGGCTGGCTGTGGTGGCGACTCCGCCGGTTGATGCGTCAGGCGCAACGGGCCGCCCCGGATTTCATCGACGGGGAATACACGGTGGAATCGGAACGACCCTTGCTGGAGGATCGCCGGACAGCGCCGGTCGAAGCCGCGGAGCGATCCGCCGCCGCGTCGCGCCGCATGCCGTGAACGCCGCTCCCACAGCCGAGCCGCTGGCCCGACGCATCTTCGCCGAGCAAGTCCGATTACTGTACGTCCAGGCCCCACTCGGCACGATCGCCAGCCTGCTGATCGCGCCCCTGCTGGCGCTCGTCCACTGGGACATCGTGCCACACGCGATACTGCTGTGTTGGTTGACCTTGCTGGAAGCGACCGTCCTGATCCGGCTGGCGCTGATCGCCGCCTTCCAGCGCCGTCGGGAACCGAACGCCGACGCCGACCACTGGGCCAAACGCTATACCTGGGCCTGTGCCGCCAGCGGCGCCTGCTGGGGCGGGTGCGTCGTCCTGTTGATCCTGACTCCGTCCCTGGTGTACCAAAGCTTCACCGCGCTGGTGCTGAGCGGCATGCTGATGGGCGGCGTGCTGACCATGATGCCGGTGCTGGTCACCTATGTGGCCTACGCCCTGCCGCTGAGCCTGCCGCCGGTGCTCTGGCTGCTGCTGCAAGACGATCCGCCGCGCGCCACCATGGGCGCCGCCGGCATCTTGTACCTGCTGCTGGCGCTGGGCACCGCCCAGCACTACCACCAGACGCTGGCCCGTTCGCTACGGCTGGCGCTGGAAAACGCGGGATTGGCTCAGTCGTTCGCCGCCGCCAAGGAACAGGCCGAGGCCAGCAACCAGCAATTGGCCGAGCAGCAAGCAGCACTGCGGGGCAGCGTGGAGGCCATGCGCGAGCTGTACGAGGTCATTTCCACCCCACGCCGCCACCCCATCGACCAGGTTCAAGCCATGCTGGCAATGGGCTGCCAGCGCTTCGGGCTGGCGATCGGTATCCTGTCGCATGTCGAAGCCGAGCGCTACGAAATCGTCCAGACCATCACGCCCGGCGGTGAAATCAGCCAAGGAGATGTCTTCGCTCTCGACGACACCTACTGCCGCGATACCCTGCGTGCCCGGGAACCGCTGGGCTTCGAACACGCCTCGGCCAGCGACTGGCGCCGGCATCCCTGTTATCTGAAACTCAAGCTGGAAGCCTATCTGGGCGTATCGGTCCGGGTCGGCAAGCACGTCTACGGCACGCTCAACTTCTCCAGCTTCCGGCCTCGGCCGGCGCCGTTCACCACCGTGGACCGCGAGTTGATTCAGCTCATGGCCCGCTGGGTGGGCAGCGCCCTCGAACAGGAGCAGATGGCGGCAACCGCTCAGCGGCAACAGACCCTATTGGCCCACGCCTCGCGCCTCAATACCTTGGGTGAAATGGCCTCCGGGCTGGCGCACGAGATCAACCAGCCGATCACCGCCATTTCCCTGTACGCCGAGACCGGCCTGACCCGCTTGCGCAACGGTCCGGTCGAACCGGCCGAACTGCGGGAAACGCTGGAGAAAATCGCCGCGCAAAGCACCCGGACCCACGCCATCATCCAGCAGGTCCGCCATTTCGCCCGCCAGAGCAAACCGCAATACCTCACGGTGCGGGTCAGCGCCCTGCTCGACGATATCGCCGATTTCCTGGACATGGAAACCCGCCGCCATCATGTCCATCTCCGTCAGGACATCGGCCCGGACTTGCCGCCCGTGCTGGCCGACCCCCTGCAAGTCCAGCAGGTGATCCTCAATCTGGTGCGTAACGCGGTGGACGCCACGGGCTCGGTCGACGACCCGCGCACCATCCGCCTTTCCGCCCACCTCGGCCCGGATGGCGTCGAGCTCGCGGTTCAGGACAACGGCTCCGGTCTGGACCCAAGCCTGCTCAGACAGTTACCGCACCCCTTTTTCACCACCAAGCCCGACGGTCTGGGTCTGGGGCTGTCGATTAGTCAATCCATCGTCGAAGCCCACGGCGGCCGGCTGTGGGCCACGCCCAATCGAGGCGCCGGCGCCACCTTCCACTTTACCTTGCCCACCGCCACCCGGCTCCATCGTCCCGAACGGGTGGAACTGACCCTCTAACTCGTGGGAGTCCCGCCGGAAAACCGCATCATGGCGCATCTCGACAAAGCCGCTCTCCGCGGCATCTTCCGTTACCGGCCCCAGGCCTTGCCAGCCTCGGAAGATCCGGCCGCGCCGCCGTCGGACTTGCGGCGCATACGCTGGCGCCGCTTCAGCGCCGATCCCGCGCGCATGACCGCCATCTACATCGGCGGCGGCTTGCTTTGGGTGCTGGGCGGCGACCCGCTGCTGAGCGCCTGGCTGGCCGGCGCGGAATTATCGCCCATGCTGGGACCGCTTGCGAACGCCCTGCTGATCACCGCCAGCGGCGGCCTGCTGTACCGCCTGCTGAGCGTCCAGGTCGAAACGACGCGCCGCGCCCATCTGGTCCAGGACACACGGCTGGCGGAATTCATCGAGATGATCGTCGACATGGCCTTCATCAAGGATCGTGAAGGCCGTTACCTGCTGTTCAACTCGGCGGGCGCGCGCTTGGCCGGCAAACCCCTGGCCGAATGTCTGGGCCAGGACGACCGCGCGCTGTTCCCCGCCGACATGGCCCTGAAACGGATGGCGGCGGACCGTCAGGTCATCGCCAACGGTCACCCGCTGAACCGTGAAGATACCTTCGACATCGGCGGCGAACGGCGCATCCTGCAATCGACTCAATGGCCCTATCGGGACGCCGACGACCGCATCATCGGCGTGGTCGGCATCGCCCGCGACATCACCGCGCGAAAACAAGCCGACGAACGATCGTGGCGCGCCCGCGACGAGCTGGAAAGCCGGGTGCGGGCGCGCACCGCCGAATTGGTGACCGCCAATCGGACCTTGGAACGGCTGATCGCCGCCCGCGTGCAAACCGAAATCGCCCTGCGCGACAGCGAGGAACGTTTTCGCCAGCTCGCCGAGCACATCCGTGAGGTATTTTGGGTGTACGGTATCGTGGAAGAACGGCTGCTGTACGTCAGCCCGGCCTACGAAGAGATCTGGGGGCGCGCCGTGCGGAATTTTCAGGAACGCCCGCTGGACTGGCTGGAAGCCGTCCACCCCGACGATCGCCCACGCATTCAGGCGGCGCACACCGCCAAGCTGGAATCGGGCCGACTCGACGAAGAGTACCGCATCGTGCGCCCGGACGGCACGATCCGTTGGATCTGGGATCGCGGCTTTCCGATCCGCGACGCGGCCGGTCATGTGTACCGCATCGCCGGCCTGGCCGAAGACATCACCGCCCGCAAGTTGGCCGAGGACCAACTGCGGCGGCAGCAAGTGGAGCTAGCCAAGATGTCGCGGCTCAGCCTAGCGGTCGAGCTGGCCTCCAACCTGGCTCACGAACTCAACCAACCGCTGGCGGCCATCGTGGCTTACACCCAGGCGTGCCTGACCTTGCTGCGAGAGGACACAGCCGACCCCCGTGAGTTGACCGGTACGCTGGAGGAAGTGGTCAATCAGGGGTTGCGGGCCGGCGGCATCATCCGCCACCTGCGCGGGCTGGTGCAGAAACACCCGGCCGCTCAGACCGAAATCGATCTCAATGCCCTGATCCGCGCGGTGATTCACTACGCGCAACTGGAACTGCGCCAGGCCGACATCACGGTACGGCTGGAACTGACGGAACCGTTACCGGCCATCCTGGCCGACGACATGCAAATCCAGCTGGTGGTGCTCTACTTGGTGCGCAACGCCATCGAGGCCATGCAAGACACGGACGACGCGCCGCGTGAGCTACTGCTGCGGACGACGCCGCTCGATACGGGCACCGTGCACGCCACCGTTCGCGACAGCGGTCCAGGCTTCGGCCCGGAAGTGCTCGAACGATTGTTCCAACCCTTTTTCACCACCAAATCCGCGGGCATGGGACTGGGACTGTCGGTCAGTCGCTCGCTGATCGAATCCCAGGGCGGGCAGTTATGGGCCACCCCCAATCAGCCCGACCGTGGGGTCTCGTTCCATTTCAGCCTGCCGGTGTACACTCACTACCGATGACCGCCCATACCCCCATGAACGACATCGCTCCCACCGTTTTTCTCATCGACGACGACCAGGCGGTCCGCGACGCGGTCGGCCTGTTGCTGGGGGCGACCGGACTGAACGTGGAATCCTTCGCCAGCGCCGCGGACTTTCTCAAATCCGACGGCTTCCGTCGACCCGGCTGCCTGCTGCTGGACGTGCGCATGCCGGGCATGAGCGGCCTGGATCTGCAAAAGCAGTTACAGGATCAGGGTCATCGCCTTCCGATCATCTTCATGACTGGTCACGGCGACGTCCCCATGGCGACCCGGGCGATGAAAGCCGGTGCCTTCGATTTCATCGAAAAGCCGTTTCAGGGACAAACGCTGCTGGCGCGAGTCCGGGAAGCACTGGAACGCGATGCCCGTGAACTCCGTCGCCAAGCCCAGCGCAACGAGGCGGCGGCACGGCTGGCGCGGCTATCGCCACGCGAGCGGGAGGTCCTGGAGCGAGTGGCGGCCGGCCAGTACAACAAGGTGATCGCCGCCGAACTCGGCATCAGCCTGTCCACGGTGGAAATCCACCGCAAGCGGGTAATGGAGAAACTGGAAGCGGACTCGCTCTCCGACCTGATTCGAACCCTGGCGCTACTAGACGAAACAGGATCGTAGGCCTCGCCAACTCCAAGGCCGGCGATCGTTCGGCTGGACAGCGGCATCGGCCGCAACCTCGACCACAGGCAAGCTCATGAACCTCGCAAACAGCGTACTGCTGACCGATCTCTACCAACTGACCATGCTCCAGACCTACCATGCCGAACACATGCAAGAAACGGCTGTGTTCGAACTGTTCGCCCGCCGGCTACCCCCCGAGCGGGAATTCCTGCTCGCCGCCGGTCTGGAGCAGGCATTGGATTACCTGGAAAACCTGCGGTTCGCCACCGAGGAACTGGACTGGCTGGCCGGTCACGGTGGCTTCAGCCCGCAATTCGTGGCTTCGCTGGAAGATTTTCGCTTCACCGGCTCGGTGCATGCGCTGCCGGAGGGCACGGTGTTCTTCGCCAACGAGCCGATCCTCCGAATCATCGCTCCACTGCCCGAGGCGCAATTGGTGGAAAGCCGGCTCATCAACCTGATCCATTATCAGACCTTGATCGCGTCCAAGGCCGCCCGCTGCGTGTTGGCCGCGCCCGGCAAGCTGCTGGTGGATTTCGGCATGCGCCGCGCCCATGGCGCCGAGGCGGCCCTGTTCGCCGCCCGAGCGGCCTATCTGGCCGGTTTTGCCGGCAGCGCCACCGTACTGGCCGGCATGCATTTTGATATTCCCGTGTTCGGCACCATGGCGCATTCGCTGATCCAGGCCCATGACCGAGAGGAAGACGCCTTCGAACATTTCGCCGCCGCGCAACCCGGCAACGTGGTACTGCTGCTCGATACTTACGACACCGAGACCGCCGCCCACAAGCTGGTCGCGCTGGCTCCCCATCTGCGTGAGCGTGGCATCGAGATCAGGGGCGTGCGCCTCGACAGCGGCGATCTGGCCGACCACGCCCACCGGGTCCGGCGCATTCTCGACGCCGGCGGCCTGACCCAAGTCACGATCCTGGCTAGTGGCGATCTGGACGAATACCGCCTGCGCGAGCTGCTGGCCGTAGGGGCGCCGATCGACGGCTTCGGCATCGGCACCCGGTTGGACGCATCCACCGACGCCCCGACGCTGGACCTGGTTTACAAGCTCCAGGAATATGCCGGCCTGCCCCGGCGCAAACGTTCCGAGGGCAAGGCCACCTGGCCCGGCCGCAAGCAGATCTACCGGCAATTCACGGCCAGTGGCGAGCTGGCCAGCGACTGCCTGGGCTTGGAAACCGCTCCACGACCCGGTGTACCCCTGCTGGTCAAGGTGATGGAAAACGGCCGCCGGTTGGCATCGCCGGAACCGCTGGCCACCATTCGTGATCGGGTACGCGCGCAACTGGCGGCCCTGCCTTCCACCCTGCGCGCCGGCCAGGGTGAACCGCCCTACCCGGTCGAAATCGCCCCGGAACTGCGCGAACTGGCTGCCCAACTGGACCAGGAGACCCACTGATCCCTGCCCCTCGCGGCTCATGGGTCCGACCACGCCCACGCTGATCCTGCTTTCTTTGCAGCCACGCCAGACACTCACGGCCAAACCGATATATGCTATGCCGCATCGCAACATCGCTACGCCCCTGAGGGAATGGTCATGGCCATCGCAATACTTATCGTCCCCACCGAACAACGGGTCGGGCTGACCACCGTCGCTCTGGGTCTGGTGCATGCGCTCGATCGCAAGGGTATTCCAGTCGGTTTCTGCAAACCCATCGGCCAACCGCACGCCACCGACACCGGACCGGAACGCTCGACTCGACTGGCCCGCGCCGTCACCAGCCTGAATCCGCCCGAGCCGATGCCGGTCGCCGAGGCGGAAAACCTACTCGGTCATAATCGGGAAAACATCCTGCTAGAAGAGGTGATCGCCCGCTACGAGCGCGCGGCACGGAAAGCCAGTGTGGTGGTGGTCGAAGGCTTGGTGGATACCGAGGAACGGTCCTACGGTACCCATCTCAATGCCAAGATCGCGCAAAGCCTGGATGCCCGGATCATCATCGTCGCCGCTCCTGGCCGCGACAACCCGCGCCAGGTGACCGAACTGGTGGAAATGGTGGCCCAGGCCTACGGCGGCATCCGCCACGAGCGAATGATCGGCTGCATCGTCAACCTGCTGGACGCGCCGGTGGACCCCACCGGTCATATCCGCTTCGATTTCAGCCGCGCCGAGGATATCCTCGACCAAGGCCACGCAGCCGAGCTGCAAGCCGAATGCGCCCGGCGCTGGCCGGAGACCTTCAAGTTGCTGGGCTGCATCCCCTGGCAACGCGATCTGATCGCGCCGCGAGTGCGGGACATCATGCACATGATCGGCGCGCAAATCCTCAACGCAGGTCAGTTGGACCGTCGCGTCACCCATGTCGCGCTGGGCGCCCGTACCCTGGCCAACAGTTGCCAGGATCTGCGCGCCGGGGCGATGGCGATCATGCCCGGTGACCGTGACGATCTGCTGCTGGCCACCTGCATGGCGGCGATCGGCGGCACCCACGTCGCGGCCGTGCTGCTCACCGGCGGCATCAAGCCCGACCCACGAGTATGGAAGCTGTGCGACCCGGCGCTCGCCACCGGCCTGCCGGTGCTGACCATCCCCTACAGCACCATGCAATCGGTGCTGTACCTGCCTTACATCAACCTGGAGATCCCGCTCGACGATCACGACCGGATGCAGCGGGCGGTGGAGACAGTCGCTTCGCACATCACCCTGGAATGGCAGGAACCGCTACTGACCGCGATCGAGGAACGGCGGCTCAGCCCACCGGCCTTTCGCCACATGCTGGTGGAACGCGCCCACCGGGCCAATAAGCGCATCATCCTGCCCGAAGGCAACGAACCACGCACCATCGAGGCGGCCATCATCTGCCACCAGCGCAACATCGCCCGCTGCGTGCTGATGGGCGACGCCGGTCGCATGCATCGGCTGTCGGCTCGCCGCGGCATGACCATCCCGCCGGCTATCGAAATCATCGATCCCACCCAAATCGATTCGCGCTACATCGATGCGATGGTGGAACTGCGCCGCGACAAGGAACTGAGCCCCGGACTGGCCGAGGAACAACTGCACGATCCGGTCGTGCTGGGCACCATGATGCTACAACTGGGCGAAGTGGATGGTTTGGTGTCCGGCGCGGTACACACCACCGCCAACACCATTCGCCCGGCCCTGCAACTGATCAAGACCGCGCCCGGCGTCAAGCTGGTGTCGTCGATCTTCTTCATGTGCCTACCGGAACAGGTGCTGGTCTACGGCGACTGCGCCATCAACATCGACCCCAACGCCGACGAACTGGCCGATATCGCCATTCAAAGCGCCGAATCGGCCCAAGCCTTCGGCATCACGCCGCGGGTGGCGATGCTGAGCTACAGCACCGGCACCTCGGGCGCCGGCAGCAACGTGGAGAAGGTCAAGGAAGCAACCCGCATCGCCCGCGAACGGCGACCGGATCTGCTGATCGACGGCCCCTTGCAGTACGACGCGGCGGCCATCAAGGCGGTGGCCCAAAGCAAGGCGCCCGACAGTCAGGTCGCCGGCCGGGCCACGGTGTTCATCTTTCCCGATCTCAACGCCGGCAACACCACTTACAAGGCGGTGCAGCGTAGCGCCGACGTGATCAGCATCGGCCCGATGCTGCAAGGGTTGTGCAAACCGGTGAACGACCTGTCGCGCGGCGCGCTGGTGGAAGACATCGTGTTCACCATCGCCTTGACCGCGATTCAGGCCGAGCAGGCGGCGGAACGGGAGCGCGCCACCCGGCGCTGAGCTTTCATTCCCGCTCGAACACCTCCACCCGAGCCGGCGGCAGATTGCTCCAGATGATCTTGCTGGACCGCCGCCGGAAATGGGGTAGCAACCCGGACTGGGTGCCGCGCAGATCGTAGGTGTATTGCACCAGCAGGCCGCCGGCATCGAGTAGGGTCTCGAACTGGTGACCGATGGCGCGAGTGACGGCGGGAGGCAGCGAGCGCAAGGGCAGGCTGGACACGATGCCGTCGACCCCTCGCGAGCGGTCGTGGCCCAGCAGTTGCGCCAGTTGCGCGGCATCTCCCTGCATGATCCGTAGTTGTGGAAAACGCCGGCGCAGGTGGTTGACCAGCGTCGGCGAACGCTCGATCACCACCAGCTTCCACGGTGGCACGCCGTGCTTGAGCAGCGCGGCGGTGACCGCGCCGGTTCCTCCACCCAGTTCCACCACCAGTCCGTCCCGATCCAGCGGCACCCGCGAGGCCATGCAACTCGCCAGCGCCGGCGCGCTGGGACAAGCCGCCCCCATGGCGCGTGGGTTGGCCCAGATTTCCCGAGTGAACAACGCCAGTGACGCGGCGCCGGGGTTTTGCATCAACACCTTCACCAAACGTTTCATACCCTACCTAGTTTCCAAATCCAGAGAACCGCTCATCGCTCGGCAAGTTACATATTGCGCGATGGCGACCGGAGCATCCAGCCAGCGGAAAACACCACCACGCCGGTAACAGATGTGACAGTTGGACGACCGCAGGCATTTTAATCGATATCTGGCACTTGAATAGCGGGATATCGATTATGGCGAAGCGACGCGCCGAAACCCGGTTCGACGGCGCCGCCAACAGGATATGCAAGCGATGGGGAAAGATCGGAGCGCGGAGGACGGATGGATCGGCACGGCAACCGCCGGTCGCGACCGGCGGTTCAAACAGCGTCAGGAGGAACCGCGCAAGCGCTCTTGCTCGGCTTCGAACAACACCGACGCGATCTGGTGCAGCCCTTCTTCCTCGGCCAATTCGGAAATCTCCTCCCACGAGGCGCCGCGGTCGATGGCGGCGGCGGTCTTGCTACCCGCCGGCAATTCCTGGCGAGCCTCCCGAACGAAGGTATCGGTGGCCACCGCGGCATCTTCCAGCGTGGCCGCGCCGCTCCGCAGCGCTTCCTGCTCGGCCTCGAACAACACCGAGGCCAACTTATGCAACCCTTCGCCCTCGGCCAGTTCGGAAATCTCCTCCAGGCTGGCGTTGCGGTCGATGGCGGCGGCGGTCTTGCTGCCATCGGGCAGATCGCTCCGGAACGACTGGAGCAGTTGCGCGATATTTTTCATCTCCACGGGTAGAACTCCTGGTGATGGTGATTGAAAGATCGGTTCGATCGGCGGGCAAGTCTATTATGGCGGCGCCGAAAAAACCAATATCGAACCGGCGTTGCCCACATCGATCGCAGGCTTTCGATCCGATTCCCATCTCTTGGCGCATCGCGATCGAGCGGACCTCATGCCGCCCATGACGATTTCGTCCATTCCCGAGCACGGCGCCCAGAAAATTTTAAGGTTGGTTTCAGGCACGTACCGTACAGTGCGCTTCAGCTCGCAAGGACGCGTCGATCCACATCGACGACTCGAACGGTCGTCGCCAACTCCATCCGCCAATCTGAGGTATTGCTCCATGATCGCTCGCACATCCCTGCTCGGCACCGTCGCTTTCGCGCTTGCCACCACCTTGGCCACCGCCACCCTTGCCGCCGAAACCAAGGATGCCACGCCTGGCGTCAACCCGCCAGCCGCCACGGCGACCACCGGCCTTACCAAGGAACAGGCCGTCGACATGGCACTGAAGGCGCATCCGGGTAAAATGACCAAAGCCTACAAGGACCGGAAGAACGGCAAGGAGACCTGGGAAGTGAAAATCAAGGGCGACGACGGCAAGAAATGGGAGGTGTATTACGACATGAAGACCGGGGATCTGGTCGCCGAGGAGAGCAACTGAGGTCGAATGACCCAGGTTGATGTCCCGAAACCGAAAACCCGTCATCTGCCTCCCTCGCGCCACCACGCGAGGGAGGCGCCGACCACACGCCGCGAGGTTATGGCCATGACTGACCCTCGTTCCACCGAAATCGCCATTTGGGACCCGCTGGTCCGCTTGTTTCATTGGACCCTGGTGGCCGCGTTCTGCGCCACCTATTTCACTCAGAGCGAGTGGTTCGAGGATTTCCAGGACCGCTTGGACGGCGAATGGCTGCAAACCGTCCATGTCTGGGCCGGTTACACCATCGTCGGACTGTTGCTGTTTCGCCTGCTCTGGGGTTTCATCGGACCACGGTACGCCCGGTTCGCCGACTTCGTGCATGGACCCCGCGCCACGCTGTCCTACCTCAAACAAGTGCTGACCCTGCGCGCGCCCCGCCATCTGGGTCATAATCCGGCCGGCGGCGCCATGATCGTGATCCTGCTGCTGAGCCTGACCACCACCGTTACCGCCGGCTTGCTGCTGTACGGCGCCGACCAGGGCCTGGGTCCGTTGGCCGGCCCGCTGGCGGGCAGCAACGAGGACACCATTCATTTCATCAAGGAGATCCATGAGTTTTTCGCCAACTTCACCCTCGCCTTGGTCGCCGGACATCTGATCGGGGTCGTCTGGGAAAGCCTGCTGCACCGAGAAAATCTGGCCCGCGCCATGGTGACCGGACGCAAGCGCGCCTGACCACCCTCATATCGTCCGCGAAATCGTGCCCATGCCCCGTCCCACCAGACCCATCGTCATCATGCTGCTGGCCGCAAACCTGCTGGTGGCGGGTCCGCTCATGGCCGGGCGCGACCATGACGAAATCCGCCGCTTGCGCGGCGCCGGGCAAATCCTGTCGCTGGAAACCATCATCGCCAATCATCGCGCCCGGTATCCCGGAGGCCAATTACTGGAAGCGGGCCTGGAGTCCGAGCATGGCCGCCATGTCTACACTCTCAAATTCCTGGGCGACGACGGCGTGGTGAGGGAGTTCGAGTACGATGCCCGAACCGGCGCACTGTGGCATTCCGAGCATGAAGACCATAAAGAGTGAGGATGAACGATGCGCTTGCTGCTGGTCGAGGATGATGCGCTACTGAGCGACCGGCTGCGCGGCGAACTGCAACGGGCCGGTTTCGCCGTGGACGTGACGGACAACGGCGTGGACGCCGGTTTCATGGGCGGGTCCGAACCCTACGACATGGTGGTGCTGGACATCGGGCTACCCGGCCGCTCCGGGCTGGAGGTGCTGCGCGACTGGCGCGCGGCCGGCAATCCGATGCCGGTGCTGGTCCTGACCGCCCGCGACGCCTGGCACGAAAAAGTGGATGGCTTCAAGGCTGGCGCCGACGATTACCTGAGCAAACCGTTTCATACCGCCGAACTGATCGCCCGCTTGCATGCGCTACTGCGACGCGGTATCGCCCGGCCGCCCGGCCCGCTGCAAGCCGCCGGACTGGAACTGGACGAAGAGGCCCAAACCGTCCGGGTGACCGCCACCGATGCCACCGTCGAATTGACCGGCACCGAATTCCGCCTGCTGCGCTACCTCATGCTACACCCCGGCCGGGTGCTATCGAAAAGCCGGCTGGTCGAGCATGTCTACGATTTCGACGCCGAGCGCGACAGCAACGTGCTGGAAGTCTACATCAACCGACTGCGCCGCAAATTCGGCCGCGACCTGATCGCCACGCGTCGCGGTCAGGGCTACGTTTTCGGAACCGACGACGCATGACCTCGCTACAGGCCCGGCTCTCGGCCGGGCTGATTCTGGCGCTGACGCTGTTGATGGTGCTGGCGGTGGCCCTCGGGGGCTATTCGCTGCGGCAACTGGCCGAGGATTTCGTTGCCGGCCGACTGGAACATGATCTGGAAACCCTATTGGCGGCCTTGACGTTCGACGCCGCGGGTCACCCGCATCTGGCCGCCGATCGGGTCAACGCCCCTTTCCGCCAACCTTACTCAGGGCATTATTACCGGATCGAAACTCCTGGCGGTGTACTCTCTTCCCGCTCCCTGTGGGACACCGAGTTGTCCTTGCCGCCGCTCGTGACCGACCACGTCACTCGTCATTTCGTCGCCGGTCCGCAAGGTCAGCAATTGCTGCTGATCGGGCGTGTCTTCCGAGTCCAGGACCACCCCGTCGCCATGGCCGTGACCGAGGATTTCACATCGGTACGCCAAGGCATCTATCGGATACTGCTTGAATTTATCCTGGTCGCGCTGCTGCTGTTCGTCGCGCTGCTGTTGTTTCAGCGACAAATGGTGCGACGCGGCCTGGCGCCACTGGAGCAGATCCGCCAAAATCTGCCGCGACTGGCCCGTGGCGAGATCGCGCAACTACCGGCCGACGCCCCAGCCGAAGTGCGGCCATTGGTGGCGGAGCTGAACCGCTTGTTGGTCCTGCTGGACCAGCGCCAGCAGCGGGCTCGTCACGCCCTCGGCAACCTGGCGCACGCCGTGAAAACCCCGCTCACCGTGCTGGCCCAACTCGCCGAACAGCCGCTTGCGCGCGAGGATAGCGCCGGCTGGCGGACGCTGCGCCAGCAGATCCAGCAGATCCGAGCCCTGACCGAACGCGAACTCAAGCGGGCAAGAATCGCCGGCGGCGGCGCGCCCGGCCAGCGGGTACTGCTGGAACGGGAGGTCGCCGATCTGATCGAGACCTTGCGTCGCATCCATCGCGATCGATGCTTGCGAGTCGAGCTGCGAATCCCGCCCGCCAGCACCTTCCCTTGCGACCGGGACGACCTACTGGAACTGCTGGGCAACCTACTCGACAACGCCTGGCAGTGGGCGGCGACCACGGTACGGTTGACCGCCAGCGTGACCGAACGGGAACTGTGCCTGCGGGTCGAGGACGACGGGGTGGGCTGCCCACCGAAACAAATGGAGCTGCTGCGACAGCGGGGGGCGCGTATCGACGAATCCCGCGCCGGACATGGCTTGGGGCTGGCCATCGCCGGCGACATCGTCCGGCAGTACGGCGGCGCGCTGCGGCTAGACCGCTCAGTGGCGTTGGGCGGCCTGATGGCGGAGGTGACGCTGCCGCAACCCATCATCGCCCGCCAGTCCGAAATCAGTACGCCTCGAAGCTAAAGCGCGCCGTGCCGATCCTCAGCACATCGCCTGCCTCCAAGGCCAGCACCTCGTTGGTGGCCAGAGCGTGACAACCCACCCGAACCGAACCCGGCTCGGCCAGATTCTGAATCCAGTACATACCATCCCGGAACAACAGTTCGGCGTGCCGAGGCACCACGCCCGGCGCGTTGATGCGCAGGCCGGCCTGCGGAGAATTGCCCAGCGGCAGCCACTTGGGAACGTAGTAGTGGACGATCTGCCGGCGAGCCGCGTCCTCGCGTTCGAATCGGGCATACAGCAGGGCACCGGGGTTGCCGACTCCATTCAACCGGGCCACCCGTTCCTGCATGTGCAGCAGCTTGAGATAGCGAGCCTTGAGCTTGTCCCGCAGCGCATCGGCGTTGGCCTGCCGGTCGCGCTGGTGCAGCACATCGACCAGTTCAAGCAGATAGTGGCCGAACTTATCGCGCGGTTCCTGGCTGTCCCAATCCAGCGGCGCTTGTTCGCCTTTACGATCCCAGGCCAAAAACAGCTTCAACCGATACAGATCGCACACATCCAGCACGTCGTCGACTTCCAGCAGGTGCCAGCTACCGCGCTCCAGCCGCTGGCCGTTTCGGCCGGTGTAGGTATGCCCCTCGTCGCTGGCCGGCATCAGCGCCAGTTGGTCGCCCAACGCGCAGACCACGCTATGTAGCCGGGAAATCCGGTTGTACTTGGGCACGAAGCCCAGGGTGAAATCGCCGAACCCGGTGCCGGCGGTGGCGCTGTGGCGACCAAAGATCATCAGCGGACGCGACACCAGTTCGATGCGCGCCACCGCCTGGGCCGAATTTTCCGGCAGCAGCAGCGCCCGCGTCAGCGGCGTACCGCGACTGAGCGCCTGACCGCTGGCGGGACTGGCGGCCCGCAGGCTGTAGCTACGTTCGGGATCGGCTTCCAGTTCGAGCGGCAAGGTGCAGGCCAGGGTATCGGCCTCGGCGGCCTCGCGCGCGGCGACCGGATCGTCCAGCAGCCACCCACTGGAAATGGTCTTGTCCAGCAGCGGGTCGGCCCAGAAGCGATCGGATCGCGGCGTGGCGCCCGGCGCGGGTTCCTGCTTGCCCTCGATCGGCTGGGTAAAATCCAGTCGGATCTCGACGCGGTTGTCGTAGGCGCGCCATTCTCCCCGATGGTCACAGAGGTCGAGCTCCAGCCACAAGGTGGTTTGCAACGGGCCAGCGTGGGGACACCGATAACCGATGTACACCGGCTGTGCTTCCCGGCCGTCCAGTAGCCGCAGCGGCGGAACCCGCCCTTCATCGGCAAATACCAGATCGGGGCTGCGCAACCGCAGGCGGATTTCCCGATACAACCACCAACTGGGATTGACCAGCAACGCGCAAAGCATGTTTTCCCGTTCCGAGGCCGGACTTACGACGACCGCCAAACTCACCAGCACCGGCTGCTGGGTTTCCGCCAGCCGGGCGATGCGTCGCTGGTATTCGTCCGCCTGCACCGAGCCACCACGCGACCAGCGCAGATACCGGTTCCGAAAATAATCCACCGCCTCCCGATCCCGTGGTTCCCGGCATTCCTGTTTGGCGGCGAGTTCACCCAGCAATTGGGCAAACTCTCGCAAGACGGATGTCGCCGGCTCGATTGCGGGCGGCGCCTGCTCGGCGGGCGGAGCGGCGCCGGCCCACTCTATCAAGGGCGCCGGATCGATCTCCGCCGGACCTTCGGCGACTGGCGGCACCGGCGTGGATTCGCGTGGCGGGACCGGCGCCAGTTTCAATTCTTCCTCGGCCGCGATCGTCCGCCGTTCGGCTGCCAGGGTTCGATCGGGATCGGGATCGAAATCCAAGGAGGAATCCAGCGGCAGATCCAGATCCAAATCCAGATCCAAACGCAGGTCGAACCCGTCATCTTCAGCGGACGCCGGCAACTTTTCGCCAACGTCATCCTGCCAGAGCGGGCCAACCGTTCCAGACCCCGACTGAGCCCGCTCGCCGAGAAAACAGTTGCGGGCGGCTTCATCCACCAGATCCGGCGTGATCTCATGCTCCGATTCCAGGCTGGCGAACAGGAACATGGCGTCGCACAGCATGGCGATAGCGCGCGGGACCCCTTGGCTGTAGTGGTCGATGCGCTCGATCACGGCGGGAGAGAACAGTTCCTCGCCCGCATAGCCGGCGGTTTCGAACTGATGGTTGATAAACAGTCCGGTTTCCATGCCACTCAGCCGTTCGAGGTGACAGCGAACCCGAACCTGCTCGTGCAACCGCCGCAGCTCGGGTTGGCGCAGCTTGCCCTCGATCTCCGGTAGGCCCGCCAACACGATCTGTAGGCGCTGATCGGGTTCCACCGCCGTTTCCACGAAATCCAGCAAGCGGCTCAACGCGCCGATACGTAGATGCTGTGCGTCGTCGATCAGCAGGGCAACCGGTTGGTTACGGCGCGCATGCGCGGCCACGGTATCCAGCAATAAACGACTTTGTTGCTCGATGTTCAGACCTTCGGCCGGCAATTGCAGGCTGATGCATAAGTAGTTGAGGATGTCGGGAAAATCGAGGTTGGCGTTGTTCAGCAGAATGAAAAAAATATCGGCGGCTTCCGCCATGCAACGGCGCAACACCAACGTCTTGCCAAATCCGGCCTCACCGGTCAGCAGCATGAACCCGCGCCGTTCCCGAATACCGCTCAGGATGTCGGCGCAAGCGCTGTCGAAATTATCGTTGCGGTAATAATCTTTGCTATCTTTCGGTTTGAAGGGCTTGTTTTCGAAACCGAAATAGGTGGTATACATACCCTCCCCTCCTCACACTACCTCTGCCCGCATTCTAAAGCTCCAGCATCCATCTCCATAGCGCTTTTTCGTATCGCCGGTTAATCCATTGATTCGAAACTGGACCAAACGGAATCACGCCGGGATTGATCGTCCCGCGCAACCCGGCAGCCGCCGCTTGATCCAGCCCGGCAGCCAACTCGCCACGTTCAGGGTCAACCGGTTCGCCAGCATCTGGCACCCTCGATTCGGCCCATGCGCGCCTCCCAGGATTGCCATATCGATTTGACGCCCGCGTGTCTCGCCAACCATGGCTGCCCCCATAACCTTAAGCGCAATAATCCGTATGTCTATCGGCGATCAGCCCTCCATGCCGGCACAAAGCTCCACTACATTGCATCCACGCATCGGCGCCCATGACCGCGACGAGCCGAGTCACATCGTCATCGGCGCCGGTTGGTGGGAAAATGACGATTTGGTCAACGGAACATACGCCCATGTCTCATATCGTCATTCATCGCGACCACCCGCTCACCCTCGACGAGGCGCGCCAAGCCGCGGAAAGCCTCGCCATCCAATTGGCCGAGCGTTACGACCTCAACCACCATTGGCAGGACGACACCCTGTACTTCGAACGCTCCGGCGTCGGTGGCCAGATCGAACTGGAGCCGGGCAAGTTGCGAATCAACGTGCGCCTGGGCTTTCTCCTGGCAACGTTGAAATACAAGCTGGAACAGGAAATTCACGCGTATCTGGACGAACTGTTCCAGCAAGCCGGACCGTCCGATCCGGTTTGAGCCATTATCGCGGCATTCCCATCCGGCGGTCGGGAATCAATGCCTTGGCCGGTGGGATGCCGAGCCCTCAAAGCGCCTCAGCGCAGCTCGCGCCGCAGGATCGTGCCGATGTTGGATTTGGGCAGGCCATCGCGGAACTCGACCTGGCGTGGCCGCTTGTGGGCGGGGAGATGCTGTCGACAGTGCGCCAGAATGGCCTCGACGGTCAATGCCATCTCCGGCTTGGGTACGACGAACACCTTGACCGCCGCGCCGCTCTTCTCGTCGGGCACACCGATGCAGGCTGCCTCCAGCACCCCCGGACAAGCCACCACCACCTGCTCGATTTCACTGGGGAATACCTCGAAGCCAGACACCAAAATCCGGTCCTGCTTGTGATCCAACATGTAAAAAAAACCCTGTTTGTCCATGGTGGCGATGTCACCGGTCAGCAACCAGCCGTCGCGGAGGATGCGGGCGGTTTCCTCGGGCCGATGCCAATAGCCGCGCATCACCTGCGGGCCGCGAGCACACAGTTCTCCGCGCTCGCCCGGCGGCACTTCCCTGCCTGCCTCATCGCGTAGTTGCACCTCGGTGGACGGCAACGGCAAGCCGATGCTACCGGTGAAATCCTCGATATCGACCGGGTTGACGCAGATCGCCGGCGCGGCCTCGGTCAGACCGTAGCCCTCCAGGATCGGTACCCCGGTCAGGGTCCGCCAGCGATCGGCCACGGTCCGCCACATCGGCGCGCCGCCGCCGACCGTCAGCCGCAGCGAGGAGAAATCCAACGTGGCGAACTTGTCATTGTTGACCAGCGCGTTGAACAACGCATTGACTCCGGTCATCACCGTGAACTTCCACGGGCGGATTTCCCGCACGAGCAGCGGAAGGTCGCGGGGGTTGGTGACCAACACGTTCAAGCCGCCAAAATAGAGAAAGCACAGACAGTTCACCGTCAGGCAGAAGATGTGGTGCAGCGGCAACGCGGTGATGACGATCTCCTCGCCCTCGTGGATCACCGAACCCACCCAGGCGACGATCTGCCGTATGTTGGCCAACAGGTTGCGATGGGTCAGCATCGCGCCCATGGCCAGTCCGGTGGTACCGCCGGTGTATTGCAGGAAAGCCAGATCCTCGCCGGTCACCGCGACCGGCCGCAGGACAAGGCGGGCACCGCCAGCCAGCGTTTCCCTGAATCCGATCATATTCGGCAACGCGTAATGGGGCACCTTCTTTTTGATGTGCCGGGCCGCCAGATTGACCACCTTGGCCTTCCAGAACGACAACAGGTCGCCGATCTCGGTGACGATGGCGGTCCTGATCTCGGTCCGCTCGATGACCGCGGCCAGCACGTGGGCAAAGTTGGCGAGAATCAGAATCGCCTTGGCTCCGGAGTCCCTGAGTTGATGCTCCAGTTCGCGCGGGGTATGCAGCGGATTGACGTTGACCACCACCAGCCCGGCGCGCAGCGCGCCGAACAGCGCCACCGGATATTGCAGCAGGTTGGGCAGCATGATCGCCACTCGTTCACCCTTTTCCAGCCCCAGTTCCTGTTGCAGCCAAGCGGCGAATGCCCGACTCATCTGTTCCAGTTCGGCATAGGTCATGCCGCACCCCATGTTGACGAAGGCATTGCGTCGGCCGAACTGACAGCAACTCCGATCGAATATTTCGACCAGCGAGCGGTATTCAGCGGGGTTGATGTCCGCCGGCACCTTGGGTGGATAATGTTTCAACCATACTTTTTCCACGGGAGGTCTCCAATCAACGTCCGGTTACTCCCATTGTGGGATTGTTGGCGACCGATTACCAAACATCACTTGAGGGAATTTCGATATTGACTTTTGGATGAGTTTGCCGGGATACACGCAAAACGGCGCGGCTGTGGAGCGATCATGTGAGCTGAGTCGGAATTGGGCGCGGGCCAGACCAACGAACTCTACTCCCTTGGTATTTCGGTCAAGGGCAATTGGGTGATGGCGGCGATCTGTTCCGGTGAAAAGTTCATCGCCAGGAGTTCCCGAGCCACCGCTAACGCCTTGCGATGCGCGCCTTCTTCCATTCCCTTTTCCATTCCCTTTTCCATTCCATGTTTCAAGCCCTTCTGATAACTGGATGGTCTTCTTGTGGGCGCCCAGAATCCGGGCCGTCGCCCGCAGCCCCAGTCCTTCTCCACGCCACCGCAACGCGGCCGCGACCTTGCTGATCGGCGTCTTGATATCCTGCATCGAGGCGCCCGTCGTCTCCGAAAAGTCCTCCCCACCGGTCGTGCAGGCACGGAGGCCTCGGGTCCCGTTGTGAACGGTCTCGTAGTGACCGTGGCTGGCCGTGTCACGGGAACCACAGGCCGGGCAAACCGGCATCATCAGTATTTTCATCGTCCCGGTAGAACTCGCCCAACAACCAGACACAAGGGCAAATCCAGTGGTTCAAGTCCAGTGCTGCCCGGCTTACAGTTCAGTTATCTCGTGGGAAATACGGGCAATGGCTATCGACGAGGAAACAGCGGAGTAATCGGTCTCGATCCCGGTCGGCGTGGACACCCCGAAACGCAAAGATCAAAAATTAAGCCAATATTGGCTCGAATTTTGCTTAATATACACTTAACTTAACATTAGTAATGGATCAGTACCATCTGCTCACGTGAGCGATGATCTCCCGGTCCACAACCCAGTTGATCTTTGTCAATCGATGCCAAAATTTGTCAGGTAATATTGATGATTCTTGACGCCATCCCAGGTCAAATTGAAACCATGAGCGATCCACTGATGCCATCCTATCCATGCCGAACCCTTCCCGCGCCAAGCAGGGTCCCAACCGGTCCGTTCAGGCTGAGCCACGGTGGCAAACCCGGCCGTGAATTAACGCCATGACGGCAAGATCGACGCGCGGCGTAACCGACGACATCACAGCACGAGAACTATACAGGAGATCACTCATGAAGCTGATTTTCGAACTGTTTCCCCAAGCGACAAAAGCATGCGTCTTGGGTTCGAGGTCGAGAGCTAGCGCTGTGGTGGGCCGTGGCGGGCGGATCCTTGGCGCGGGCGTTGCGATGGCCGCGTTCTTGTTCGTTGGACTGTTTGGCCCGGTGGCCGCCCACGCGCAGACAACGCCCTCGATTATCGCCGTGGCCGAATCGGGCACGGCGACGATGGGCACGGCCAGCACACCGATCGCCAATGTCGCGGCGAACGACACTATCAACGGCCTGCCCGCGACCCTGGGCGCGGGCGGCAATGCGACCGTGGCTGAATCCGGTACATGGCCGACGGACATTACCTTGAATACCACGACCGGCGCGGTCACAACGACCGCTACCGTCCCCGCCGGCGTCTACAATGTCACTTACCAGCTTTGCGACAGGAACAGCCCGGCAAACTGCAACACCGCCACCGATGTGATCACCGTCAACGCGCTGGCCACGCTCACCATCACCAAGCTGGCCGTAAACGGTGGCGCGGCTATCCCCTTTAC
Organism: Candidatus Competibacteraceae bacterium; assembly: GCA_020445045.1. Lineage (GTDB taxonomy): Bacteria > Pseudomonadota > Gammaproteobacteria > Competibacterales > Competibacteraceae > Competibacter. The sequence goes on from JAGRHI010000014.1 coordinate 39,758, forward strand.
CGTGAGTGGTGGCCTAACGGCGAGTTTCAACCTGAATCCCAACCCGCCGTCGACGCCGACCCAGTCACAGGTCTTCACCAACGTATCTCCAGGGCAAGCGATCACCATCACTGAATACGAACCCGCGACCTCGGGCTTCGACTTGGTGAATATCACTTGTAGCAACGCCAGCGGAGCGCCGACCGGCAGCACGGTGAGCACCAGTATTACCAATACCACCACTACTGGCCAACCGTCTGGCACAGCCACCGTGAACCTGGTGCCGGGGGCAAACTTGACCTGCACGTTCACGAACCTTAGGAATCCCACGATTGTCATCGTCAAGGAGGCTATCGGCGGCGACAACACCTTCAACTTTGCCGTCTCCGCAACGGCCGGCACCGTGGCGGATCCAAGTATTAACATCACCACCTCTGCTGGAGTAGGCGCCTTCAATACCTCGGTCAAGTTGACGGGAGGAGTAACCACAACGAACGTGACCTTGACGGAATCCACGCCACCAGCAGGCTATGTGCTGACCGCCCTCGCCTGCACTAATATGACCACCGGGGCCCCGGTGGGTACCGTGACCTTGGCGAGTCGTCAGGTCGTGCTCACCGGCCTGGTGGGGGCCGACGAGGTCGGTTGCAAATTCACCAATGAAACGAGACGTCTGACCCTGCGCAAAACCTGGGTGAACGGTCGCATCGGCGATGCCATCACCGTCACCACCACGGGTGGCTCGGCAAATGCCACCGTCACTTCCACCTCCACCGGTAATAACACCACCACCGGCACGACCGTCAACGTGAATACCGGCAATATCACGCTGCCGGCCGAAACCTTCACCACCGGCAGCCAGAGTAATTACGCCACCACCGTAAGCTGTACCGGCAACGCCACGCCGCTGGCCGGTAGCACGCTGCCGCAGACCCTCACCATCGGTGCGACCGACACCAACGTGGTCTGTACTTATACCAATACCGGCTCCATTGTCGCCGTGAACGACGGGTTCGCGGTATCGCCGGACGTGAGCGCGGGCGCCACGACCGCCAGCGTGGTGGCCAACGACACCGTCAACGGTAATGCCGTCACGCTCGGCGCCAACGCCACGCTCAACATCAGCGGGACGGCGCAGGACGGGACGACGACGCTGGGGTTGACATCATCGTCGCCAAACCCGGCCCCGGGCAGCATCACGATGAACGCCGACGGCACCCTCACGGTCGCCCCGAACACCACGCAGGGCAGCTACGACTATGTGTACGAGATCTGCGCGCTACCAGCCACCACCCCACCGACCTGCGACACGGCCACGGCGACGGTCACCGTCAACGCCACGGTCCCGATTACCCTCGCCAGCGTCGATTCCCGCCAGGAGGAGGCCGGTCTGTGGGTGCAATGGACCACGGCCACCGAGACCCGCAACGCCGGCTTCCACCTTTACGGCCGCAAGGCGGGCGAACCGGATTGGCTACCGCTGACCGCCACCCTGGTCCCCTCCCAGGTGATCGATTCCCTGGAACCGCAACGCTATACCGCCACCTTCCCTGGCGTGATGGCCGACGAACTGCTGATCGAGGGCTGGGACACCCAGGGCCAGACCGAGCGCCACGGCCCGTTCGCGGTGGGCCGGCAACACGGTTTCGACGCCGTGGCCGCCGCCAAGTCCTTGGACTGGGCCGCCATCCACGTGGAAAACACGCAAACCGCGCGGCAAACCCAAAAAGCACTGTCACGCGCCACCCGCGCGGCCGAAGGACCCAATGCCCTGCTGTGGGTGACGGAACCGGGCGTGCAGCGGGTGAGCTTCGACGAGCTGCAAGCAGCGGGCGCTCGCTTCGACGGCGTCGCCATCGCCGACTTGGCGCTGACCGACGCGGGCAAAAAGTATCCGCGTCATGTCATCGACGACAACGGCAACGGCCGGTTCGACAGCGGTGACGCCGTCGAATTTCTGGGCGAAGTCACCCCGACCCTGTACAGCGCCCGCAATGCCTATCGACTGCTGGAGGATCGCGGCCAGGTCCGGGACGCCAACAGCAAGGCGCTCGATCTGAAAAACGCGGTGGCCGGCGTGTTCACCGACGACATCAAGGTCGAACAACAGCGCGCCTACAGTTTCGCCGCGCCGGGCAACGATCCCTGGTACGACCAGTGGCTGTTCGCCCGCGCCAAGCCGGTCCGTCTGGAACGCGCCTTCGATCTGCCCGGCTATGCCGGCGGCGAAGCTCGCCTGACCTTGCGGCACTGGGGGGTCACCGACTGGCCGGGCGATGCGCCCGACCATCACCTGATCGTCAAGGTCAACGGCCAGCAGGTCGACGAAGACTGGTTCGACGGCAGCGTGGATGCGAGCCGCACCCTCGTTCTGCCGGGGCTAGGGCTGCAATCCACGGGTAACACGCTCACCCTGGAAGCGCCGGGCGACACCGGTTACCTTTATGACATCCAGGCGCTGGATAACTTCAGCGTTCAGTATCCACGCCATACCCAGGCCCATGAGGGCGCTTGGCGGGGCGAACTGCCGTCCGACGCCAAGACGCTGATCACGGGCTTCCAGGGCGAATCGGTCGCCTGGCGGGACGGCCAGCGCCGAGTTGGCGCGGAGCAACTGATCGTGAACGGCCAAGGTCTCTGGGTGGCCGCCGACAGTCGCGCCATCCGTCGCCCGACCATCCAGGCCGACCCCCCCACACCCGCCGCCGCGCCGACCGCCAAGGCGGTGGACTACCTCATCATCAGCCACCCACTGTTCGTCGACAGCGCCGCCATGACCGATCTGGTCGCGCTCCAACAAGGCCGAGGCCATCGCACGGCGGTGGTCGATGTCGACACGATTTACGCCGCCTATTCGGACTTCGAGGTTTCGGCCGACGCCATCAGCCGTTATCTCAAACAGGCCAAGCCTCGCTTTGCCCTGCTGGTCGGCGGCGATTCGAACGACTACCACAACTACCTGGGACTAGCCAGCCAGAGCTTCATTCCCACCCACTACGCGCAAACCGTCGCGCCCGTCACCTACGCTCCCGCCGATGGCCGGTATGTCGACTACAACAACGACGGCAAGCCGCAGGCGGCGCTGGGGCGGCTGCCGGTTCGCACCGTGGCCGAACTGAGCCAACTGGTGACCAAGCTGGTGAACTACGTTCCACCGACCCACGCGGTGCTCGGCGCCGGTCCCTCGGATGGCGGGAGTCACCAGTACACCATCATCAGCGAGAGCTACGCCGCGCAACTGCCCGCGACCACCTGGACCGATCAGCTTGTCGCCGTCGATGATCTGGGGCTGACCGATGCCAAGACCACGCTGAAAACCGAGCTGAATCAGGGCGACGCGCTGATCAGCTACATGGGCCATTCCAGCTACGCCATGTGGGGCCTGAATGCCAGCGGCATCCTGCTCTCGGCCACTGAGGCACGCCAACTGAGCAACGCCACGCCACTACTGGTCACGCAGTGGGGCTGCTGGAACACCTACTTTGTCAATCCCAAACAGGACACCATGGCCAATGCCTTCCTGTTCCAATCCCACGGAGCGGCGGCGGTATTGGGCGCCACGGCACTGACCGATATCAATATACTCAGCGGGTTGGGTGACGCGTTCTTCCAGCAACTGGGCCAAAGCACTACGTTGGGCGAGGCGTTGCAAGCCGCGCAGCGGACCTACCTCAATCAAAATCCCGCCGCGGCCAGCAAGCTGAGGGGCTTCGCCCTGCTCGGCGATCCGGCCGCCGAGGTTCGGTAGCGGGAGTTAAGAGGGTGGGCAAAAACGCCCACCCTCCCCCTTAACCCGACAAATCGTAACTACTACCGTCATAGGGTGAATGAGCTATGAGCACAACCAAGAAAACCAATCTTGAGATTCCCCTCCGCCAATGTCCGCCCCAGTCAAAGCGCCCTTATTGGACACCGCGTTTGACTTGTTATGGTGATGTTCGGACGATGACGATGGGGGGTAGCGCTGGTGCAACAGACAGCGGTGACCAGGGTTCCAAAAAACCCTAAGATCAATTGGCCTCTTAATCTATCGCGTATCCGCTTTTGTGCTGATCCTACAGCGTGATGGGAGTAGCTTTTGGAAAGCAACAGGGAATCTGTCACTCTCTCCTGCCTGGTATGAACAGGATGGCTTCACCCTGATCCTGAATGGCTATCTTGATCAGCGGAACCACCTCCATGCCGCGCTGGGACTTTCCCCCGACGCCGCGCAAACGCTGACTGACCCCGCATTAGCCTCGGCAACCTGGCGGCGGTGGGGCGAAAGCGGGCTGGCTCGCCTGCAAGGTCCCATCGCCTTGGTACTAGCCGACCTGAGCGCTTCTCAACGGCCGCGCATCGTCCTCTATCGAGAGCCTCTGGGCCGGCGCGGACTGTACTATTTCTCGTCGCCGCAACTCCTGCTGGTCGCCGACGAACCGGCGGCCTTGCTGGCGCATCCGGCGGTTTCCAGCCAGCCCGACGAGCATTGGCTGGCCGGGCACTTCGCCCTGGCGCGGCCCGCCGACAACCGCACGCCCTTCCGCGACATTCGCAAGCTGTTGCCTGGCGAACGCCTGATCTGCACGCCCGAGGACATTCGGTTGCACCGGGAACCGCTGGTCTTTGGCCAGCGGACCCTGTTCTATCGTAACGACCAAGACTACGCCGAGCATTTTCGAGTGTTGCTGGACCAAGCCGTGGCCCGATGCCTGCGCGATAGCGGCGACCGCACTGGGATCATGCTGAGCGGAGGGATGGATTCTGGACCGTTGGCCACCCTCGCCCAACGCCGGTTGAGTGGCGAGGGACGGGCATTCACGGCCTATTCCTGGTCATTGCCGGATTATCCGAGCGCGGATGAAAGCGCCGAAATCACAGTCTGCGCCCGTCATGTCGGTTGTGACTTGCAACTGCTGCCCGGTTCGGCCAAGTGGCCGATGCACGATCTGGCGACCTGGCCCGTGAACCCCAATTCGCCCCTTGCCAATCCTTTTCGCCGCCTCAAGCTCGCGGTCTACCGCACCGCCGCCGCAGATGGATGTCGGGTGATACTGAACGGCAACCTGGGTGATAACTTATATCCGCACTCAAGCTGCTGCCTGCTGGACGGGTGGCGCAATCGACGTCTTGGGTCAGTGGTGCGCGAGATCGCGCGTATCGTCCAGGCGGGCGGCGTCCTGGGACTCTGGCGCGATCCCGCCACGCGCCGCCTCGGCAAGCACCTGCTGGGCTGGCGCAAGACCCGGTCCGTTTCGGCACCAGTTTGGCTCAGCGCCAACGCACGACAACTCTGGCGCGAGACCGACAACCCCTGGCCGCCGGAAGCGGCCGATCATGCGCGGCCCGACCACTATCTCGCCGCCCTCGATCAGTGGGCCGCCGATGGCGTCAGCGAAGAAGCCTTTTTCGCCAACCGCTGCGGCATCGAGCGGCGCGAGCCGTACCACGACCCCGATCTGATCGACTTCATGCTGTCGGTCCCGGTCGATCAGTGCTACCGAAACGGCCATACCAAGTGGCTCGCCCGCCAGGCCATGGAGGGGTTATTACCGGAAGCCATCCGCTGGCGCCCGCGCGGGGGCCTGCTGTACGAATTTTTCGATGCGGGCTTTCGGCGCGAGCACGCCGCGCTCGAACAGCTATTGACGGCGCCCGATGTCGCTTGGCCCGCCTACGTGGATCATGGCTGGCTCATGCATGCCCTGAATGCATCCGAACCGAGCGAGAGGGAAAAAATGCTCGTCTGGTATTGCGCCGCCTTCGAGCTGTGGCGCCGGGCGCTGAGCGGCGAACATCCCGAGCTTCTCCAATTCGCGAATGAAATGGCATGACGCTTTGGCTCCTGCTCAATCGACTCGAACCCGATAAGACGCCCTGCATCCTCGCCTTTTCAGAGGCGCTTTTGCACGACCTCCATCACTGGCCGCCGTTCCCCACTTCCCGCAGTTGTTGCGCCCACGACTGAGCGTAGCGCCCGCCTCGCGCCAGCAGCTCGGCGTGACTGCCGGATTCGAGGATGCGGCCCTGCCCCATCACATGAATGACGTCGGCGTGCAGGGCGGTGGTGAAACGGTGGGTGATCACCAGGGCGGTGCGGCCGGCGGCCAGATCGCGAAACCGCGTCAGCCAGTCGGCTTCCGCCCAGGAA
>JAGRHI010000014.1:45873-62264 GCA_020445045.1 Candidatus Competibacteraceae bacterium
GTCGGCTCGTCCAGAATCAGCAGCGTGGACCGTCGTAGAAAAGCTCGCGCCAGCGCCAGCCGCTGCCATTCGCCCACGCTCAGTTCCGCGCCGCCGAACCATTTGCCCAACACCGTCGCATAACTTTGTGGCAAGCGCTGGATCGACCCTTCGGCGCCGGCGGCGTGGGCAGCGGCGGCGATGGCCGTCTCATCCGACGCAACGGCCAGATCGCCGCAGGCGATATTGTAGGCGACGGTGTCGTGATAATGGACCGGCTCCTGGAACAGCACCGTGATCCGCCGGCGCCACTCGGCCAGCGCCAATTCACGCAGGTCGATCCCGCCCCAACTGACCCGGCCCGCCTCCGGGTCGTAAAACCGGCACAGCAACTTGAGTAGCGTGCTCTTGCCCGCGCCGTTCTCGCCGACGATGGCCACGATCCGGCCGACGGGAAGAGTCAGATCGAAGCCGTCCAACGCCAAGCGCTGACTGCCGGGATAGCGGAAACCCACGTTTTCCAACCGGATCGTTCCCGGCGCATTCGCCGGCGGGGACACGGGATGCCTCGGTTCCGTGACTCGGGGACGCAGGGCCAGAAATTCGTACAGATTCTCCAGGAACAGGAGGTTGCTGTACATTTCGCCGACACTGCCCAGCGCGGTGCGCAATAGTCGTTGTCCCTGGCTGAAGACCTGATAAAACAGCGCCAGATCGCCCAGACTGGCCAAGCCTTGCATCAGCCGCCCGACCATCCAGGCGATGGTCAGGCCCATCGCCAGCAATGCGGCGGCATCCGCGCCCAGTTCGGCCAGCATCTGCTGGCGGGCGAGTTGCAGACGCTCACCACGCAGCCTGGCTCGCACGGTGCGGTAGGCGGTCCGAAACGAGTTGCCAAGATCGAACAGGCGCAATTCCGCCGCCGCCCGGTCCCAGGTCAGCATCCAGTCGTAATAGCTGGCGCGGCGCTCATTGCCGGTATTGCGAACCCGCCAGCGATGAAAGCGCACGATGGCGCGGGCCGTCACCCACAGCGCCGGCAGCGCGCCACCGATCAACACCAGTGGCAGCCAGGGCGCGTATCCCCACAAGATGCCGGCCATCGCCAACAGAGTCAGGCCGTTCTGGGTCAGGTTGCCGATGTTCTCCAGCAGCGCTCGCGGACGGTCGCGCGCATCCACCCGCGCCCGGTGCAATTGATCGTGGTATTCGGGGGTTTCGTAATAGCTCAGGTCCAGGTGGATGGCCTGAGCGTGAATCCGGTCGTCGAGATCATCGCGCAACCATTCGGCCTGGGCGGTGCGCACCCAAGCGGCGATGCCACGCAAACCCTCCACTAGTAGCAGCAATCCCGCCATCAAGGCCACCCACACCAGGCTTTGCCGTAGCGCCGACCCATCTCCCGGCGCTTGCACCGCGGCGGCCAGACTGTCGACCAAAGTGCGGGTCAGCAGCACCACGGCGACGGGCAGCAACCCTTGCGTGATCACCAGCACCACCCAGGCCAGCGTCCAGCCCCGGGTCGCGCGCCAGATCAGTCCCAGCGTCCAAGGCAGGTAGGGCAACTGCGCCCGTGCCTTGCGGAACCGTTCGGTCAAATAGGCGATACGATTCGACATGCGATCAGTCGTCGAGACTACATTCGCCGCCGTTACTGGGCGTCCGATTTAAACAGCCACTCCCGCAGCGCAGCGCGTCGGCGCACGGTTTCGGCCAGTTTCCGATCACCGCGCAGCAGATCCCATGCCGCCGCCCCGTGGTGCCGTATCAAGTCCCTCACTCGCACCAGATAATATCCATACAGTACCCATGATCCTGGAGGGATCGGATATATATAGGCCATTTCTTCCCGGCTGATGAACAATCGCCGCCACAGCACCCGCGCTCGATCGCCAAGCCGCCCCGACTTGAAAAAGCCGACCATGTTCGAGGCCATCCCCATGGTTTCGGTACCCGCATCGAACAGCCGTCGTTCAGCCTGCTCGATCATCTCGGCCGACAGATCGGTTGGCTCCAACGCAGTCAAGACTTCCGCCGGTACGGCAGCGCCAGTTCGGAAACTAGCCAGATAGAGGATCAGATAAACTCCCTTGCGCCAACGATAATGCGAAGCCCGCGCACATAATACCGACCAGTTGATCTCCGGCTCGAACCGTTCGATGAAAACCGCGATATCGCACAGCACCCGCAACCTGCAATCGAATTCGTGCTGGTAGGAAGCGTGCAGGCAGAGATGCAGCAGAAAATCTTCCACCGATAGCGTTGCGGTGTCGATCTCGGCGATGTGGACCGCCCGGGCGTTTTGCCACAGTTCCTCGTCATCCATGCAGTCCTTTTCGTCGGAAAGCCCGGTAATCCTGATCGTCCAATGCACTTCCACCGGCGCGAAACCGCTCGGCTTCTGGCAAACGAAGTCCTTGCCGAACGATGGAATCAGGGTCTCGGTCGCGGGATAAATCAGCCGGTAGCCCCCTCCCAGTTCCTTCATCACCCCCCACGCCTCCCGAGCCCGGCTCGCGGGGACCAGCAGGTCAATATCGCACATCGGTCGCAGCGCGATATTGCGATAAACCTGCTCGGCCAAATACGCGCCCTTCAATACGATCACCGGAATTCCGGCCGCGCGCAACGCCAACAACAGCAGTCGCAGTTCCTCGTAAAGGCGCACATTGCAAGCTGCGGTATTGAGATACAAACCGCGCAGTCGTTCCCGTGCGTCATCCGGCACACACCTGGCTAGGGGGGGAGCCTTCAACCGCCGATACAGCAGAGGCGCCACGCCGTGCCGGGTCGCCATCTCGATCAGGGCTGTCCATCCCTCGTCGGTCAAACCCGATAAAGCCGCCGGATCGAGCCGACTTCCATCCCGGTGTAGGCAGTCCAGCAGGGTTGCGCGAGTGGTTATTTCCAACCCAATCCTCTCATCGGTCATGCGGGAAAACCGCTCATCAATTCCCGACCGCTATGCCGTTACGAGCAAACCGTTGGCGAGCATCTCGTCCGTGAGCCGCAGGAGATCCGCCTCCAGTTGTGCTTCGGTCACGTCGAACTCCTCCAACATCTTGGCAAGGACCGCCACCAGCGTGCCTTCCGCTCCGAGTAGTTCGAGGAAGCGGCTGCCCACCGGATCGAGGCCGAAGTAGGTCCCGGTTTCGAGGTTGAGGAGAATGGTCTCGTCGCCCACTTGGCGAGTGATCACCTGTTCGGGAATTTGCAAACGCGCGTCGCGGGTCAACATCAAGCGGTTTCCCACCGTGGTTACCATTCATCATTCGGTTGCGGCAGCGTCATTCTCGCCGGCTTGGGGAACGACGTTCTCGAAGATCTCCTCGAACGGAATCGAGACGTTCAGCGCCGGAAAAAAGCATTCCCCGCAACCGGCTAGCAACTCGTGAAACAACCAGTCGTTTTCCGGGGTGCGCCGAAACGTTTCCACGCGGCGCGCCTCGATATCCACCAGCACGTATTCCCGTAAGGACGGCAGCGTGCGATAAGCCGCGAACTTGTTGCCCCGGTCGAAGGCGGCGGTGGATTCCGACAATACTTCCACGATCAAGGTCGGATGGACAATGAATTGATCCGCCGCGTGATCGCGCGGATCGCACGACACCACCACATCCGAGTAGAAAAAGGCATCCACCGCTTCCACCCGCAATTTCAAATCCGCGACATACGCCTGACAGGGTCCGCCACGCAATCGTTGCTTGAAAGCGGCGTACAGGTTACCAGACACCACTACATGCTCGCGTCGCGCGCCCACCATGGCGAACGTTTCACCGGCAATATACTCATGCTTTTCCTCTTGCCGCTCTTCCCAGGCAAGATAAGCTTCGGCATCAAAAGTGGTTTGGATAGCTGGATTCGTCATGCCGTCTCCTAATTAAGCCCTTCGCATCTATCCCCCGGACCGCGCGTGCTCCACAATCGCTGCCCGGACGCAGGCCAAATCCTCGAACCGTCTCGGGTAATCCAGGCGGTAATGAATCGGCTGGTTCGCCAGTTTGGCCACTTGGTCGAAATGGGAGGCAAGCCTAGGCTTTTCTTCCACATCGAGCAGGAAGGAATGCTTTACCCACTCCACCAGGGCTTCGGCCGCGCTCAGACGCTGAAACTCCAGCGTCGCGACTTCGCCGTCGCCCAGAAAATACACGCGGCGCAAGGGTCGGGGCTGATCGCAAAAGCGGATTCCGTCCCCGGCCAGAAAGCGTGACTTGGGGGTAAACGGCAGAGCGGGCGCGGTCCTGACGCCGGGCGCGATGAGCACCGCCTCGCTATCTTCCCACAAACGGATGGACGGATGGCTGGGCAAAATCCGGTGGCCGTCGGCCGTCGGTTCCACCACAAGGCCGTCATCGGTCAAAAACCGGAATCCGCTGACCGCGAAGCTGGCAGCCAGCGTGGACTTACCCCGACCCGATTCGGCGGCGAAGGCCACCGCGCCGCCCGCCACCTCCACGGCACTGGCGTGAAACACCAGCTTGCCCTGTTTGCTCAGGACCAACGGCAAGACCTGGTTGAGATAGAGATGCTGTACCGTGGCGTCCGAAACTTCGGGCGCGGGGAAGCCGGTAACGTGGAGCGCGTCCCCCGAGACCTGAAAATCCGCCAGATCTGGAAAGCGCAGTAGATAACCGCCGTCGATGCGATGGAACTCGGTCCAAGGCGTACCGTCTGGAAACGTCCAGGTGTGGAATGGCACATTTGCCAACTGCGCCTGGCGACGAGCGGGCACTATGCGGAATTCGATCACTACTCGGTATCCCGGCCCAGCACTTGCGCCACGAAGCGGGAGATTTCTTCCGGGGACGAGAATAGGTTCGGATGGTCGCGCAACACTGCCTGTTCGATCTCCCGTGTGGTGCGTTGGCCGTCGCAATAACCCAGTATCGCGATCCGTGCTTCGCCTTCCCGGCTTAACCGTGGCACACGCTCCGGGCGGGATCGCATCAGATCCTCCGGCGCCAGAAGCATTCCTTGCCAAGTGGAGTGGCTGAAGCGCCGGCCAGTGGCGGGAAACTCCACGGTCCAAGCGATCAGGTTATCATCTGGTCGGACCATGATCCTAACTTTAAGCGAATCGCCTACTCGCACCGTAACTGCCTCGTCAATAGGCAAAAAAGCTTGTGAGCGGTTGATTCGCCGCCTCGCCAGCGGCGAATTGCTCATCCACACTCCTCCGGCCAATTCGCAATTGAACCAGCCGGCCAAGCCGTGCATCACCCCATCGCGTTCGATGGGCAATACTGCTGTTCATGAGAAGAAATCTGGGTGGTCAGCACGTAAATCAATTGAATTACAGATTTCCATGCAAGCGATCGAAACTCTGGAAAGCCGCAAAGCGCGAACCCACATCCAATCCATCATTCAACGCCATGCCTTGGTACTCCACCCAAGCATGGGCCTCGAACCGCCCCTGCTCCTTGCGCACCCCGATCCGCAACTCGCTGGCGATGCCCTGCCGCCCCAGCAGCCACCACAGCGTCAGCGAGCGATGCAAGCAAGTGGGATGATGCAAGCTCCATGCCGCCGCGCCTTGTACCAAACGGGTCAAAGCATAAGCTTGATCCGCAAGCTGTATTTCGTCGCCAACGGTCGGAGGGGTTGTCCCGATTCGGCGCCCCAGAAAACCGTATACCCGCCGAAAGCTCGCCCAACGCAACGCCAAGGCAACGCCATGTAGCATCCACCACGCCTGCAACAACAAACCGCGCTCCTTCCAGGAGAGTCCCCAGACGATCGACCCATGCCGCCACAGTCGCAACCACCCACTACGCATCGTGCCCTCGATTCGCCGCTTGTCCCGGCAACTGCAGCAACCACCGCCCGGCGTTCGCCAACTGCCGACGCAGCAGCGCCCAGTTTTCTTCCCGTATCCGCTGGTTCAGACAGCGCAGAAACCGCGCCTTGATCGCTTCATCTTGCTGGTCGAGCAGCGCCGCCCACAATGCATCATCCACGTTGTAGATCCGATTTTCAGCCAGACAGACGGGAATGACGGTCGCCACCGAAACCGCCAAATCCCCCGCCACCGCCTCCACCGCCGCGCGGATGTGCATCGCCTTGCCGCCCTGGGGATTCAACAGATCGTAAGGTGGTTGCCACTCACGCGGCGGGCGCAACCGATCGATGTGGCTGACCACGATCAGCACGGGCGACGGCCGACGATCCGGGCGTTCGGCGAACCCGTCGCGCAGCGCATCCAGACGCAGCCGATCCAGTTGCCGGTCGGGATGATGGGCGGCACAGACCCAAAGTATCAGGTCGGCGGCCATGGCCGCTTCCCGCAACGCCTTTTCGCTCAGCAAGCCGGTATCGCAACCGGGCGTATCGAAGATCAACGCGGCGGTCATCCCTTCCCGCTCCAGCCGATAGGGCGTCAATCCCATCGTGGTGTCCGGCAACCCATCGGTGGCGGCGGCCAGTCGGCCGAACAAGGCGTTAATCAAGCTGGACTTGCCCACATTGGCGCGACCCAGCACCACGATGCGCAGCGGCTCGCCGGCACCAGCGGTTGCCGTGGCGGCCCGCGTCATGTCGGCGGACGAAGCAGGCGTGGGTTTGGCATCCGGTTCGTCATCGGCCAAACTCAAGCGCCCGCTGTACAACTCAATCGCGTAATAGCCGACCTTGCGCACATATTCCCGCAACAACCAGCGCTGGGTTTCCGCCCACGCCTGGCCATACGCCTGGCCGCGCAGATGACCCCACGCTTCGCTCAACAAGGCGTCCATCGGATTGACCACCAATCGGCCGGCCCGATAGATCGTCACCAACCGCCTAGCGGCATCCTTCCAACGCCAAGCGCGGAGCAGATCACCGATGGTCAGCCGATGGCTCAGCGGAATGTGATCGGTGACGGTGGCGCGCAGATCGCGGCTGGCCCGCTCGATGATCAGCAGGGTATGCGGCACGGTCAGCTCCAGCAGCGGCCGCTCCTGTTCCGGATGGTGGTAGCGGGCCACGGCATCCAGCGTATTCCGGCCCAGCGTCCACAACCGGCCGCCGTCGTTCAGCGGCCAGTCTTCCGGCTTTACCGCTTCCGCCAGTTGTTCAACCGTGGTCCAAGCGTCTTCCGCCTTGGGTGACCAATGCGGATCGGGAGCGGTCACCGTATCGGCCAGCAGGCGGCGATCCCGACGCAACAGCCCGTATTGCAACCCGTAGCCGGCCGCGCTGCACGCGATCATCGCCGCCAGCCACCAGGACAACCACCCCACCTGCCAGAGCCAGAAGGCCCCAAGCGGCAACAGCGCCGCGAACGGCAGCGCCCACAACAGCAAGGCGAACAGACGTAAGCGGTCGAACCGGTCGAGCAGCGCTTTCATGACTGGTCTTTCCCCGGTGGCGGCTTCAACAAGCTCGAACTCGCCACCAGCGCCTCGGCATAGACCCGACGCAACGCTTCCGCATCCAGCGGACCGCCTCGCCCACGGTGGGCGAAGTAATAACCGGCCGCCTTGCCGAGCGCGTAGGTGGTCGCGCCGCTGGTGGTCGCGCTCCACATCGCGCCGACCGTCTGTCCCCACCAAGGCACGAACTTGATCAGTTCCCGGCCGGCCGTGCGCGCCAGGTAACCGACCCCGATGCCGGCGCCGAGCAGACCGAGAAATTCGGACACCGCCCGTCCGTCCCACTCCTGCCCGTATAGCCGGCCCAGACCATGCAGCAGTTTGGCCTGCACCGCCGGCACCCCGACCAGATCCACCAGCGGCAGCGCGCCGATACCGGCCGCCGCCAACGCATGACCGACGATATGAGGATGGGCGGCGCGTTCGTAGAGATCGCGGACACCGGCATCACCCCGCAGCATCGCTTGCAGACCCAGGGTCGACACCGTTTCGATAGCGCTCCACAACGCCTCCAGGCCGTAGTTCGCCGGTTGGTAACCATCCTCGGGCAGGGTCAGATCGATGGCTACCCAATGGGCTGGCGCCGCGCCGGGCAGTTTGCCCAATCGCTCGCGCTGGGCGCGCAGGGCACGGCTCAGATCGTGGGGCGCTTGCGGTGGCCACGGTTGCCGGTCATAGGGATAGGGTAGAAGGTGTTCGCCATCGGGCGGATAGGCTTCATGCAAGCCGGTCTGGGCAATGAGCACCGGCCATTCGGGATGCCGCTTGTGAACCTGCCGCAGGACCTCGAACACCGCGTCCTGACGGATATCGGCCGCTTTCATCACCCCGAGCAGCAGATGAGCTTGCGACTCGCAGTAGCGAATGTCCTCGGCCGGATCGTAGGCGACTTCGCCCAGGCCACGGGTATCGAGAAAGCGCACCACCGGCGCTTCGGCGGGAAAATCGTAAAATCGGGCGGTGCGAGTGCAGGGCTGGAAGCCGTTGCCGATTTCGGCGCTTTCGCTACCGGTCAGGGCGCGGACGATCGAGGTCTTGCCGGCCTGGGTCTTGCCGATCAGCCACAACACCGGCAACGGCTGCCGCGCCCGCGCCTCGCGCAAGGCCGCGTCCAACGCCTCATCATCGACGCGGGGATGCAACAAGGCAGCGCGCAGGCGACGCCAGTAGTCAGGCCAGTTCGAGTGCAATGCCATTCGCCAAACTCTTCGGTCAACCAACCGCTTCGATCATCGCATGAAGTTTCCAAGTGTCGCCATCCTGGCCACGGCTTCAATCCACCGACAAAAAAACGCCCCCCTTGTCACCAAGGAGGGCGCGGAACCGATTGGCGGTGGAACGCCGCCGCGGAATTCCTATCGCCACTCCTCGCCACGGTCATGGCGCGGCGGTGGCGGCGCGTAGTCATCGTCGTCCTTCCAGAAGCGGTTGCGCGGCGGACGGCGTCCACCATCGCAATCGATCACGCCCTGGCGGCATAGCGTATCGCGCCAGGTGTACTTCAGGAAATACCGGGCGAACGGCCGCGGCAACGGCTCGAACTCCACCCGCCGCGACGGCGACCATTCGCTCTCGCCGTAACCAGTGCCCGGCTCCGCCCGCGCTCCAGGCGCGGCGCCGAGAGGCGCGGACTTCTCCCGCAACCCGCGCTGCTCGCTGTAACTCCGATCCTCCTGAGCCCACGGCTGCGGCTTGTCAGGCGCGCGCTCTCGAAACGCCGCCACCGCGATCACGCCCATCGCCGAATAATCGCCCCAGGCCCCAGAGTAGGAATCGCCGGCGTCGGTGAAATAAAAACGGTTGACCCGGTTCTTGCCGGTCCGCCAGCCCTCATAGGTCTCTTGCTGGTACGGCCCGAGCACGTACATCCGTTCGTCCGGGCGCAAATTGGAACGGTCGCCGGAAATGATGTTGCGGCCATCCACCGCAATCACCACGCCGATGCGCTGGTTGCTACGGTTACGGATCTGGACCGAGTATCTCTGATCGCGCACCGCCTCCACATACGCCTTGAACACTTTCGACCTCCGCCCGTCGAGCGGATACTGTGGATAGGGCCGGCCACGATCGTTGACCACCTCCACCTCCACCTTGCCACTATCGAACCGCTGCGCCCCAGCCAGTGTCGGAACCAGTAGCACCCATATTGCCATCAGCCCTGTTTGCCATTTCATCTTCATCGAACCTGCTCCCGATGGGTTGTCATCGATCCGCGGTTTTCAAACCCCGCCATTTTCATCATGCGATCCAGCCTAAGGGGCGACGGCTGAATCCCTACTGAACACCTGAGCGATTTTCCATCGCCGCCCCCCAAAAAACAGTTCGGAATTCAGTCCCGATTCATTATTAACCGATTAAGCTGTAAGCTAATTTAAAACTTATTATAGGGAAGTTCCCCATTCATGTCCGACCATCTCCAGCAACCGCGATGCCTGCCGCTCCTCGTGTTAACCGGCGTGCTGGTCGTCACCGGTGCGCAGGCGCAATCCGGGTACCGACAACGGGGGGGGGAGCGCGGTCCGCCGTCCCGCCAGTTCGCCGATCCCGACCGCGCCGCCAACGCCGCGCGTCAGGCCACCGGCGGGCGGGTGTTGGGCGTACAGGGCTCCGAACGCGATGGCCGGCCAGGTTACCGGGTTCGCATCCTGCAACCGGACGGCCGCGTGCGCAGCCTGCATTACGACGCCGCCAGCGGCACGATGCGCGACTGAATTCTCTCCCTCGACCGAACGGATCACCCCATGCGTATTCTGATCATCGAAGATGAAGCGCCGTTGCTGGAACGCGTGACCGCCCAGTTGCGCGAGCAGGGCTACGCCGTGGACACCGCCGCCGACGGCCGCACCGGTTTGTACCTCGGCCAGGAATACCCGCTGGACGCGGCGGTGGTGGATCTTGGCCTACCGGATCTGTCGGGAATCGAAGTGATCAGCCGCTGGCGGGCCTCCGGGCGGTGCTTCCCCATCCTGATCCTCACCGCTCGCGGCCGCTGGCAGGACAAGGTCGAAGGTTTGGAGGCCGGCGCCGACGATTATCTGGTCAAGCCGTTTCACATGGAAGAGCTATTGGCGCGGTTGCGGGCACTGATCCGCCGCACCGGCGGCTGGACTCAGTCGCTGTTAAGCTGCGGCTCCATTGCCTTGGACACCGGCGCGCAACTGGTGACCCTCGCCGGCCAACCCGTGGAGGTCACCGCCTACGAATACAAACTGCTGGAGTACCTGATGCTGCATGCCGGCATGGTCATTTCCAAGACTACCCTGACCGAGCATCTCTATCAGGAAGACGAGGACCGCGACAGTAACGTGCTGGAAGTACTGGTCGGCCGGCTGCGCCGCAAGCTCGACCCGGATCGGACGCTCAACCCGATCGAGACGTTGCGAGGTCGCGGCTACCGATTCGCCCTGGATCGGTCTTCCGGCTGAGATGAAGTCCCTCAGCGGCCGCCTGCGCATCGCCGCCAGCGTNNNGGCCGCCTTCCTCGGCCTGACCGGCTTGACCCTGGACCGGGCGTTTCGTGACAGCGCCCTAGCCGCTGTGCGCGAACGCCTGCAAGCCCAGGTCTACATGCTGCTGGGCGCGACCAATCTGGACGCCTTCAACCGCCTGGCTCTGCCCCAAGTCTTGCCGGAGGCACGCTTTTCCACCCCGGATTCCGGCCTGTACGCCGACGCCATGGACAGCCAAGGCAACCTGGTCTGGCGCTCGCCGTCGCTGCTGGGCATGGCGCTGCCCTTTTTTCCAGCGGTGCGCACGCCCGGCGACACCCAGTTCGCGCCATTGATTTCTTCCGACGAGACCAAGACCCCACTGTTCGTGCTGGCCTTCACCGTCAGTTGGGAAATCGCCGCCAACCAGTACCAGCTCTATACCTTCCGGGTGGCCGAAACCCAGTGGAACTTCCTCGACCAGCTCTGGAGCTTCCGCCGCAGTCTGTGGGGCTGGCTGCTGGCGGCGACCGGCGTGCTGCTGGCGGCTCAGGGCC
Source organism: Candidatus Competibacteraceae bacterium (assembly GCA_020445045.1). GTDB lineage: Bacteria > Pseudomonadota > Gammaproteobacteria > Competibacterales > Competibacteraceae > Competibacter. Next base: position 57,187 of record JAGRHI010000014.1, read on the forward strand.
TGATCCTGCGGTGGAGCCTGAAACCATTGCGGCGGGTCGCCACCGAAGTGACCGAAATCGAAGCCGGCCGGCGCGCCGAACTCAGTGGCGACTATCCCGAGGAACTGCAACCGCTGACCGTCAATCTGAATGCCCTGCTGCGCCAGGGCCATGCCCATCTGGAGCGCCACCGCAATGCCTTGGGCGATTTGGCCCATAGCCTGAAGACGCCGCTGGCGGTGATGCGCGGCGCCCTGGACAATGGGACGAGCCACGCCGAGCTGCGACGGACCCTGCAAGAGCAGTTGGAGCGGATGAACCGCACGGTGGACTACCAGTTGCAACGGGCCGCCGCCTCCGGGCGCATCGCCTTGAGCACACCGTTGCCGGTCGCGCCGGTCGCCCGCAAGATCCTGGGCTCGCTGGCCAAGGTCTACGCCGACCGAGCGCCGCGACTGAGCAGCGAAGTCGGAAGGACCACGGTATTCTATGGCGACGAAGGTGACTTGATGGAAATCCTCGGCAACCTGGCCGACAACGCCTGTAAATGGTGCCGACAGCGGGTGGTGGTGCGCGCTTACCCCGCCGATCGCGGCGAGCACGCCGAACTGGTGGTGGAAGTCGAGGATGATGGACCCGGCATTCCACCCGACCAAGCGCCGCTGTTGCTCGACCGCGGCCGACGCGCCGATCCAAGCGTGGCGGGACACGGCATCGGCCTGGCGGTGGTACGGGTTCTGGTCGAGGAAGTCTATTACGGTCAACTCGATATCAGCCGTGGCCCGCTCGGCGGGGCGCTGGTGCGGGCACGGTTGCGTTTCCAGATCAACGGCTGAGGGATCTAGAGAGTACAATCCGGCCACCGTGACCCCTGCCGCCGCGGCTTCTTCGCGCTAATCTTTCCGGAAACAAACACAAAATAATCAGGGACTCGTCATGCTATCCATCGCCACGTTCAACCTGTGCAATCTGGGCGCCGACGCGCCGCCGGCTCGGCTGGCGAAACTGGGCGCGATCGCCGCCCGCGATCTGGGCGGACCGGATATTCTGGCGGTGCAGGAGATCATGGCGGAAACCCCACCGCTGCCGGATGGACGGGTTCCGGCCGACTTGGCCTATCAGGCGCTGAGCGCCGCCGTCGTCGATGCCGGCGGTCCTCGCTACGAGTTTCGGGAAGTCCCGCCGCGGGTCCACCGGGACGGCGGCATGGCCGGCGCCAATATTCGGGTCGGGCTGCTCTTTGACCCGCTGCGGGTCGGTTTTCCCGACCGGGGCCACGCCGGCCCGGAGGACAGCACCGGTATCCGCCTCAGCGGCGGCCGCCCCAGCCTGACGCTCAACCCCGGTCGCATCGCCCCCCTGCATCCGGCTTTTGCCGGCGATGACCACCATCACTGGGTGCCCAGCCGCAAGACGCTGGCGGCGGAGTTCGAGCTATGCGGACAACGGCTGTTCGTGATCGTCTGCCATTTCAAATCCATGCGCTCGCTCACCCGCCGCGAGGAGGATTACGCCAAGAAGCAGCGACACGCCCAGGCCGAAATCGTCCATTACTTCGCCGCCGATCTGCTGGCTTGCGACCCGCGGGCGGCGATCGTGATGCTCGGCGACTTGAACGACGTGCCGGGTTCCAAGACCCTGAAAATCCTCAAGGGCGATCTGTTCCATAACCTGCTGGATGATCTGCCGCGCGGACAAGGCTACACCCGTCGGCACGGCGGTCGGCCGCAGGCGCTGGATCATATTCTGGTCAGCCCCGCGCTGCGACTCGGAGCGGCGGCGCATATCCGCCACGTCAACAGCGACGCCGGCCCCGGCAAACCGGAACCGGCCAGCGATCACGATCCGGTGCTGGCGCGGCTCCCGGCGTGGACGAACCTGGATCGCGCTTGAGTGCGCCGCGCGCGGATCGGACGCTGACCAGCCACCTTGTCTCTCACCCCACCCATCGAAGCCAACCTGCCATGACCGTCGAGACCGCCAACCCCGCGTCCGCCCGCCCGCCCAATGCGTACTGGAGTCCCGTGGTGCACCGGCTCACGCCCTATGTACCGGGCGAGCAGCCGAAACTGAGCCACCTGGTCAAGCTCAACACCAACGAAAACCCCTACGGCCCGTCACCCAGGGTACTGGATGCGATCCGCGCCGAATTGTCCGACACTCTGCGCCTGTACCCGGACCCGAACGCCGAACGATTGAAACAGGCCATCGCCGACCACTACGCCGTCTCGCCGACACAGGTGTTCACCGGCAACGGTTCGGACGAAGTGCTGGCCCTTGCCTTCCAGGCCTTGCTTCACCATCCGGCGCCGCTGTTGTTCCCGGATATCACCTATAGCTTCTACCCCGTCTACTGTGGGCTGTACGGCATCGATTTCGTCACCGTGCCGCTGGCCGAGGACTTCACGCTGCGGGTCGCCGACTACGCGCGGCCGAACGGCGGCATCATCTTCGCCAATCCGAATGCGCCCACCGGTCGCCTGCTGCCGCTGGCCGACATCGCGTGGCTGCTGGAGCACAACCGCGATTCGGTGGTGGTGGTGGACGAAGCCTACATCGACTTTGGCGGCGACACCGCCATCACCCTAGTGGATCGCTACCCGAATCTGTTGGTGGTGCAAACCTTATCCAAAGCACGCTCGTTGGCCGGGCTGCGGGTGGGGCTGGCGGTCGGCCACGCGGGGTTGATCGAGGCCCTGGAGCGGGTCAAGAACAGCTTCAACTCCTATCCGCTGGACCGGCTGGCCATCGTCGGAGCGGTCGCCGCATTCGAGGATCGCGAACACTTCGAGCATACCCGACGGGCGGTGATCGCCAGCCGCGTCGAACTGGTGACGGCGCTGGAGCGGCTCGGTTTCGAGGTGCTGCCCTCGGCGGCGAATTTCGTGTTCGCCCGCCATCCAGCGCGCGATGCCGCCGCGTTGGCCGCCGCCTTGCGCGAACGCCATGTGATCGTGCGGCATTTCCGCCAGCCGCGCATCGAGCAATTTTTGCGCATCACGGTCGGCCACCCGGATCAGAACGCCGCGTTGCTCGCCGTGCTCGCCGAAATCCTGGCGGAGGGCTGAATCCGTGCAACTGCGCGAACTGGCCGCCTACACCAACCGCCTGCTGGCCATCGACCGCTTCAGCGACTACTGCCCGAATGGCTTGCAGGTCGAAGGCCGGCCGGAGATCCGCGCGCTAGTCGGCGGCGTCACCGCCTGCCAAGCGCTACTGGAGGCGGCGGTGGCACAAGGGGCGGATGCCGTGCTGGTGCATCACGGCTATTTCTGGAAGGGCGAAGATCCGTGCCTGACCGGCATGAAGTACCGACGGCTCGCCACCCTGCTTCGCCATGAGGTCGGCCTGCTTGCCTATCATCTGCCATTGGACGCCCACCCGGAACTCGGCAACAACGCTCAACTTGCCCAGGTGTTGGATCTGACCGTCACCGGCACCATCGGCGGCGATGGCCGCGCGCCCGGTCTGGTGATGCTGGGCGAGCCGGCCGCGCCGGTCGGCGGCGCGGAATTCGCCGCCCACTTGGCCACCCGGCTCGGCCGGCAACCCCTGCACATCGCGGGCAGCAACGCGCCGATCCGCCAGTTGGCCTGGTGCACCGGTGGCGCGCAATCCTTCATCGCCACCGCCCACGAGGCGGGCGCGGATGCCTTCCTGACCGGTGAGGCGTCGGAGCAGACCGTCCATTTCGCCCGCGAAACCGGCCTGCACTTCTTTGCCGCCGGCCACCATGCCACCGAGCGTTACGGGGTGCGGGCCCTGGGCATGCATCTGGCGCAAGCATTTGGCCTGCGATTCACGTTCGTCGATATCGACAACCCGGTTTGAACGCCGACCCCGCCACGTTTTCCCCGAGCGGCCAGCGGCTCGAAACGCTCCCATCGATTCATCTGGCTGCACGGCGCGCTTGCCCTTTTTCACTCCTGACCTTGATGCGACGACGATCCCCGTCCTCGACCCCCGAGGCGCGGGCGGCTCGCGGACGCCCGTTAAAATTAGGCCCGGGCGCATAGCGCGGAATCGCCAAAAACCTTATTATAATTGGCGAAGCTCATAGTGGCGGCCAGCGGCTTCACTTGCCGCGAATCCGTCCAAAAAACGAACAATATGAAAACCTTGGCTATCTATTTCCGGAACACGACCCGATTTTCATCCGGCTCGCCCCCTGCTTTGGGCGAGCCTTTAAGCTCCCGTCGTCGCCAGTTCAACCGCGGCGTCCGATATCAGTAAGGAGAGAGCGTTCATGCATGACATTATTCAACAATTAGAACAAAAACGCGCCGGCGCCCGTCTGGGTGGAGGTCAGCGCCGCATCGATGCGCAGCATAAACGGGGCAAACTCAGTGCCCGCGAGCGCATCGAAGTCCTGCTCGATCCAGGCAGTTTCGAAGAATGGGACATGTTCGTCGAGCATCGCTGCACCGATTTCGGCATGGGCGACACCTCGATTCCCGGTGACGGGGTCGTGACCGGCTATGGCACGGTCAATGGCCGCATCGTCTTCGTGTTCAGCCAGGATTTCACCGTGTTCGGCGGTTCGCTGTCGGAACCCCATGCCGAAAAAATCTGCAAGATCATGGATCACGCCATCAAGGTCGGCGCGCCGGTCATCGGCCTGAACGACTCTGGCGGCGCTCGCATCCAAGAAGGCGTGGACTCGCTGGCCGGTTATGCCAACGTGTTCCAGCGCAACGTCATGGCCTCCGGGGTCATTCCGCAGATTTCCCTGATCATGGGTCCCTGCGCCGGCGGCGCGGTGTATTCGCCCGCCATGACCGACTTCATCTTCATGGTCAAGGACACTTCCTATATGTTCGTGACCGGCCCCGAAGTCGTCAAGACCGTTACCCACGAGGAAGTCACCGCCGAGGAATTGGGCGGCGCCATGTCGCATTCGGTCAAGTCGGGCGTGTGCGACCGGGCCTTCGAGAACGACATCCACGCACTGTTGATGCTGCGCCGCTTCATCAACTACCTGCCGGCCAACAACCGGGAAAAACCACCCTTCCGGCCCACGCCGGACCCGGCGGACCGGCTCGACTACTCGCTGGACACGCTAATTCCCGACAACCCCAACAAACCCTACGACATGAAGG
>JAGRHI010000125.1:0-4703 GCA_020445045.1 Candidatus Competibacteraceae bacterium
CCCTTCCCCATTGGAGACAATAAACTTACCGGGCTTGTGTAGCAAGTTCCGGCACAGCATCCAATTATGGTTATTTATCCAATAAAGGTTTATCGCTTAGTTTTTTAACGGCCGGATTATCAACAAGAGACTTCATTTGTTTTATTGCTAGAACATTCAGGATCGATAGCCGTTCGGCTGAAGTCTTCTGTTGCTCAATAAGAAGCGCATTCTGGCTTTCCAGGCTTGCAAGGACTACCAACTGTTCTACGGTTGCATAATCCCTGATGTTTCCATCTTTACCTGGGTGTTCTGTACGCCATTCTTTTGCTGTTTTTCCAAACAATGCTACGTTGAGCAAATCAGCTTCGGATGCGTAGATGTAGCTGGATTGTTCCTTGGAAAGCTGCGGAGGGATCAAGTGTTCCTTGATAGCGTCTGTGTGGATACGATAATGAGATTTCGTCAACGATCTTCGGATATTCCACTCAAGCTTACTCGTCTGAATCTCTTGCTCCTTGAGGCGTTGGAACTCCTTGATAAGATAGAGTTTAAACTCTGGACTAAGCCAAGAACCGAATTCGAAAGCGATGTCCTTGTGGGCGAAGGTGCCGCCGTAGCGCCCAGCCTTGGCAACCAACCCTATACCGTTCGTGCGCTGCGCCCACAGCTTGGCAGACATCGTGAATCGGTTCAGTCCGGCTTGAATTCTAATTCCCTCGAATTCGGGGGAATTAAAATTCGGGTTGTTGATACGCTCCCATACCCCTATGAATTCTATGGTGTTTTTGTTCCTAAGCCATGCTTCAATGAGGGAGCTCCCGCCCTCAAATCCGCTTACCATGTCTGTCAGACTGATATAATCTTCCTCATTATGGGAAAATAGATGTATTTCAACATCTTGAACTACGATGCTTTGATTTTTACTATTCATAACCCACCCTCAAATACCATTAACTAACTGATTTTTTAAAAAATAGTTTACACAATGGTATCTGGAATACTCTATCTGTCTCTTTCAGTGTACCGCTCCGGCTTCCCTGCCGGAATAGCAAACGCTATTTCTTGCGCTTGCCGGGATTCTTCGAATCGGGCAAGGCCTGCTTGGCGAGCGTCAGCAGTTTCTTGGCCTGCTCGCCAAACCCCGATCCGGACTTGGCCTTGAGCGCCGCCGCGTCGGCGCCCGATTCCACCCGTTTGGTAATGACCCATTGCTGGGCAATGGACAGCATGTTGTTCACCACCCAGTACAACACCAGCCCGGACGGGAACCACAGGAACATGAAGGTGAACACGATCGGCAGCGCCATCATCACCTTGGCCTGAATCGGATCGGGTGGCGCCGGACTCAGTTTCTGTTGGGCGAACATGGTGACACCCATAATCAGCGGCAGCACGTAATACGGGTCCGGAATCGACATATCCCTGATCCAGAACATGAACGGCGCCTGGCGTAACTGCACGCTTTCCACCAACACCCAGTACAGGGCGATGAACACCGGAATCTGTACCAGGATCGGCAAGCAACCCCCCAGCGGATTGACCTTCTCCTTTTTGTAAAGGCCCATCATCGCTTCGTTCATCTTCTGCTTGTCGTCGCCGTACAGCTCCTTGAGCCGGGTCAGTTCCGGCGCCAATCGACGCATGTTGGCCATCGACCGGTAGCTGGTCTCGGACAGCTTGTAGAATGTCAGCTTGATCAGGATGGTGAGGAAGATGATCGCCCAACCCCAATTGCCGACGATGGCGTGAATCCATTTCAGCAGCCAGAACAAGGGCTCGGCAATGATGGTCAGCTTACCGTAGTCCACGGTCAGTTCCAGGCTGGGGGCGATTTCCGCCAGCACGCTCGGCAACTTGGGACCCACGTATAGGCGGGTGCGGAAATCGCCGGTCGCGCCGGCTGGCACGGCCTGCACCGCGCCGCGCATCCCCACCACATAGCGGTTGCCGCCGACCACCCGAGTGTAGAAATCGTCGGTCTCACCCGGGTTCGGCAGCCACGCGCCGAGAAAATAATGCTGGATCATGGCAACCCAACCACCCTTGACCGACTGGTTCAGCGCCTTTTTGTCCATGTCGCCGAAGGAAATTTTCTCGTAGCGCTGTTCAGGCGTGGAAATCACCGCGCCGGTATAGGTCACCACGCCGCCACCAAAGTAACTGTGGGACTTGTGTGGCGGCGTGCGCTGCAACTGGCGGTATTGACTACCCTGCCAGTCGTCGGCGCCGCTGTTTTCCACTCGCTGGTTCAGTTCCACCAGGAAACTGCCGCGGCGGAACGTGTAAGTCTTGACCACCTTCAAGCCGGACGGGTCCGACCAGTTCAGCCGCACTTCCAGCGTATCCTGACCGTCCGCCAGCCGGTATTCGTCCTGTTCGGCGCTAAACCGCGCGTAATGATCGGGAGCGGGCGCGTCGTTTAGCGCCAGCAAACCAGACTGAGCGATGAAAATGTCCGCTCCGTTATCCTTGAGCAACTGAAAGGGTTGGTCCGGCTGCTGCACCGATTCTGGATAGGTGCGCAATCCGACCTGGCGCAGGTCGCCGCCCAGCGTGTCGATCTCGGCCTCGAACACGTCGGTGACGACCCGCACCCGCTGGCCGCTACCCAGGGCCTGAGGTCCCGCGCTCACCGCCGGCGCGGTGGCCGGCACGTCCTCACCGGGCTTCAGCGCCGGCAGGGTCGATCCCGTGGGGCTAGCGGGAGCGGTGGCGCCGGCTGGCGCGGTGGCCACCGGTGGCGCCGGCGGCGGATGTTTCTTGGCCTGGAATTCCAGCCAATTCTGCCACAGCAGAAACAGCACGAACGCCATGGCGGCGAACAATAACAAACGTTGGTTTTCCATCATCGGTCCTTCGGGACAGGTTCGGGAACAGGATCGACGCCACCGGGATGCCAGGGATGGCAGCGCAGCACGCGGCGGATCGCCAACCAACCGCCGCGCAGGGCGCCATGGCGCTCGATGGCCTCGCGGGCATACTGAGAACAGCTCGGATAAAAACGACAGTGGTTGCCCAGCAAGGGGCTGAGCAGAAGTTGGTAGCCGCGGATCAGGACGATCAGGATGGCGCGCATGGCCGCGCGAACCTCCGCCAGTGCCGTTGCAGCGAGGCAAACAGAATCGCGTTGCCCTGCTCCACCGCGCCGACACGGCCCATCACCACGCAGTCCAACCCGCCGATCCCTTGCTGATGGTGTCGGAAGCTTTCGCGCACCAACCGTTTGAGGCGATTGCGCGCCACGGCGGATTTCGCGACCTTACGGGAGATGGCCAAACCCAGGCGGGAATAAGGCAAATCGTTGGGGCGGGCAAGCACGGTAAAATAACGGTCGCTGGATTTGACCGGCCGGGCGAACACGCCGGTAAAGGCTTTCCGGCCGGTCAACCGGGCGCGGCGCGAAAAGCGCGCGCCACCGGCCATGGAGTCAGGGCGCCAGCCGGGCGCGGCCCTTGGCGCGACGCGCCTTGATAACCAAGCGACCACCCCGGGTGGCCATGCGAGCGCGAAACCCGTGAGTGCGCTTGCGGTGGATGTTGCTGGGCTGGAAAGTCCGCTTCATGTCGTGGTTCCTTAAAGATGCTTGCGAGGCAAACCGGTTTGCGGTTTTCACCGCAAACGCGAAACTTACTGATCAAGGGATAAATTTGTCAAGCACTACGCAACCTGCAATCGACGCCGCGCCTGTGGATAAGTGGTGGATAAGCCATCGGCGAGTCACTAGACTGAGCAATTCCGCCTAAGGTGCCGCCGGGAGGACTGCCTGTGGACCACGAGTTGTGGAAAGCGTGCCTGAAATGTCTGGAACGCGAATTATCGGAACCCCAGTTGAACACCTGGATTCGGCCGCTGCATGCCCGAGAGGACAACGGCGGCTTACATTTGCTCGCGCCGAATCGCTTCGTGCTCGACTGGGTCAAGAAACACCATCTGACACAGATCAAGACCGTGCTGGAACAGCTGCGACCCGAACAATCGCCGGAAGTGCTGCTGGAAATCGGCAGCGGCGCCACCCAGGCCGAGCCAGCGGCGGCTCAAGATGAGGAAGCGTCTCCGGCCGAGCCGTCCGCCGGACCGACCATCGACGCCAACGAGCTGCTCAAGAGCGGGGCGCTTAACCCGGATTTCACCTTTACCACTTTCGTCGAGGGTAATTCCAACCAGATTGCCCGGGCCGCCTGCCTGCAAGTCACGCAAAACCCCGGCAAGGCTTACAATCCGTTATTCATCTACGGCGGTACCGGCCTGGGCAAGACCCACCTCATCCACGCCGTCGGCAACATGCTGCGCGCCCGCGACGCCAGCGCCCAGGTGGTCTACCAAAATTGCGAGTATTTCGTGGCCGACATGGTGCGCTCCCTGCAACACAACGCGATCAACGAGTTCAAGCGCCGCTATCGGGTATTGGATGCCTTGCTGATCGACGACGTGCAGTTTCTGGCCGGCAAGGAGCGCTCGCAGGAAGAGTTCTTCTACACCTTCAACAGCCTGCTGGAAAGCCGCCAGCAGGTCATCCTGACTTGCGACCGCTACCCCAAGGAAGTCGCCGGTCTGGAAGACCGGCTCAAGTCGCGCTTTGGTTCCGGTCTGACCGTGGCGGTCGAGCCGCCGGAACTGGAAACCCGGGTGGCGATCCTCAAGAGTAAGGCCGAACAGATCCAGCTTGGCCTGCCCGACGAAGTCGCCTTCTTCATCGCCCAGCGCATCCGCTCCAACGTCCG
>JAGRHI010000125.1:4760-8078 GCA_020445045.1 Candidatus Competibacteraceae bacterium
GCCCATTACCCTGGCTTTCGCCAAGGAGGTTTTGAGCGATCTGCTGACGCTGCAAGACAAGCTGGTCACCATCGAAAACATCCAGCGGACCGTGGCGGATTACTACAAAATCACCATCGGCGAGCTGCTGTCCAACAGCCGGCTGCGCCTCCTGTCCCGCCCCCGGCAGATCGCGATGGCGCTGACCAAGGAACTGACCGTGCTCAGTCTGCCGGAGATCGGCGAGGCGTTTGGTGGGCGGGATCACACCACCGTCCTACACGCCTGCCGGAGAGTGCGGGAACTCCAGCACAGTGACCCGCAGATCCGCGATGATTACACTAATTTGCTATCGACATTAACTAACTAGAAAATCCCTGTGGATAACCTCTGTGGATAAGTTGAATAACTTTCGAATCTCCGTTTATCCGCTCTTAAATTTACTTTTTATCTAAAATAATTTTTTTATAATCATAATAATAAACGTTATTTGTTGGATAAAATCCATAAAATTAATGTATTCATGGCGAGCTTCCCATAAAAACCAAAAATACCCTGTGGATAACTTTGTGGATAACTTGGCCATTTCTGTGGATAAGTCGGCAAAATCTGTGGATAACTTTGTGGATAACTTTTTACCCCAAAAAAGTTATCCACAGGAAAATCGACTTATCCACATTTCATCCACAGACTTATCCACAGGAAAAATCAATGTATCTTGTTTATTTTTAATAACAAAAAAAAGTTATCCACAGAAAATAGCCTTCTTAATAATAATAATCTTTTAAATATATATAAGATCTTTTCTATTGTTGGAGCGACGCGAAAATCAAGTCGTACGAACAGGCAAAATTTTATTTACCCTGTAACCCAGTAGGAAATAGGGTCTATCCGCTCGAACATGGTGGAGACCGAACGAACAGGCCTATCGGAGAACTTCGATGAAACTGGAAGCCAAGCGCGAGCAACTGCTCAAGCCGCTGCAACATGTGATCGGCGCGGTCGAACGTCGGCAGACGCTACCGATCCTGACCAACGTACTGGTGTCGGCGCGGGAGCGGGAACTGACCCTGACCACCACCGACCTGGAAATGGAACTGTCCGTCCGGGTCGAACTGCAAGTGGAAACGCCGGGCGAGACCACCCTCCCGGCCCGTAGGCTACACGACATCTTGCGCGCCCTGCCGGACGAGGCCACCGTGACGCTGAGCGTCGAGGGCGACAAGGCCACCGTGCGCTGCGGCCGCAGCCGTTTTACCCTGATCACCCTGCCAGCCGGCGATTTCCCCACCCTGGAGGACTTACCGTTCGAAGGCGACATCCGCCTGCCGCAAGGCATCCTGCGCGGCCTGATCGAACGCACCCATTTCGCCATGGCTCAGCAGGACGTGCGCTACTACCTCAACGGTCTGCTGCTGGAAGTCAGCCCCGGCGTGCTACGGCTGGTCGCCACCGACGGTCACCGGCTGGCGTTCCAGGAACTGCATGCCGAAGTCGACGTGACGGAAACCCGCCAGGTGATCGTGCCGCGCAAGGGCGTGTTGGAATTGCTCCGGTTGCTGGGCGACAACGAACTCGAAGCGACGATTCAGGTCGGCGCCAACCACATCCGGCTGATGCTGGGCGACGTCTGCCTGACCTCCAAGCTGATCGAGGGCAAGTTTCCCGACTACCAGCGGGTGATTCCCAGCGAGGGTGACCGGGTGGTGATCGCCGACCGGCTGGTGCTGCGTGGCGCGCTGGCGCGAGCCGGCATCGTGCTCAGCGACAAGACCCAGGGCGTGCGCCTGCAACTGGAGGACTGGATCCTGCGGGCGCAAGCGCAAAATTCCGAGCAGGAAGAGGCCGAGGAGGAAGTCGAGATCAACTACAGCGGCGGCCCGCTGGAGGTCGGTTTCAACGTGACGTATCTGCTCGACGCGTTGGGCGCGCTGGGCGGCGAGCTGGCCAAGCTGTCCTTTTCCGATTCCGCCAGCAGTTGTCTGATCGAGGAAGCCGACGGCAGCGGTGGCAAGCATGTCATCATGCCGATGCGGCTCTGATGCAGGGCATCGGGGTCAAGGGGCGATGAGCGGCGCTCCAGAGGCGGCGCGCTAGGGCCGCCATGCGGGTCGCCACCCTCGACATCACCGGATTTCGCAACCTGCGGCCGGTTCGGATCGACTGTTCGCCCGGCCTGAACCTGCTGGTCGGCCCCAACGCCTCCGGCAAGACCAGTCTGCTGGAGGCGTTGTACGTTCTGGGGCGCGGCCGTTCGTTCCGCGCCCGCCAGCCGCGAGAGTTGATTCAGACCGACGCGCCCTGGTTTCGGGTCGTGGCGATGCTGGACGGCGGTGACGGTCGGCGACGGCCGATCGGCCTCGAACGCGGCCCGCGCGAACTGACCGTCCGCATCGATGGCGCGCCGACCCGCTCGCTGGCGGCGCTGGCCCGGCGGGTGCCGGTGCTGCTGCTCAATCCGGACAGCCATCGGCTGCTGGAGGATGGGCCGCGTCAGCGGCGGCGCTTCATGGACTGGGGGCTATTTCACGCCGAACCGACCTTCATCGACGCTTGGCGGCGCTACGAGACGGCCCTGCGCCATCGTAACGCCGCCTTGCGGGCCGGAGCCGCCGACCGGGCGGTGGATGCCTGGGACGGCGAGCTGGCGGCGGCGGCCGCGATTCTCGACCGGCTGCGCGAGGCCTTCTGTACGGCCCTGGAAGGCGCCTTGGGGCCATTGGCGGCTCGGACCCTGGGTGAGGTAGGGGTCGGCGTCGATTATCGCCGTGGCTGGCCGCTGGAGCCGTCAGAACGGGATTTCGCGGCGTGGTTACGCGCCGGTCGCGGCCCGGATCGCCAGCAGAGCCATACCCGGCTGGGACCGCACCGGGCCGATTTCGTGCTCCGGGTCGCCGGCCAGCCGCCCGGCGCGGCGCTCTCGCGCGGCCAGCAAAAGCTGCTGACGATCGCGCTGCTGCTGGCGCAGGCGGAGCTATACCGCCGTCACCTTGGCGATGCCTGCGTTCTGTTGATCGACGATCTGCCGGCGGAACTGGACCCTGGAAACCGGGCGCGGGTGTCGCGGGCCCTGGCGGAACTGGACACGCAATTGTTCGTCACCGCCATCGAGCCGGGACTGCTGGATATCGCGCCCTGGCGCGCGGCGAAGACCTTCGGTCTGACGGACGGCGAGGTACGCGAAATGCTATAATCCCGCGTCTTTTGCGGCATTCGGGAAGCGGGAGTCATGAACCAGTCGTACACCTCATCGAGCATCACGGTCCTGGAAGGGCTGGACGCGGTCCGCAAGCGGCCCGGCATGTACATCGGCGATACCGATGACGGCACCGGTTTGCA
>JAGRHI010000015.1:0-3223 GCA_020445045.1 Candidatus Competibacteraceae bacterium
AAATTCCTTAACTTGTGAGCAATGACCTTAGACTCATTATTATTCGGCGGATACCGTATTTCTCACAGCGACAAGATCATGCAAATCAATCAAGCTTCCATTGCTGTCGAGAAAGCTTGCACGGCAGCATCCTTGGCGGACCAGCTGCGCATCGCAATAGGTCCACATCCCGACTGGATCATCGTGTTCCACACCGGTTCCGTCGCCCCGGAATTCGCCCAGCAGGTAACCAAAACGGCTTTTCCGAACACCGCCATTCACGGCTGTTCCTCTTCCTCCGCAGTGTTCGGCGGCGACGGCATCGTGGAAGATCCCTGCATCGGCGTTTTAGCGATCGCCGATCCCGGTGGAGCTTTCGGCACCGGTCTTGCCTCGTTTGCGCAACTGGCGCCAGCCGACGCGGCGCGCCGTGCCGTGGAGCAGGCGATTACCGTCGCCGGCAGGCGTGGCGCCATACCCGATTTCATCTGGCTCAGTGCCGTGCCGGGGTGCGAAGAAGCGGTGATCGCCGGCATCGAGCAAGTCGCCGGCGCCAGCGTGCCGATCGTCGGCGGCAGCGCGGCGCTGAACGGACTAGGCGGAACCCTCAAGGCTTCCGAGCAGGTTGGTCGCTGCGTCGTATTCGACCGTGACGCCATCGTCGATGATGGCCTGTTGTTGAGCGCTGGGTTCGTCACCGAGCGGGTCTGTCACGGCTTCTTCGGTGGCTACCGCGCAACCGAGAAAACCGGGATTGTCACCGCCACCGCGGGGCGCGCCCTGCTGACCATCGACGGGCAACCCGCCGCCCAGGTCTACGATCGGTGGAGCGACGGTTTGATCACCGAGGAAATAGCCAATAACGGCGAGGTAGTGACACAAACCACGATGTCCCCCATTGGGGTCACGGTCGGTCATGTGGGCACCGCGCCGCTGTATGGATTGGTGCATCCGGTGCAGGTTGAAAACGGCGCGCTCCGGGTTCATACCGTGATTCCCGAAGGCAGCCGTGTCACCTTGATGACTGGCGATCAGGATATTCTGGTCCATCGCACTGCGGAACTAGTGGAGCGCACGCGGGCGCTGTTCGATGCGTCGACACCGCAAGTGGTCGGTGGCTTGATTTCCTATTGTGCTGGCTGTGCGAGGCCTCTAGCGGAGCGCAACGTCGAGATGGTCGACCTGGTCCGCGATGCCTTGGGAGGAGCACCCTTCATGGGAGGGTTTTTCTTCGGCGAGCAAGGGCGTTTCTGGAATAATTGCAATTCACATGCGAATTTAATGGTATCACTACTATTGTTCGAGGATCACCATGTCCCATCTTCCATAAACAATAGGATGGCATTCAGACCCCCTGCTTTCCAAAATGACTTGGCGCTGGGCTACCAAATCATCAAGGCTCGGCTCGATGAAGTGCAAAAAACCAATGCGCTATTGCGTGTCGGCCTCGCCAGAATCGCTCAAGCACGCAGCCGTGGCGAAGTATTCAAGGCAGTTGGCGATTCCCTGGAGGAAGTCATCGACTACGATGGCTTCGCCATCCTGCGGCAGATCGATGGAATCATGGTGTGCACATCGTCCTCGGCCGAACGGATTATCGGAACCGCTTGGCATGAGGGAGATCATGGTGCGTTCTATAGGATCCAAAAACCAACCTTGCTTGGGGATGCCAAAAAATCTCGTCTCTGGAACGATAATCCCAGTTTTTTTCAGGCGCTTCGTCCCGGATCGGCCATCCATCTGGGGTTCCAGGCGGAGGATACTCCACTGCATATCATCATGACACATCATGCGATCAATGGTTTTGGTTTGACCGATCGCGATATTCTATATGTCATGAGTCCATTCATCCATCAGGCATTGGAAAATGTCGCGCATCTGCGGCAAATGGAAAAGTTGGCCACCACCGACTACCTGACCGGAATCAGCAACCGGGGCCATTTCCTGGAACTGGCGACACTGGAACTGGCTCGCTCGAAACGCTTCGGGCGCCCCACCAGCGTATTGATGATCGACGCCGATCACTTTAAAAACATCAACGACAGATACGGTCACGATGCCGGTGACGCCGCGCTACTGCAGTTGGCGACCTTGGTCGGACGCGAACTGCGAAAAGTCGACATCTTTGGACGCTTGGGAGGAGAGGAATTCGCCGTGCTGGTCGTCGAAACCGATCGCGCAAAGGCCACACAGGTGGGCGAACGGATCCGCGCCGTGATCGAGTCCACACCCATCGTTCAGCACGACTACCGTTTCGGGATGACGGTCAGCATTGGCGTCGCTGTAAGCCCAACATCGACCGCCGGGATAGAGACTCTCCTGACAGAGGCTGATCGGGCCTTGTACGCCGCCAAAAGGGCCGGGCGCAATCGAGTCCTGAACGCCAGCGATGTACCCGATACTTCGGACTGGTCCATCTGAATCGCAGGCTCGGGGCTTGCCTTTTGCAACCCTGTTCCCTGGCGGCAACGTCCCAAGTCAGGTTGACAGCGTCCAAGATCGGAACCCAAGCAAACGGATCACCCATGCTGATTCAACACGTTTTCCGCCACCGCCACATCGGTCCGCAAATGCGCCGGATTCAGCGTGCCGACCACCACGCTGCTCACGCCCGGTTCGGCGAAAATCAGTTCCATCGATGCCCGCACCGGATCGATGCCCGCCGTCCGATCCAAGTGGCCGCCGCGCAGACCCTTCTTGATCAGCACACCCTTGCCGGCGACATGGGCGGCCTGGATGACCGGCCATTCCTCGCGCTCGGACGGATTGTAGGTGAGCATCACCACATCGCAACATTCCAGCGCCCGCAGACCACCGGCCACGGTCTTGGTCGACATGCCGACCGCCCGCACCCAGCCCGCCCGTTTCAAGTCCAACAAGGCCGGCAACACCCCTTCCCGCTCCAGGATGCGCAGATCGTCGCCGCTGGAATGAATCAGCACCGCATCCAGCGCGTCCACGCCCAACCGCCGCAGGCTGCGCTCGACGCTGGCGCGGGTCGCGGCGGCGGAAAAGTCGAAACGCGATTCCTCGTCCTGGAATTCCTCGCCGACCTTGGTGACGATCACCCAGTCCCGCCGGCACCGCCGCAGCAAGCGGCCCAGCCGCGCCTCGCTTTCACCATAGGCGGGGGCGGTATCCAGCAGATTCAGTCCCAGATCCCAGGCCAATTCCAACAGCGTCAACGCTTCCCGATCCGACGGCAGCTCAAACGGTCGAGGATACTTGACCCCACGATTGCGCC
>JAGRHI010000015.1:3275-12651 GCA_020445045.1 Candidatus Competibacteraceae bacterium
GCGGACTGACCCGTAATCCGGTCGATCCCAACGCTCTCAGCTCCATTCCAGATCGTCCCGGTCCCAGGGATAGACGGCGATCTCCGGTCGCGGCCAACCCGTCAGTGCCCGCAAATCGGTCGGCCGGGGTCGCACGTCAAGCGACCGTAGTACCTCCTCGATCTGTTCGGCCAGCAGCGGCGCCAAGGCCAGCTTGGTCGGCCAGGCGGCGATCACCCGCCTGTCGCGGGACACGCTGGGCCCGGCCGGCCGGCCACCATCGGGTTGCTGGGCCTCGGCACGCTGGATGGTGAAGGTCGCGAATTCCACCGGGTTCCAGTCCACCCACGGCAGCAGCGCGCTCAGTTCCCGTCGCGCCGCGCGGATCTGTTCATGACGGTCGCGCTTGATCCCCTCCTCCGCCAACCCGCCGCCCAGGTACCAGACCAGCCGACCGCCGGCATCGTAATGGCTGGTCACGGTCAACCGCGGCAGGTCGCTGGCACCCAAACAGTGCGCGTACAACGGTCCAGGCAGGTTGACGCCGCGCGCCAGCACCATGTGCAGCGGGCGCAGTTGCTGCGCCACCCACGGCAGTCCAATGTTACCCGCGCCAGCGGTGAACACGGTGACCGCCGGGCGGAGCACTTGTTGCGGGTACCCAGCACAGTGCAGGGTGATCGTGCCGTCCGCTTTCAGCGTCACCGGCCCCTGGCTGCGCGCGATGGCGTCACGGTAACGTTCGGCGAACGCGGCCAGGACCGAAGCCACCTCCAGAACCGGCTCGTCCAATCGATACACCGTGCCACGGAACGCCGGGTGGCGCAGCGCCACCGGCACGGCGTGGGCGCCCTCGGCATCCGCCACTTTATCCATACGGCCATGCATCAGCTTGCTGGCGAAAAACGCCGCCAATCGCGAAATGGGGGCGCCGGTCGTCCACAGATGCTGGTGTTCGGCCAGCAGTCGCGCGCCGCGCAGGTCGATCGGGTCTTCACCTCTCAGGCAGCGCCGCCATAGCGCCGGCATCCCGGCAACGGCTTCGGCGGACCGGCTGACTTGCCCGTGCAGGCTGTACTTGGCGCCGCCGTGAACGATGCCCTGGGCGCAAATGGTCTGACCGGCGCCCAACCGCTCGCTTTCGATCAGCAGCGCGCCGTAACCCCGCTCGCGCAGCCGGGCCAGCAGCCATAGCCCGGCGATGCCGCCGCCGACGATGGCGGCGTCCACGTTCAGGATGCGTTGGATGGCGCTCATGGCCGCTTGAGAATGCGGGCGATGGTGCTGGTGGTGGAGCAGCCCTCGATATAATCCATCACCACCACCTGACCGCCGTTGTCCCAGACGCAACGGTTGCCGGGAATGTTCGCCGGGTCGTTGTCGCCGCCCTTGATCAGATAATCGGGCTTGACCGCGCAGATCAATCGCTCCGGCGTGTCCTCGTGGAACGGCACCACCCAGTCCACCGCCGCCAGCCCGGCCAGCACCCGCATCCGCTGTTCCAGTGGATTGACCGGCCGATCGGCGCCCTTGAGACGGCGCACGGACGTATCGGCGTTCACCGCCACGATCAAGCGGTTGCCCAGTCGCTTGGCCTGTTCCAGATAGGTCACGTGCCCGGCGTGCAGGATGTCGAAGCAACCGTTGGTCATGACGATGGTCTCGCCGTGCGTCTTGGCGTCGGCCACCGCCGCCAGCAGTTGTTCCTCGTCCAGCACCCCGCGCGGCGGCTCGTCGTGTTGGTACAGCGCCCGGCGCAGCTCGGAGACAGTGACGCTGGCCGCGCCCAGCTTGCCCACCACGATGCCCGCCGCCAGATTGGCCAGCACCGTCGCCGCCGGCAGCGCCAACCCGGCCGCCAATCCGACGGCGAGGGCGGCGATCACGGTGTCGCCGGCACCGGTGACGTCGTAGACCTCGCGGGCGCGCGCCGCCAGATGCAGCGGTTCGACGCCGTCCCGCAACAGGGTCATGCCCTGCTCGCCGCGGGTGACCAACAGCGCCGCCAATTCCAGATCCCGACGCAGCGCCTCGCCCTTGTCGACCAATTCCGCCTCGTCGCGACAGGGGCCGACGACCGTTTCGAATTCGCTCAGGTTGGGCGTCAACAGGGTCGCGCCCCGATAGCGGTCGAACTCGCGACCCTTGGGATCGACCAGCACCGGCTTGCCGACGGCGTGGGCCCGTTCGATACAGCGCTCGACCGCGCGCAGAGCGCCCTTCTGATAGTCGGACAGCACCGCCACGTCGGTTTCCGGCAACCAGGCGGCGAAGCGCTCTTCCAACGCGCCCGGCTCGAAACCAGGAAAGCCGTCCTCGAAATCCAGCCGCAGCAATTGCTGGTTGCGGCTCAATACCCGCAGTTTGGTGATCGTCGCCTGGCCGGGCTGCCGGATCAATTCACAATCGGCGCCCAATCGCCGCAACTTGGTTTCCAGCACTGTCGCGGCCTCGTCGGCGCCGGCCACGCCGAGCACCCGGACCCGACCGCCGAGGGTGGCGATGTTGACCGCCACATTGGCCGCGCCGCCTGGGCGTTCCTCGACCTCCTCGACCTTGACCACCGGCACGGGCGCTTCCGGCGAAACCCGCGAGCAGGGACCGTACCAGTAACGGTCCAGCATCACATCGCCGGCGATCAGCACTCGGGCCTGTTCGAAATGGGGAATTTGCGATTTCATGGGCTGATTGGGGGATGTTGCGCGATGGAGGCATGATAGCATGATCCAAAATGGAGCTTGGTGGTT
This sequence comes from Candidatus Competibacteraceae bacterium, assembly GCA_020445045.1. Classification (GTDB taxonomy): domain Bacteria; phylum Pseudomonadota; class Gammaproteobacteria; order Competibacterales; family Competibacteraceae; genus Competibacter. The sequence continues at coordinate 6,002 of JAGRHI010000015.1, forward strand.
CCCGCCCGCGCCTGGCTTGCCCTCGACCCATCTCACGGTCCAAACGATGAACAGCAAGGATCTCTATCTGCGGTTGCTGCGCCACGTCCAGCCCTACAGCCGCATGTTCGCGCTCTCGATCCTGGGCACGACGGCGGCGGCGGCCACCGAACCGCTGATTCCCGCGCTGATCCGGCCGCTGCTGGACGGCAGCTTCGTCGCCAAGGACCCGCATTCCATCCGGCTGATGCCGCTGTTGATGGTGGCGGTCTTCATCGTTCGCGGTGTCACCAGTTTCATCGGCACGCTGGCGATGAGCTGGATCGCCCACCAAGTGGTGACGGATTTGCGCGATGCCCTGTTTGCCCGGCTGCTGGCGCTGCCGACCCGCTATTTCGACGATCATTCCGCCGGCAGCCTGCTGTCGCGCCTGACCTACGATGTCAGTCAGGTGATGACCGCCACCACTCAGGCACTGGTCACCCTGGTCAAGGACGGTCTCTCGGTGATCGGCCTGTTGGGCTGGATGTTGTATTTGAACTGGAAACTGTCGCTGCTGGTCCTGCTGATCACCCCCGGCATCACCATCATCATGCGCCTGGTCAGCTCGCGGCTGCGGCGGCTCAGCCGCGAGCTGCAAGAGCTGATGGGCGGTCTCACCCACGTCATTGACGAGGTGCTGCAAGGCCACAAAGTGATCAAGATCTTCGGTGGCCAGGACTACGAGCGGCAACGCTTTCATCGGGTCAACAACCGGGTTCGTCAGTTCAATCTGAAGCTGGCCGCCGCCTCCGAAGCCAGTGGGCCGCTGGTGCAACTGCTGGCGATCATCGCCCTGGGCGCGGTGATCTATTTCGCCTCGCTGCAATCGGCCGCCGACCAGATCACCGTCGGCGGTTTCGTTTCCCTGTTCGGGGCCATGGCCATGCTGCTGACGCCGATCAAGCGACTGACCAAGGTCAACGAACAATTGCAGCGTGGACTGGCGGCGGCGGAAACCATCTTCGCCCTGCTGGACGAGCCCCCGGAACCGGATCGGGGTATCCGCGCCATCGGCCGCGCCCGCGGCGAAGTCCGCTTCCATGCGATCAGCCACCGCTACCGGGACGACGGCGGCGAGGTGCTCCACCAGCTCGAACTGGACGTGCACCCCGGCGAAACCATCGCCCTGGTCGGCCCCTCCGGCGGCGGTAAAACCACCCTGATGAGCCTGCTGCCGCGCTTTTACGAACCGGAGTCCGGCGACATCCTGTTGGATGGCGTGCCGATCCGCGAGCTGCGACTGGCCGAGCTACGCGCCAACATCGCCTACGTCAGCCAGGATATCGTACTGTTCAACGATACCGTCGCCGCCAACATCGCCTACGGCGCTGGCTCCCAGGTCGGCGAGGACGACATCCTCAAGGCCGCCGAAAGCGCCCACGCCATGGAATTCATCCGTGAACTGCCCCAAGGCTTGCGGACCCTGATCGGCGAGAACGGCGCGCGACTGTCGGGCGGCCAGCGCCAACGTTTGGCCATCGCCCGCGCCCTGCTCAAGAACGCGCCGATCCTGATCCTGGACGAAGCCACTTCGGCGCTGGATACCCAGTCCGAACGCAAGGTCCAGCAAGCCTTGGATGCCCTGCGTCAGGGGCGTACCGCCTTCATCATCGCCCACCGCCTGTCCACCATCGAGAGCGCTGACCGCATCGTGGTGCTCGACCGCGGTCACGTCGTCGAGAGCGGCACCCACGATGAATTGCTGGCCCGTGGTGGGTTGTACGCTAGCCTGTATCAAATACAAATTCACAGTTAGTCAACAACAAAGTTGCAAAATAAACAATTATGTTGTCTAATAAGCAACACTTGTTCCATGTGAGTCCAAGGCAGCGGTTTGGGCCTGGAGATTTTCCTCTGATGCACGGCAATATCGATTCTTCAAAAAAGCTGGCGCCGATGGTACGTCGGGCTTTCCGACAAGGACTTGAAGCCGCCAGTCAAGGCGAGGATCAAAACCCCTACGTCCCGGATAGCTATCTGTATCACGCCTGGATAGCGGGATGGGCGGCGCTGGCTCGCGGCTGGGATAACGCCGAGGATCTGCGGCTTTCCTGAAACGCCTTTCTTGCACCCGAGGCAGCGTATGCCCAGGTTTCGCTGCCCGCGGCCGATGCCGGTATCGGCGCCGCCGACCCCCGAGCCTGGCCGGGGTAGCCCACGGCTGATTTACCCCCTCAACACTCGGCAACCCTTCAGCGCCCTGATGCCCGGTCGACCCGAACAAGGGCAGCGGTATCCCCTTCTCGCGCTGGAGAGCACCTTTGGCCATCGATTCCTCCCTATCGCGCCACCGGTCAATCCAGGCTGAACCGAGGCGGCGCGTCCGACCGGCGGAATGCTAAACTTGGCCCACTCCCATCCAAATCGATCGATGACCTTGAGTATCCATCCATGAACAAACCGTTATTGTTACTGCTGGCGGGTAGCCTGCTGAGCGCCGCCTCGGCTTGGGCCGATGGCGACTGGGATCGGGCTCGTACCGCTCACGAACGCGGCGACTATGCCGCCGAGGTGGCGCTCATCCGTCCCCTGGCGGAACGAGGTTTCGCCTTCGCCCAGTTCAACCTGGGCGTGTTGTACGACAACGGCCAGGGTCTGCCACAAGACGACGCGCAAGCGATATCCTGGTATCGAAAAGCGGCCGAACAGGGGTTGCCGCAGGCGCAGGTCAACCTGGGCATCATGTACGAGCAGGGCGAGGGTGTGTCGGCGGACCAAGTGGAGGCATACTTCTGGTACGCGCTGGCCGATTCCCAAGGCGACGGTCGGGCGCCACAAGCCAAGCGGGACATCGCCGAGAAGATGAGCGCGGCTCAGATCGAGGAAGCCGAGCGGCGGGTCAAGGCGTTCAAGGCCAGCCATTCCTTCACCGTCCCGCCCCTTCCCGAGGTCGCCCCGGAAACCCGGCACGGTAACGGCTGAGATCCCATCTGACTTGCGGCGACCGGTTTACGAGGCGGGATATAAGGTCAGTTGTTGACCGGCCTTTAGGATACCGTCGGCGCTCAGGCCGTTCCATTGCGCCAGTTTCCAGAAAGGAACGCCGTGCCGCCTGGCGATCTTTTCCAGAGTATCCCCCCTCTTGACCGTGTACTTGCTGGGTCCCACGAGGCGCGCGCCCGGCACGTTCGCAACCAGGTTCTCGGCCTGTTCCCTGGGCAACAGGAGCGTATAGGCACGGACCGGCGGCTCGATTCCCTCCTTGAATCCCGGATTGAAGCGCAAAAATTCCTCGGTGGAAATGACGGTAAAAGCGAGGGAGTCGAAGATCTTGATGTCCGGCGCCGTTTCGACCCTGAGCAGATAGGCTCGGTTGTCGATGGGCTGAAGCCGCGCGCCATACGCGCGAGGATCGGCGACGATATGAGCCAACGCCAATATCTTCGGTACATAATCCTGCGTTTCCTTGGGCAGTTGCAAATCCCAGTAGAGCGATCGCGGTTGCGCGTCGGTGGGAGTCGCGGCATCGGATTTTCCGGCGACGGTCTGGACCTCGGCGGCCGGCTGATCCGACGGGGTCGCGGCGGTCGGTGGTTCGGGCGCGGCCGGCGACGGGGTGGCGGATGACGCTGTCGGGTCGGCCGCCGCCTGGGCTCGCGCCGCCTTATTGGCCTTGATGGCTTCCTGGACGGTGCCCGGACCGGCGTTGTACGCCGCCAGCGTCAACAGCCAGTCGCCCGCGAACATTTTGTTCAGATCGCGCAGATAACCCAACGCGGCGTCGGTCGAGGTGTGAATGTCGAATCGGCCGTCGTAACCGTCCGCGATCAGCAACCCTCGCTCTTGCCCGGTGGCTGGAATAATTTGCCAGAGACCGGCGGCCTCCTTGGGAGAGACGGCGGTCGGCTCGAACGCGCTCTCCACCATGGGCACGAACACCAGATCCATTGGCAGGCCGCGTCGGCGGATTTGCTCCACCAGGTAGTGCAGGAACGGCTTGGCGCGCCGCGAGAATAGCTGCAGATACGCGGGATTGCGTTTGAACGCCTCGATCTGTTCGGCGACTCGGGGATGTTGCACGTCAGCCAACCGCAACCCGCCGCGCACCCGACCCCAAAGATCCTTCCCGGCGGTCGTGGCCGACCTGGACGAACCCTTGCCTTTCTTACGCTTGGACAGACGCGGATTTCGCTTGGCCGTGCTGGATGCGACCCGCGCGGTTTCGACAGCCGCCGTCTCGGTATTTTTGGAAGGGGTTCGCGCCACCGCGGTGGCGGTTTTTCCCGACCGTACCGGCACGACCACCCGAACTCTGGACCCGNNNNCTTTTCGGCCGTTCCGACGCTCCGGCCTTTTCCCTGGATGACAACATCCTGGGATGCGGCGATGACTTGGCGGTCGGCGGTGGCCGTTCCGGTGCTCTGGTCTTTTTCCTGGATGACGGCATCCCGAGACTGAACGAGCGGCTGGCGATTGGGCGCCGTATCTCGCCGGTATTCCGACGGATCGCGGGTTTGCCAGTAATCCACATAAGGCGCGGGAACCGTCGCTGCTTGCTCGGCGGCCGGCGCCTCCATCAAACCGCTCAACGGTTGCCAAGCACAGGCGCCAAGGCCCGAGGCGATGAAGAAAGTTGCAAAGATCGCGAGGACTGATTTCGGCATTCTTCGTTATCCCGGTCTTGGGTTGACAGCGTGAAGAGGCGCGCCTCAAGCCGCGCCGACGGCGACCGCCCGCCGAGGGTCGCGAATCCACTCGCTCCAGGAACCGGCGTACAACCGCGAGCCACCCAAACCGGCGGCTTCCATCGCCAGCAGGTTGTGACAGGCGGTCACCCCGGAGCCGCAGGCGTGGATCACGGTGGCCGGCGCCCGGTCGTCCAGCACCGCCGCAAATCGCTCCCGCAGCGCGGCAACGGGCAGAAAATGCCCCTCTGGCGTCAGATTGCCATCCGTCGGTAGGTTCAACGCGCCCGGAATGTGGCCGGCGACCGGATCGATCGGCTCCACTTCTCCCCGGTAGCGCGCCGCCGCCCGGGCGTCCAGCAATACCTCCGCCGCCGGTAGGGTCATCACTTGCTCCGTGTTCATCCACAAGCGGTCGTCCGGTCGGGGCACGAAGGCGGTCGGCCGTCCGGCGGGTATCTCGGCGGTCAGCGGCAAGCCCGCTCGCCGCCAAGCCGGCAGGCCGCCATCCAGCACCGCGCAGGCGGTATGGCCCAGCCAGCGCAGCAGCCACCACAACCGCGCCGCCGCCAGCATGCCACCCATGTCGTCGTAAGCCACGACTTGCGTGTCGTGATCGATGCCCCACGCCCCCAGCTTGTGCGCCAAACGCTCTGGATCGGGCAGCGGATGCCGCCCCGTGGCTAGCGTGACGGGATTGGACAAGTCCTGGTCCAGATGGGCGTAATGGGCGCCGGGAAGGTGACCATCGTGGTAGGCCCGGCGGCCGGCTTCGGGGTCGGCCAGACTGAAGCGACAATCCATCACGACCCAGTCCGGGTCGCTGAGGTGAGCGTGCAGCGTGCTGGCATCGATGAGGGCGGTATGACTCATGGTTTTCGAAGCGCCGGTGTCGGATATCGGGAGAGAGGCTAATGCGATCGCCGAATTCTAAGGTGCCGTCGCCAACCATTCCAGTCGGGTTTGACCGTGCTCGCCAACGCGCAGCACCTCCAATAGCTCCGGCAACCACCGGTTCAGTGTTTCATCGAGTCGCCACGGCGGGTTGATGACGATCATCCCGCAGCCGTGCATCCCCAACGGCGCATCGTAGGGATACAGGCCCAGCTCCGCGCACAGGATCGCGGGAATGCCCGATTCCCGCAGCATCCGCTGAAACCGCAGGCTGGGCGCGCGATCGAGGATCGGGTACCAGATCGCGATCATGCCACCGGCCCAGCGCCGATGAATGACCCGGACCGCCTCGGCCAGCCGCTCGAATTCGTCTTTCCGTTCGAACGCCGGATCGATCAACACCAGACCGCGCCGCTCCGGGGGCGGCAGGAACGCCTTGAGACCGGCGTAACCGTCCATGCGATGAACCGCGACTTGCCGGTCGCCGGCAAATTCCGCCTTGAGTGGCGGATACTCGGCGGGATGCAGTTCGGTCAGAATCAGCCGGTCACCCGGTCGCAGCAGGGCGCGGGCGATGCGCGGCGAGCCGGGGTACCAGCGCAGCGCGCCGTCCGGGTTCAAGGCCCGAACCTCAGACAGATACTCGGCCAGTTCCGGACCCAGCCCCGGTCGATGCCACAGTCGGCCGATACCGGCCGCGTATTCCCGGTTCTTGCGGGCCACCGCCACATCCAGATCGTAGCGACCGGCGCCGGCATGGGTGTCGAGCAGGCAAAACGGCTTGTCCTTGCGTCGCAGCGCGCCGACCAGTTGCGCCAGCAGAACATGCTTGAACACATCGGCAAAATTGCCGGCGTGAAAGCCGTGCCGATAGCTCAGCATCGCGGATCAGTGCGGCAACCCGGACACCGGCCGGTCAGTCGGCATACTGTCGAAGGCGCACCGGGCGCCGCCGCGCGCCCCACAGTCCAGGTTGCGCCTCGAACACCCCGGCGCAGGGCGTGCCGCAGGTTTTGCAGCGACCGTCGGCGCTCAGATTCCAGACCCCGAGGGTGTACCAGTCGCGACCGATCAGTTTTTGGCCACACTGGTGGCAGTAGGTACTGTCGC
>JAGRHI010000015.1:12667-13099 GCA_020445045.1 Candidatus Competibacteraceae bacterium
CGGTGTAGGCGTAGCGGATGCCGTTTTTCATGGCGATCCGCCGGGCCCGGCTCAAGGTCGAGGGCGGGGTCGGCGAATGGTTCAGCATCTTCCAGTCTGGGTGGAAGGCGGTGAAATGGATCGGCACATCCGGCCCCAGGTTTTCCATCACCCATTGCGTCAGCGCCTCCAGTTCCGCGTCCGAGTCGTTCTCGCCGGGAATCAGCAAGGTGGTGATCTCGAACCAAACGTTGGTTTCCCGCTTCAGGTACACCAGGGTATCCAGCACCGGCTGTAGATGACCGCCGCAGATCTTCCAATAGAAGTCCTCGGTAAACGCCTTGAGATCGACGTTGGCGGCATCCATGTATTTGAAGAAATCCCGCCGCGGTTCGTCGCAAATGTAGCCGGCGGTGACCGCCACCGATTTGATGCCGTATTCCCGGCAGGCGG
>JAGRHI010000126.1:0-2060 GCA_020445045.1 Candidatus Competibacteraceae bacterium
CTAGACCACCACCGCCGAGTGGTCCGAGCCGCAGCAGAACTTCATCGTGGCTCGCACGACCGCGACCCCATCTCGCTTGGCGTTGATCGCGGCCATTACCGATGTGTCCAATCCGATGGCCGTGGCCGGCAACGGCACCGGCGCGGCGCTGGGGGAAAGCACCGGGGTGATCGCCACCAAGCGGAGTAGCGACGGCGTGCCCACGCGGCTGGAGGGCCTCACCTGGGCCAGCCGTCTCACCGGTCTGTCCGCCGATCTGCAACTGGCCGACGAGGGGCTGCCCGCCGTCTATACCGATTCCAGCGGCGTCGAGGCGCGGTTCAGCGATTACCAACTGACCGATGCCGCGTCCAGCGTGACGGTGAGCTTTTTCCGCAATGGCGTCGCCCAGGGCAATCCGGCAACCGTGCCGATCGACGGCGCCCGGTTGCTAGCGCTGCAAACCATGGCCGAGCGGGTGCGCCAAGCGGTGCAAGGCGCGCCGGCCAGCACCGGCCGGCAAGTAGCGCCGGGGGTGAGCACGACGTCCGCCCGGCAGCCGCAAGACACCCCCCTGTCGCGCTTTACCCTGAGCGCGCTGCTGGTCAATAGCTATTGGTACGGGAGCGTCGCCGCCGGCGATACCCTGTGCGCCGTGCGCGCCGCCGCCGAGCAGATCGGCGTGAACGGCTTGGTCGCTCCGGACGCGTGCCAGTCGCCGCTGATCGCCGCGTTCCTGAGCCGGGCCGCCACTCGGCGCGGCGCGGTGGCCGAGCCGCCCGCGTCCGGTATCGATCCCTTGGTGCAGCAGGCCTTGCAGGCCGATGCCGATGTCACCGAGGCCCCTTGCGGTCCGGCCGGCGGCGGCGTGTCCTGTCTGGAACCGATCGCCTCTCAGTTGACAGATCGTCAGGACGAGTCCGCCCAGCTCCCCACCTTGCCTCGGGAGGAACCGTCGGATGGCGTCATCCTGCCGGCGCCGACAGGGGTCGAGGCCAGCGATGGGACCTTTGCCGATCGGGTGCGGATTACCTGGGACGCCGTGGCCGGCGCGATCATCTATGAGGTGTATCGCGATGGCTTACTCGTCGGTTTACCCACCAGCACCGTCTTCGACGATACCGATGTGACGCCCGGCGCTACCTATGCCTACACGATTAGAGCGTGCGACGCCAAGGAGTGCGGCGCTTTCAGCCAACCCGACGATGGATATGCCAAACACGAGGATGTGGTGAAATCATTTTCTGGCTCAAGCAGTGTCTGCGTCACGGTGACCGCGAATTATGGCGTTCAAGGATCCTGCCCCCAACGCTGCGCGTCCACGGGCGCCTCGGCAACCCTGCAAAACGAATCGCTAACCCTCGAAAGGCTGGGATCCAGTTTCACCTACAGCTTTGACTCAAAAGGGAGTTGCATAGAAGCAACACTGATTCGCACAGGGGATCGCTCCTACACCGCAAATGCCGTGAATGGCGGGTTTTCGTTTTCCTACACCCTATACAGCAACGGCGTCGCCGCGGCTACCGTCAACATGCAAGGCTCCTATAGCGATACTTCCCTATCCGCATCGGGCTCGACTCGCTATGACGTTAGCTTGCCGAACGAACAATCGGCCACCATTGATTTTCGGGAGGACATCGGCATGAAGAGTTCTTCACCCTGATCCGGAAAACGCTTGCTAGCGGCCAGTCTCTAAATGATCGGAATGAGTGACCGCCTCACGAAGTGAGCTGCCCCTCCTCCCACAAAGGGAGGAGGGGCGGCTCCAAAGTCTCGGATAACCCAATACGGCTTACGGCGCGAGAAATCTCCCGATTCTTCCGCCAAGGCTACATATTCGGATAATTCGGCCCACCGCCGCCTTCTGGTGTCACCCAGTTGATGTTCTGAGTGGGGTCCTTGATGTCGCAGGTTTTGCAATGCACGCAGTTCTGGGCATTGATCTGCAAGCGTGGATTACCGCCGTCGTCGTCGCGGACGATTTCGTACACCCCCGCCGGGCAGTAGCGCTGCTCGGGCGCATCGTACAGCGCCAGGTTGACCTGGATCGGCACGCTCGGATCCTTCAGGGTCAAATGGCA
>JAGRHI010000126.1:2077-8617 GCA_020445045.1 Candidatus Competibacteraceae bacterium
GTGTTGGAGATGAACACCGAGGACAACTTGTCGAAGCTGATCACGCCGTCCGGCTTGGGGTATTCGATCCTTGGACATTCGCTGGCTTTCTTCAGTTTGGCGTGGTCCGGCTTGTGGTGGAAGGTCCACGGCGCCCTGCCCCGGAACAGGTAGGTATCGAGCGCCGAATAGGCGATCGCCGCCCACAATCCCCAACTGAACGACGGCTTGACGTTGCGAACCTGATAGAGCTCCTCCCACAGCCAGCTCTGACGGAGCCGCTCGGGATACTCCGCTACCTCGTCGGCGCCTCGCCCGGCCGCCGTCGCCCCAAACACCGCCTCGGCCGCCACCATGCCGGATTTCATCGCCGTGTGGGTACCTTTGATCTTGGGCATGTTGAGGAAACCGGCGGTGTCGCCGATCAGTAGGCCACCGGGAAAGGTCAGCTTGGGAATCGACTGGAAGCCGCCGGCCGAAATGGCGCGCGCGCCGTAAGCGATGCGCCGACCACCCTCGAAAGTGGGCTGGATGTCGGGATGGGTCTTGAAGCGCTGAAATTCGTCGAACGGCGACAGATGCGGATTGGCGTAGCCCAGGCCGATCACAAAGCCCACCGCTACTTGATTGTCCTCCATGTGATACAGGAAAGAGCCTCCGTAGGTGCTGGTATCCAGCGGCCAGCCGACGGTGTGGACGATCTTACCCGGTTGATGCTTGACCGGATCGACTTCCCACAGTTCCTTGATACCGATGCCGTAGGTTTGCGGGTCCACGCCGTCGCGCAAGTTGAACCGGTCGAACAGGGTTTTGGTCAGCGAACCGCGGCAGCCCTCGGCAAAAATCGTGTAGCGGGCACGCAACTCCATGCCCGGCGCGAACTGTTCGGTCGGCTGGCCCTCCCGGTTGACACCCATGTCACCGGTGGCGACGCCCACCACCGCGCCATTATCGTCGTAAAGCACTTCGGCGGCGGCGAAGCCGGGGTAGATTTCCACGCCCAGCTCCTCGGCCTGCGTGGCCAGCCAGCGACACAGATTGCCCAGGCTGATGATGTAGTTGCCGTGATTGTTCATCTGCGGCGGCGTCGGCAACCGGTACGAAATCTCGCGGGTCAGGAACAGGAAACGGTCGTCCGTGGCCGGCGTACTCAGCGGCGCGCCTCGTTCTTTCCAGTCCGGGATCAGTTCGTCCAGGGCTCGCGGCTCCACCACCGCGCCGGACAGGATGTGCGCGCCGACTTCGGAGCCTTTTTCCAGCACACAGACATTCACTTCATGATCCTGTTCCGCCGCCAGTTGTTTCAGGCGAATGGCCGCCGACAGACCGGCGGGGCCGGCGCCGACAATGACCACATCATATTCCATGCTTTCACGTTCCACGGGTCACTCCTTATCGAGTTTTACTTTGGTTGGCAGTGGCGAGAATTGCCTCCGTGAGAGGGATTCCCACAATGGTCGTGGCTTTCAGTCTGATCGCCTGAACCGATCAGGTCCAAACCATTTATCGATCCAGACGTAAAATTTTAATTAAAACAATTTTTTCGAAAAAAACCCACTGCCAGTTGGGAAAACATCACGTTTGCAGTGCATGGCAACATGCGGCATAGCGGCGCCAGACAGCGGGTTCCGGGGTATGCATCAGACTGCGCAAGGCGTCACCGAGAATCATCGGCACCAAGGCAGGCGCGTGTTTGCGCGCCCAGCGCAGAAAGCTGCGCAGCCGACGACGGAGACAGGCCCGCCAGAGCGCCGGCGGGATCAAGTCGCCGTGCTGTTCGGCGAACTTGGCCAGCGTCTCCCAGTTCGCTTCGAACATCATCAATTGCCGCCGGCTGGCATTGCCGTCGTGCCGCCGATACGCCGCCAACAGACCAGCCACCCGCGCCACGGCATGCCGCGCGGACAAACGCAGCCAGCAATCCAGATCTTCCAGCGGCAAGGATTCATCGAACCCCCCGATGGCCAGAAACGCCTCTCGGCGCAAGGCCACCGTCGGATTGGCGATGTCGTTATAGCGTAGCAGCCACAGGTAGGCTCGGTGATCAGGACCGGGCGGCCGACGGTTCCGGGTCGCGGAGGACAATGTCCGCCCCGCCGCGTCGATAAAGTTCACATCGGCATAGACCAGAGCCAGGCTTGGGTCGTCCCAGGCGTCGATGGCCTGCTGCTGGCGCTGGATCTTATTCGGATACAGGAGATCGTCGGAACCCAGCACATGCACCCACTCGCCGCGACAGGCCGCGATGGCGCGATTGGAAGCGGCGCTCACCCCCCGATTGGCCTGATGGATCACCCTCAGATGTTCGAAGCGCCCGGCATGAACCTCGGCGAAACGCTCGGCCACCGTCAGGGTGGCGTCGGTGGAGCCATCGTCCACCACCACTAGTTCCAGCCGGGGATAGCTCTGACTCCGCACCGACTCCAGACAAGCACCGAGGAAAGCGGCGTGATTGTAGGCGGGCACCGCCACGCTGACCAGCGGCGGACTCATTTTTCCACCAGCAGAAAATACTGCACCGCCAGAAACTCGCCAAGCAAGCGGTGCGGAAACCACCAGCGGCGGTATTTGGGCTTGATATGGGGCGCGATGGCCACCATCCGCCAACCGGCCCGACCGACCGCCTCCAGCAGACTGGAGCGGGTGAAAAAATGCAGGTGGGTGCGATCCAGGATGCCGGCGTCGGCGTAGTCGAAGCGACCCCGGAACAGCAGGGGCAACACCACGCTCTTGTGGCGCACGTTGGGCACGCTCAGCAGCAACCGCGCGCCCGGTCGAATGCGGCGCCGCAATTCCGCCAACACCCGCCAGGGATCGATCAGATGTTCCAGCACATCGGCCATGATCAGCAGATCGTAATCGGTCCAGGGCACCTGCTCCGTTATCGCCTCCAGGTCGGCCACCCAAACTCGATGAAGTTGGTCCGCCGCCTGGGTCGCCGCCGCCGCGTTAGGCTCGATCCCATCGCAACGCGCGGCCAGACCGGCTTGCAGCAGTTGCCGGCCCAGGCGGCCACTGGCGCAACCGATGTCCAACACCACACCGAGCTGGCCATGAGGGCGTAGAAAATCCACCAAATCCCGCCGGTCGGCGGCGTAATAGCGGCTCATGAGCTCCGCCCGCGACCGCGACGGTCACTCGGCGGCGCGTGGATCACCGCACTGGCGCGGACCGCTCACAGGCCAACCCGATCCAGCCAGGCGGCGAAACAGCGCCGACCCCGCGCCGCGGTGTCGGTGGCGCACCGAGCAGTCTCGGCTCGCAGGGTCGATACGCTCAGGCCCGGCGTCTGCCCAATCTCGCAGGCATGGCCGATGAACCAGCGTTCCAGCCCTTGAGCGGTGGCCTCGACGTGGAATTGCAGCGCCAGCGCGTGTTCGCCCCACGCAAACGCCTGATTGGGATACAGGTCGGTTGAAGCCAATAATTCGGCGCCCTCGGGCAAATCGAAGGTGTCGCCGTGCCAGTGCAGCACCGGCGCGCCATCGGCGAACGGCGCTAGCGGGCCGTTCCGACCACCTTCGGTCAGCGTCAGCGGTTTCCAGCCAATCTCCTTCCGCCCGCCCGGATAAACGCGCGCCCCCAGCGCCCGGGCGATCATCTGGCAGCCCAAACAGAGACCGAGCGTCGGCCGGCCAGCCGCCAGCCGCGCCCGCAGCATGCGCAGTTCATCGTGGATAAAGGGATAGGCGTCGTCTTCGTAGACCCCGATGGGACCGCCGAGGATCACCAGCAGATCGTCGGTCAACGGGTCCAACGCGGCCAGATCGTCGTAACCGGCCTCCAGATAGCGTACGGCATAGCCGCGCTCGGCCAGTACCGGGGTGAAGGCATCAAGATCCTCGAAGGCCACATGACGGATGGCGAGAACGGTTTTCATGGGTGTACTCGGATGGCTGGGCAGCGCGGGCAATCCCGCGCTCGCCGCCCGCGAGCCGGGGAACATGCAGCGCGGCTGGATTGCAATCTGGCGGAGAGGGAGGGATTCGAACCCTCGGACCCTTGCGGATCAACGGTTTTCAAGACCGCCGCAATCGACCACTCTGCCACCTCTCCAGATTTTGGATTGTAACCGCGCGGCTCCCGCCTCGCCAGCGCCACTCCGCTACGGCAGCATCCCGGCGTTGGCCGGTGGCCGGCTCCAGAACAGCGCGTGCAACCGCAACAGAGTTTCCGAGTCCGAAATCAGCTCGCGCTTCTGCGCCGCGCTCAGGCTATCGGGACCCTCTTCCTCCAACTGATGGATCAAGCCTTCCAGGTAATGCCGGCGGCGCCTGCCGGGTGGCTCGCTCTCCGGCAGCAGCGACAGGTGCAGCGCGTTGACGTAGGGATCGGTCAGCGCCTGGACGAAACGGCTGGCCGGCCGGTCCCACAACACCGGCAGCACCGGATCGTCCTCTCGCAGATTCTCGTCCAGGTAGCACAGCACCGACGGCGGGTCGGTCTCCTCCGGCGTCAGGAATAGACCCAGTTCGCGCGACTTGCGGCCCAGGGCGATGCTGCTAGACAGCATCGAGACTGGGATCGACAGCAGCAAACCCAGCAAGACCGGCGTGAACCACCAGAAAAACGCCGGCACGTATTGATAACTCAACACGCCGACGACCACGCCGGTCAAGGTATGCCCGCCGTGCGCCAGCGCCGCTTCCTTGAAGCTGGTCATGTGATCGCCGCGCTGCTGAGTCGGCCAGCCGACGGCGCGCCGCAGCAGGATCGCCAACACGAACTTGGTCTGGAACAACATCAATACCGGCGCCGTCAGTACCGAAAACACCGTTTCCAGCACCACGCTCAGGGTCGCCGCGAACATCCCACCGTAACCGTGACGCAGCCGGCTGTCTTTCAAGAGCAGCAGCAGGGCCAATAACTTGGGCAGAAACAGCATGGTCAGCGTCACCAGCAGCACGGTGGTCATTTCCACCGCGAACGACACCGGCCACACCGGTATCCAGTTCTCACCGAAAAAATAGATCGTCTCCTGCCGGGTCTGGATGAACGCCTCCACCCCGGTGGCGAGCAGAAACAGCAGCCACAGCGGCGAGGCCAGATACGACATGACGCCCATCGAGAAATGCAAGCGGCTCAGAGCATCGAACCCGTGGGCCAGCGCCAGCCGCAGATGTTGCAGGTTACCCTGACACCAGCGGCGGTCGCGTTTGGCATAGTCGATCAGGGTCGGCGGGATTTCCTCGTAGCTGCCTTCGAGATCGTAGGCCAACCAAACCTCCCAGCCGGCCCGCCGCAACAACGCCGCCTCGACGAAGTCGTGGCTGAGAATCGCGCCGCCGAACGGCTCCCGGCCCGGCAGCTTCGGCAAGCCGCAGTGCTCCAGGAACGGCCGTACCCGGATGATGGCGTTGTGGCCCCAATAATTGCTCTCGCCGAGCTGCCAGTAGTTCAGTCCGGCGGTGAACATCCGTCCGTAGATGCTGCCGGCGAACTGCAGGATGCGGGCGAACAGCGACTCGCGGTTGACCGGCACCGGCGGCGTTTGGATCAGCGCCACTTGCGGATGGCATTCCATCAGCCGCACCATGTCCGTCAGCGTGGACCCTTTCATGATGCTGTCGGCGTCCAGCACGATCATGTAGCGATACCCGCCGCCCCAGCGGGTGCAAAAATCCTCCAGGTTACCGCTCTTGCGGTCGGTGTTCTCCGGCCGGTTGCGGTAGAAAATCCGTCCCTTGCCGTCCAGTGCCCGCACCATGTCCTGCCAGCGCAGTTCCTCCTCGACCCACACCTCGGGATCGCGGGTATCGCTGAGGATGAAGAAATCGAAGTCCGCCAAGCGGCCGGTTTCCGCCAGCGAGCGATGGATGGCGCGCAGGCCGGCAAACACCCGCTCCGAATCCTCGTTGTAGATCGGCATCAGGATCGCGGTGCGCGGCGGTGGCGCGGCCGGGTCGGGCGGCGCGACCGGTTGGCGGGAAATCGCCCAGCGGTCACGGCCGAACAGAATCGTGAAAAACCCCATGAGCGCCGTCCAGAACGACATGCAAATCCAGCCGATCAGAATCGTGTACAGCAGCAGTAGCAGCAGCTCCATCGGGCTGAAACCGTTGCTCTGGAACACGCTGACCAGCAGTCCCAGGGCGATCAGCGTGGTCAGACTCATCAGCAGAAAGAATACCGATCGCCGGAGAGCATACCCCTTCGTCGACGGTCGAACGGATGCGGTCATGAAGGCGTCTTTTCGGAGGGAGAGGAAACGCCCCGCCGCCAGTGACGCAGCGGGTCCAGCAGCGAGAACAATTCGATCCGCTGAGCCGGCATGGCGCCGGGCGCGGACACCGGAGTGGGATCGGCCATCATCGCGCGCAAGGCATCGCTGACGTCCCGCGCGGCGTCGGGTGGCGCAAATAACACCGCCGGCCAATCCGGCACCGCGCCGCCCAGCAGCGCCGCCCGTGCCGCCGCCAACGCCTCTGGTCGCCGGGGCAGGTCGAGCGTCCGCGCCAACCAATCGTCCAGCAGCTCCCGTGCCGCCGCCAGCGCCCCCGTCAGCGGGTCCGGGAATTCGGGTCGATCGGGCATGCAGCGGCGCAGCGCCTGTTCGCTCAG
>JAGRHI010000126.1:8796-10934 GCA_020445045.1 Candidatus Competibacteraceae bacterium
GCGCAGTTCGGCCGAATCGTTCCCCTGCGGCAGCAGTTCGAAGGACACGCGCCAACCTTGGGTATAGGTGTTTTTCTGAACCACGATGTTCTGAACCTGGCCGGCGGATGCGCTGATCATCGCCTTCACCGGGGTATTCTCCGGCAGTTTCCCCAGGGCTTCGCCGCCGAAATCGATCACGAACCGCCGCCGCGAGGAATCCAGATCGCCAGCGCCTCCAGCTCCCACCCGGCTGGCCAGGGTATGGCCACCCGGAGAAAGGCTCGGCATGTCGAGGAAGAAATACAAGCGGTAGTTGAATTCCAGTTGCTGGCCGGCCTCGACCGCTTTCCTCGGATTCCAAAACACGGCGATGTTGTCGTAACGCTCGGCGGTACTGGGGATTTCGATCAAATGCACCGAACCTCGGTCCCATTCACCCTCCGGCTCGACCCAAATGCTGGGCCGGCTGTGATAATGCGCCTCCAGATCCTGGTAATTGCCGAAATCGCGGTCGCGCTGCAACAAACCGAAACCGCGCGGGTTGTTGTCCTGGAAGGCGCTGATGCGCAACCGGGTCGGATTGTTGAGCGGTCGCCAAATCCATTCGCCGCCGCCGGTGGCCATCAGCAAACCATCGGAATCATGCACCTGCGGGCGGAAATCGTCGAAGAACCGCTCATTCAAGGCACCGTGGTAGAACATGCTGGTCAACGGCGCCACGCCGAGCTTTTGCACACCCTCGCGGATAAAGAGATTGGCCTTGACGTCGATCTGGGTATTGACCCCCGGCTTGATGACGAAGCGGTAGGCACCGGTCAGGCTCTGGCTGTCCAACAGTGCGTACACCGTCAACTCAGTGGCGTCCTTGTCGGGTTTCTCCAGCCAGAACTCGCGGAAATAAGGAAATTCCTCGGGCTTGGTCAGGCCGGTGTCGATGGCCAGGCCGCGCGCCGAGAGGCCGTAATTCTGATTCTGGCCGACGGCGCGAAAATAACTGGCGCCCAGGAACACCGCGACTTCGTCATAGTGGTTATCGGTATGCAGCGGATACAACACCTTGAAGCCGGCGAACCCCAAATCCCTGGGTAGATCCTCCGGCACCTTGTTCTTGCCGTAGTCGAACAGATCGCTGGCATACTCCATGGGCCGGCTTTCGCCGTCGTCGACCACGTTGATCACGACCCGCTGGAAGAACAGGAAGCCCAGCGGCGCGAATTGGATCTCAAACGGCAGCGCCTGATCGCGCCACAGGCTCTTCTCCGCTCGGAAGCGGATGTCGCGGTACTGGTCGTAATCCAGATTCTTGAGAAAATCGGGCAGAATGTTGCCCTGTGCCTGAAACGGCTGGGTCGCCAGCACCTCGGCACGGCGGCGGACATCGGCGAAATTGAAACGTTTGGGGGGTGGCGTCGTGGCCTGGGTGGACGCGGGCACATTGGGCGCGCCGAAACTCGCCACCGGGCAGAACCAGACGCCGGCCAACAGAACCAGACTCAGCAGCATGCGAAATTTCACGGTGTTGCGGCTCCCTGGGCGGGTAATCCAATGGGGTTTTAAAGTCGTTTCCAAACGTTGCATTGTAGGGTTATTGGATCGTTCCGACCATGCCTTGACACCAGCGCCATCGAAGGGAAGAAAGATTTCCTGTCATCGAGAGATAACTCCAGCCGGCGAGGTACCCCGTTTATCGGTAGTCCCGTCGACCGGCTGGATTTTGCGTCTAACTTTACATTACATATTCCGTCGATACTGCCCGCCGACCTCGAACAAGGCATGGGTAATCTGCCCCAGCGAGCAGCAGCGCACTGCGTCCACCAGCACCGCGAACAAGTTCTCGTTGGCGATGGCCGCTTGCTTCAACCGCGCCAGCATCCGGTCGCCCTCCGGTTGATTCCGCGCCTGGAATTCCCGCAGCCGTCGCAACTGACTCTGCTTTTCTTCCTCGGTGGAACGGGCCAGTTCGATCTTGACCTGATCCGGCTTGGCGTTCGGGTTGCGGAAGGTGTTGACGCCAATGATCGGGTAGGAGCCATCGTGTTTGATGGTCTCGTAATACAGCGATTCCTCCTGAATCTTGCCGCGCTGGTAGCCGGTTTCCATCGCCCCCAGCACTCCGCCGCGCTCGCTGATCCGCTCGAACTCCCGCAACACCGCTT
>JAGRHI010000127.1:0-1390 GCA_020445045.1 Candidatus Competibacteraceae bacterium
AGCTCGTTCTCGCCGTCCTCCAGAATCCCGGCAAGCCCCGGGATGATGTGCCCGATGCCTTGCGGCAAAATAATTCCGAATTCGCCGAGTAATCCACGGATCTGATTGGCCTGAGCCGTCCGCGCCTGGACGAACCCCTGCCGAGCTCGGTGCAGTGCCAGCACCGCTTGCTGAGCCTCCGTCTTGTTCGGCACAAACCGCATTGAGGGCCGACCCACCGCTTCGCAGATGGCTTCGGCATCCGCGGCGTCGGTCTTGTTCGACTTCACGTACGGCTTCACGAACTGCGGTGCCATCAATCTCACGGTATGTCCCAAGGCTTCCAACTTCCGCGCCCAGTAATGGGCACCGCCACAGGCCTCCATACCCACCAGGCAGGGCTCCAAATTTGCGAAGAACGGAAGCATCTGGGATCGCTTCAGCTGTTTTCTGAGCACCGGCTCGCCCCGCGAGTCTACGCCATGTACCTGAAACACATGCTTTGCCAGATCCAGACCGATTGTCGTCATCTTCATCGTGGTCGCTCCTTTCATTGAGTGGATTCTTCATCTCTCCACTGTGGCACATCGATGCCGTTTTAGGAGGGAGCGACCATCCCATTAGGCGGAGCTCGACCGCCCGTTCAAGCGATGAAGGCGTTCATCGACCAGCACCGTGATGTCCATGGAGTCGAGCCGATCCGCAAGGTGCTGCCGATCGCTCCATCGACGTATTATCCGCATGCCGCCTGGGAGGCCGACCCGGCGCACAGGTCGGCTCGCGCCCAGTGTGATGAGCGTCTGTGCGGGCAAATCCAACCGGTCTGGGACGAGCATTTGCAGGTCTACGGGGCCGACAAGGTCGGGCGGCAATTGCGGCGCGAAGGCGTGGAGGTGGTCCGCTGCACGGTGGAGCGACTGATGCGGAGGCTCGGCCTGAAAGGCGTGCGGCGTGGCAAGCCGGTCAAAACCACGGTCAGCAACCCGAAAGCCGCCTGTCCTGAGGATCGGGTCAACCGCCCGTTCACGGCGGAGCATCCGAATGCGCCGTGGGTATCCGATTTCAGTGTGCCGCAGCAAGCGGCGTAGGAGATGAGGGTATGACCCCTCGCCATCGGCTTGCAGGAGCGGGTGGCAAACCACCATGAGCGGCTTGGGACAAAAGCCCTGGTCGTGAGCGTCATGGAAAAGGCGTCGTGAAGGCGTCAGGTATGAATCAGGAAGACGAACAACCGTGAACTGCCGTTCAAGTGTCGAAAGCACTCAGATGACATCAAAACCGGGGAGTGATGTTGCCCCGCGATTAGTCTGGCCGTTACCTGCTTACGGGCCAGGCGGTGTCCGGCATAGAGGCAGCGTCAGCCTGATTCGGGCTCTTACGTTGAACTGCGGGAACCTTCGGTGGCGATGCC
>JAGRHI010000127.1:1535-3208 GCA_020445045.1 Candidatus Competibacteraceae bacterium
GCGCAAGCAGGAGGAGCACGATCTCATGACCAAACCGTATGACATTCCCAAGGCGTTAATCTGGGAGGCATTCAAATGTGTCAAGGCGAACGGCGGCGCCGCAGGCGTTGATCGTGAATCCATCGAGCAATTCGAGAGTCGCTTGGGCGACAACCTATACAAGCTATGGAATCGACTCTGTTCCGGCAGCTATTTTCCGCCGCCGGTCAAAGGGGTGCCGATTCCGAAGAAGTCGGGTGGTGTGCGTGTGCTGGGCGTGCCCACGGTTGCCGATCGGGTGGCGCAGACGGCGGTCAAGCTCCTGTTGGAGCCGCAGATCGACCCAATGTTCCATCCAAACTCCTATGGCTATCGGCCTGGGCGCTCTGCCCACGATGCGATTGCCCTGGTGAGGCGGCGAAGTTGGGACTACGACTGGGTTGTGGAATTCGATATCAAGGGTCTTTTCGACAATATCGACCACGCCCTGCTCATGCGCGCGCTCAAGAAGCACTGCCAGGCCTCATGGGTGCTCCTGTACGTGGAGCGCTGGCTGAAAGCGCCCATGCAGACTGCGGATGGGGGGATTCTGGAACGGACGTGCGGCACGCCGCAAGGCGGCGTTGTGAGCCCGTTGCTGGCCAATCTGTTCCTGCACTACGCTTTCGATGTCTGGGTCGCCCGCAACCTCAGCAGCGTACGGTTCTGCCGTTATGCCGATGACGGGGTAGTCCATTGCAAGAGCTTGGCTCAGGCAAAGCTGGCGTTGGACAGGATCGGCGAGCGGTTCCGCGAGTGCGGACTCGAATTGCATCCGGGCAAGACAAGGATCGTCTACTGCCAGGACGTCAACCGGCGGAAGGCACATCCTGATGTGCAGTTCACCTTCCTGGGATACACCTTCCGGCCGCGCAAGGCGGTGGACAAGTATCAGCGGGTCTACGTGAACTTCGCCCCGGCGGTCGGCCGTGATGCCCTCAAGGCAATGCGGCAGACCATTCGGGGATGGCATCTGCAACTGATGTGCGATCGCGAATTGGGCGATCTGGCGGCGATGTTCAATCCGATCCTGAAAGGGTGGCAGCAGTACTACGGCCGCTTCCATGGCTCGGCGATGTCGGTGATCTGGAAACACATGAATGACTACCTGGTGCGCTGGATGATGCGCAAGTACAAGACGCTCGCTCGCCATAAAACGCGGGCGAGACACGCCCTCGGGCGGCTTGCCCGTCGTTTCCCGACGGCCTTCGTGCATTGGGGAATGGGATGTGTGCCTGCGGTTGGATGATGGGAGCCGGATGAATCGAGAGGCTCACGTCCGGTTCTGCGAGGGGCTGGGGGTGCAACTCCCCTGGCCTACTCAACCATAAGTGTCTACGGCACAGGGGTTTGTCTATGTGGCCCTTCATTATCGACGTGTTCGCCCGGTACCTTGTCGGCTGGAAGGTGTCCTGCTCCGCCCGCACCGACTGCGTGCTGGATGCGCTGGAGCAGGTCCTATGCGCGCGCCAGCCGCCATTCGGCCGGAGCGGCTTGATCCACCATGGCGATCGCGGGGTGCAATACGTGTCGATCCGTTGTACCGAGTGCCTGGCCGAGGCGGGCATCAAGCTCTCGGTGGGTAGCGTGGGCGACTCGTACGATCATGCCTTGGCCGAGACCATCAATGGGCTGTACAAGGCCGAGGTGATCCA
>JAGRHI010000127.1:3214-14447 GCA_020445045.1 Candidatus Competibacteraceae bacterium
AGAGCCTGGAGGCGGTGGAATGGGCCACCCTGACCTGGGTAGACTGGTTCAACCATCGCAGACTGCTGGAGCCCATTGGTTACATGCCGCCGGCTGAGGCCGAAGCAGCCTATTACCGTCGAGTCATCGAGCCCGCAATGGCAGCGTGACTCACACTAACGAGCCTCCACGAAACCCGGGGCGGTTCAATTTCAGGACTTGCGCCTGTATTTTGCTCCTACACGGCCGCCTCTACGCGGCTCTCCGCCGTTCCGATGGATTGCGGGTCGTGGAACCTCGGACCAGCAACTGCCCGCGAAAGGCGATATGCCGGGGGGCGGAGCGATCACCGGCCAACCGCCGGAGCAAGCAATCCATCGCCGCGATCCCAATGTCGTGAGTCGGCTGAGCGATCGTCGTAATACCGGTCCCGATCAGGGCGGACCATTCCAGTTCGTCGAAACCGACTAGCCCGATATCCTCGAACAACTGGCGGCCCAACCGACGCAGCGACTGGCTGGCTTGCAGAGTCACCACCCCATTGGTGGCCAGCACGGCCTTGGGACCCGCGCCGTCGCTGGTTAGAAAATTCCTTAGTTCCTGGTCGAGCTTTTCGGCATCATTAACATCTAGCGCAAGCGTGAACCCCGCGCACTCGGGATGCCGCCGCAAGGTCAGGTGGAACGCCGCTTCGCGTTCCAGGCGCGTGCTGAAACCCTGCAGGGCTTCGGTTACGAAAACTAGGTCGCGATAACCTTGATCGATCAGATGCGAAGTGGCTGTTATCGTGCTTTGGTAATTATCCAGCCCCACGAGATCGGTGTCGAAGTCGGCTAACCTGCGATCCACTAGCACGATCGGCGCCTGATAGCGGACGATTTGCCCCAAGTTTGCCGCGCTGCGCGCGCACGCATGCAAGATCACGCCCTCGACGCTATAGGACTGCAAGATCTCTAGGTAGCGCCCTTCGGCCCTTTCGTCGTTATTCGAGTTGCAGACCATCAGCGTGTAACCGTGTTGCTGGCAGACTGCTTCGACACCGTGCATCACGGCAATCGAATACGGATTGAGGACGTCGGCGATGATCATGCCGATCAACCGGGTATGGCCCCTCTTCAGGCCGCGCGCCATCTGATTGGGTTGATAGCCGAGCTTGGTGATGGAGCGTTCGATCTGATCGCGGGTCTCATCGGACAATAAATGCCGCGCGCCACCCAGATAACGCGAAACACTGGTCTTCGAAACCCGCGCGTCGCGGGCGACTTCGTTGATCGTGACCCGTTTCGTATTGGTGGCGGATAGTCCCGCGCTATCGGCTTGCCTGACCATTGATTCCCCACTTCCGGTCGGCGTCGGAACTCCCCGCCGCACGACTCGATCAGAATGACCATGAAATCACCCATGGAACCGGTTTCAGTCTAACGGGGCGATTCATCTGTGTCAAGGTCCTTTCGGCGCGGGTTAAAGGAGTTGACGGGAATCGCGTTCGAGCTATTTACCTTACACCATTTCTCATTCGAGCAAGGTGTGGGTTTCGTCGAAGCAAAGCTATTTCTTCCTCGCTGGCGGCAGGTCGGTGCAGATCCCCTCGAAGACCTCGGCGGCCATGCCGAGGGATTCGGTGAGGGTGGGATGAGGATGAATGGTCTTGCCGATATCGACCGGATCGCAGCCCATCTCCACCGCCAGGCAGACCTCACCGATCAAGTCACCGGCGTGGGTGCCGACGATGCCGCCGCCGATCACCCGATGCGTCGCCTCGTCGAACAGTAGCTTGGTGAAGCCTTCGTCGCGGCCGTTGGCGATGGCGCGGCCCGACGCCGCCCACGGAAACACCGCCTTGCCGTATTGGATGCCCTCGGCCTTGCACTGCTCTTCGGTCTTGCCCGCCCAGGCCACTTCCGGATCGGTATAGGCGACGGAGGGAATCTGCCGGGCGTCGAAATAGGATTTTTGCCCCGCCGCCGCTTCCGCCGCGACATGCGCCTCGTGCACCGCCTTGTGCGCCAGCATCGGCTGGCCGACGATATCGCCGATGGCGAAGATGTGGCCGACATTGGTGCGCATCTGGTTATCCACCGGAATAAACCCGCGATCCGTCACCGTCACGCCCGCCTGGTCGGCGTCGATCTTCTTGCCGTTGGGGCCGCGGCCGACCGCCATCAACACCAGATCGTACACTTGCGGCTCGGCTGGCGCCTTCTCGCCCTCGAAGCCGACCTTGATCCCGTCCGGCGTCGCTTCGGCGGACACGGTCTTGGTCTTCAGCATGACGTGGTCGAAGCGCGGCGCGTTCTTCTTCTCCCACACCTTGACCAGATCCTGATCCGCGCCCAGCATCAGGCCGTCCAGCATTTCCACCACGTCGATCCGCGCGCCGAGGGTGGAATACACCGTCGCCATTTCCAGGCCGATGATGCCGCCCCCGACCACCAGCATCCGCTTCGGCACGCGGGTCAACAACAGCGCGCCAGTGGAATCCACAATACGCGGATCGTCCGGCATGAACGGCAGTTTCACCGCCTGCGAACCGGCGGCGATGATCGCCTTCTGGAAGCACACGACTTTCTTCTCGCCGGTCTTGTCCTGACCTTGGCCCTGGGTCAGCTCCACTTCAAGATGATGGGGGTCGAGGAACCGACCCACGCCGCGCACCACCTCGACCTTGCGCGCCTTGGCCATCCCCGCCAATCCGCCGGTGAGCTTCTTGACCACGCCGTCCTTGAAGCCGCGCAGCTTATCGAGATCCACCCGCGGTGGGTCAAACTCGATGCCGTGATGGACCAGCGCCTTGGCTTCGTCCATCACCGCCGCCGTGTGCAGCAGCGCCTTGGACGGAATGCAGCCAACGTTCAGGCACACGCCGCCCAGGGTGGGGTAACGTTCCACCAGCACCGTCTTCATGCCGAGATCGGCGGAACGGAAGGCGGCGGAATAACCGCCCGGACCCGCGCCAAGCACCAGCAGCTCGCAGTCCACATCCACGCCGCCGGCATCAGCGCCAGCGGCGAGCGCGGCCACGGGCGCGGCCACGGGCAGGGGCGGGGCGGCGGCGGGTGCCACGGTCCCGCCCTCTTGCACGTTGAGTGTCAGAATGAGCGAGCCTTCGGAGACCTTGTCGCCGACCTTGACCTTGATCTCCGCGATCACGCCCGCGCTGGGCGCCGGCACGTCCATGGTGGCCTTGTCGGACTCCAGCGTGATCAGCGGGTCCTCGACCTTCACCGTATCGCCCGGATTGACCAGCACCTCGATGATCGGCACGTCCTTGAAATCGCCAATGTCGGGAACCTTGACCTCGACCAAATTTGCCATTGTTTCCTTACTCCTTTAGATCAGAACCCGCCGCAGGTCGGCGAGCAGGTTGGCGAAATGGACGTTGAAGCGCGCCGCGCCCGCGCCGTCGATCACCCGGTGATCGTAGGATAGCGATAGTGGCAGGATGAGTCGCCACGCCGACTGTTTGCCGTCCGGCGACACCTGCTTCCAGGAGGACCGGCACACTCCCATGATCGCGACTTCCGGCGCGTTGATGATCGGGGTGAAGTAGGTGCCGCCGATGCCGCCCAGGCTGGAGATGGTGAAGGTGCCGCCTTGCATCTGATCGGGTTTGAGCTTGCCCTCGCGCGCCAGCTTGGCGAGCTCGCCCATTTCCCGGGCGATGTCCACGATGCCCTTTTGATTGGCGTCGCGCAGGACCGGCACCACTAGGCCGTTGGGCGTGTCGGCGGCGAAGCCGATGTGGTAGTACTGCTTGAAGACCAGATTGTCGCCATCCAGCGAGGCGTTGAACTCGGGGAATTGCTTGAGCGTCGCCGCCGCCGCCTTGATCATGAACGCGAGCATGCTCACCCGGACGCCGCTCTTCTCGATCTCCTGGTTGAGTTGGATGCGGAACGCTTCGAGCTCGGTGATGTCGGCTTCGTCGTGATTGGTGACGTGCGGGATCATCACCCAGTTGCGGTGCAGGTTCGCGCCCGAAATCTTCTTGATGCGCGACAGCGGCTTGCTTTCCACCGGCCCGAACTTGCCGAAGTCCACCCGCGGCCACGGTAGCAACTCGATGCCGCCGACACCGGCACCAGCGGCCACGCCGGGCGCGGGCGCCGCGCCGCCCTTGGCGAAGCTTTCCACGTCCTCCTTGAGGATGCGGCCCTGGTTGCCGCTGCCCTTGACCTTGCTCAGATCGACACCGAGTTCGCGCGCCAGCTTGCGCACGGCCGGCCCGGCATAGGCCAGTTTGAAAGCGCCCTCGTCGATACCGGCGGTGGGTACGGGCGCGGCGACGGCGGGCGCGGCGGACGCGGATGCGGGTTCACTGACCGGTGCCGGAGTTGCCGCCGCGCCGCTCGCGGCGGCCGTGGCCAGAGTGAGAATGACCGTGCCTTCCGACACCGTGTCACCCACCTGGACCTTGAGTTCCCGCACCACCCCGCCCAGCGGCGCCGGCACGTCCAGGGTCGCCTTGTCCGATTCCAGCGTGATCAGCGGGTCCTCGGCCTTCACCGCGTCGCCCGGCTTGACCAGTACCTCGATGACGGGCACGTCCTTGAAATCGCCGATGTCGGGGACACGAACATCGAAGGTGTCGCCGTGCGAGCTGACCGGCGCGGGCGGCGGCGACACGCTCGGCACGGTCGGCGCGGCGGCTTGCGTCGCCTCCGCGCTATCGAGCATCAGGATCGGCGTGCCTTCCGACACCGTGTCACCGACCTGGACCCTGATTTCCTTGACGGTTCCGCTTGTCGGCGCCGGTACGTCCATGGTGGCCTTGTCGGATTCCAGCGTGATCAGCGGGTCCTCGGCCTGGACGCTGTCGCCCGGCTTGACCAGTACCTCGATGATGGGCACGTCCTTGAAATCGCCGATGTCGGGGACTTTGACTGCGATTATCTGACTCATTGTTCTTCCTCGTGAGGCGTTGAGCGGTCCCGGATGATCAAACCGTCCAGGGATCGGGCCGTTCGGTGTCGAGGCCATACTTCTTGATGGCTTCCTCGACTTGTTCGGCCTTGATCTGGCCTTCGTCGGCCAGCGCCTTGAGCGCGGCGACGGCGACGTAGTACCGGTTCACCTCGAAGAAGCGGCGCAACTGAACCCGGTAATCGCTGCGACCGAAACCGTCGGTACCCAGGGTGATGTAGCGCCTCGGGAGGTAGGCGCGCACCTGATCGGCGAAGGCGCGCATGTAGTCCGAGGACGCGATCACCGGCCCCGCGCGTCCCGCTAGGCAGGTTTCGATATGGCTCATCCGGCGCGGTTGAGTTGGATGCAGCAGGTTCCAGCGCTCGGTGCTCATGCCTTCGCGCCGCAGTTCGTTGAAACTGGTGACGCTCCAAAGGTCGGCGCTCACCTTGAAGTCCTCCTTCAGCAGTTCCGCCGCCGCAATCACCTCACGCAGGATGGTGCCGCAGCCGAACAGTTGCACGCGCGGCCCTGAAGACTCGCCGCCGTCCTGGAGCAGATACATGCCCTTGACGATGCTCGCTTCCGCGCCTTCCGGCAGGCCGGGATGGGGATAGTTCTCATTCATCAGGGTGAGGTAGAAATACACGTCCTCCTGTTCCTGAAACATGCGGCGCAGGCCTTCACGGATGATGACGACGACTTCGTAGGCGAAGGTCGGATCGTAGGCGACGCAGTTGGGGATGGTCGACGCCAGGATGTGGCTGTGGCCGTCCTCGTGCTGCAGACCTTCGCCGTTCAGCGTGGTGCGGCCCGCCGTGCCGCCGAGCAGGAACCCACGGGCGCGCAGGTCGCCCGCCGCCCAGGCCAGGTCGCCGACCCGCTGCAAGCCGAACATCGAGTAGTAGATGTAGAACGGGATCATCGGCAGATTGTTGGTACTGTAGGAGGTGGCCGCCGCGATCCAGGACGACATGGCGCCCGCCTCGTTGATGCCCTCCTGCAGCACCTGGCCCGACTTGTCCTCCCGGTAGTACATGAGCTGGTCGGCATCCTGCGGCTTGTAGAGCTGGCCGACGGCGGAATAGATGCCGAGCTGGCGGAACATGCCCTCCATGCCGAAGGTGCGCGACTCGTCCGGCACGATGGGCACGACGAATTTGCCGATATTTTTGTCCCGCAGCAGCGTGCCCAGCATCTGGACGAAGGCCATGGTGGTCGAGATTTCGCGCTCGCCCGACGCCTTGAGCAGACGGTCGAAGGTGGTGAGCGGCGGAATGTCGAGCGCGGCGGACTTGGCCCGGCGGCTGGGCAGGTAACCGCCCAACGCCTGGCGGCGCTCGCGTAGATAAGTCAGTTCGGGACTGTCTTCCGAGAACCGGATAAAGGGTATCTCCGCGATTTGCTCGTCCTGGATCGGGATCTGAAACCGGTCGCGGAATTGCCGGAGCGCGTCGTGGGTCATCTTCTTGGCCTGATGGGCGATCATCTGGCCCTCGCCCGACTCGCCCATGCCATAGCCCTTGACGGTCTTGGCCAGAATGACGGTCGGCTGACCCGGGTGCTTGACCGCCGCGGCATAGGCGGCATAGACCTTGGTGGAGTCGTGGCCGCCGCGTCGCAGCGCCCAGATGTCGCCGTCGCTCATGTCGGCCACCAGCTCCCGCAATTCCGGGTATTTACCGAAGAAATGCTCGCGGATGTAGGCGCCGTTCTTGGATCGGAAATCCTGATACTCGCCGTCCACGCATTCCTCCATGCATTGCAGCAGGAGTCCGGTCTGGTCCTTCTCCAGCAGTCGATCCCAACCCCGGCCCCAAATCGTCTTGATCACGTTCCAGCCGGCGCCGCGAAATACCGATTCCAGTTCCTGGATGATCTTGCCATTGCCGCGCACCGGACCGTCCAGGCGTTGCAGGTTGCAGTTAATGACGAAAATGAGATTGTCCAGCCGCTCGCGGCCAGCCATCGAAATGGCGCCGAGCGACTCCGGCTCGTCGCACTCGCCGTCGCCCAGGAACGCCCAGACTTTCCGTCCCTCGGTCTGGGCCAGTCCTCGTCCCCCCAGGTATTTCAGAAACCGGGCTTGGTAGATGGCCATCAGTGGCCCCAACCCCATGGAGACGGTCGGGAATTGCCAGAATTCCGGCATCAGCCACGGATGCGGGTAGGAGGACAGTCCCTTGCCTTCGGTTTCCTGGCGGAAATTGAGCAATTGCTCCTCGGTCAGCCGGCCTTCGAGGAAAGCTCGGGCATAAAAACCCGGCGCGGAATGGCCCTGGAAATAGATCAAGTCGCCGCCGTGATGCTCCGTCGGCGCGTGCCAGAAGTGACCGAAGCCAATGTCGTAGAGCAGCGCGGACGACTGGAAGCTGGCGATGTGGCCACCCAGTTCGGACGATTCCTGGTTGGCGCGCAGGATGATCGCCATCGCGTTCCAGCGGATGGCGGAACGGATTTTGTGTTCGATGTCCCGGTTGCCGGGCGTGCGCGCCTCGTTCTCGGGCGCGATGGTGTTGCGGTAGGCGGTGTTCAGCGACGCGGGAATGTAAATGCCTTGACGCCGCGCCTCCCGCACCAGCGTGTCCACCAGAAAATTGGCCCGTTCCGGGCCCTGGTGTTGCTGAACGGCTCTTAGCGCGTCAAGCCACTCCTGGGTTTCCAGCGGATCCAGATCGCGAGTGGTTGCCATCGTTTCTCCTCCTCAGTTATTCATCATGCATGATGACGCCATGCACGGGGATCACGTCGCCGTGCTGGGCGCAGTGGTGGGTGGTGATGAGGTGACCATCGCCCATGATGAATCGATGGGTGGTCACGCGTTGCTGGCAGCGCGGGCACCTCTCGGTGGCGGTCGGCGTGTCGCCCGATCGCGGCGGAACGGGCACGGAACATCCACGGTCGCGGCACCGCGGGCTGTTTCCACGCCCCGGTCCGATGCGGAGGGTCATCATGACGGCACGCTCCCTCGGTCGATCCGCGCGATCCGCAGCAGGTTGGTCGTGCCTGGGGTGCCGAACGGCATCCCGGCGGAAATGACGATGGTCTGACCGGTCTGGGCGAAGCCTTCCTTGAGGGCGGCCTGACCGGCGAATTCGGTCATCTCCAGCACGTCGGCGATCTTGTGCGTGAGCACGGCGTGCACGCCCCAGACCAGCGCCAAGCGGCGGGCGGTGGCGAGCCGCGGCGTCATGCCGATGATCGGCGCCTTGGGCCGCTCGCGCGCCATGCGCAGCGCCGAGAAACCGGAACGAGTGTGAGCGACCGTGACGGCGACTTGCAACAGGTCGGCGACGCGGCGCATGGCGTCGCCGATCGCGTCGGCCATTTCCGCTCGCGGCGGCGTGCGCGAGGCATCGATGACCTCGCGGTAGTACGGGTCGGCCTCGGTCTGGGTGATGATGCGGTTCATCATCTTGACCGCATCGACCGGGTATTTGCCCGCGGCCGATTCCGCCGAGAGCATGACCGCGTCGGCGCCATCATAGATGGCTGTCGCCACGTCCGAGGCTTCCGCGCGGGTGGGTACCGGCGCGGCGATCATTGAGTCGAGCATTTGCGTGGCGATGATGACCGGTTTGCCCAACCGGCGGCAGCTCCGCACGATGCGTTTCTGGATCGAAGGCACCTGTTCGGCCGGCATTTCGACGCCCAAATCGCCGCGTGCGACCATGACCGCGTCGGTTTCGGCCAAGATCTCATCCAACTTATGGATCGCCGAAGGTTTTTCCAGCTTGGCGACGATGCCGGCCCGATCTTGGACGAGCCCCTTGATCTCGACGATGTCCTCCGGTCGCTGCACGAACGAGAGCGCGACCCAGTCCACGCCCAGGGTCAGGCCGTAGTTGAGGTCCTTGCGATCCTTCTCGGTCAACGCCGAAAGGGGCAGCACCACGCCGGGCACGTTCACCCCTTTGCGATCGGAGAGCGGGCCACCGGTGATGACGCGCGTCTCGGCGTAGTCCACGCCGAAGCGCTCCACCCGCAGTCGGAGGCGGCCATCATCGAGCAGCAGGTCGGCGCCCTCGGCTAGCGCGGCGAAGATCTCGGGGTGCGGTAGCGGGACGCGATATGGGTCACCCGGTTGTTCGTGGTCAAGGTCGAGACGGAAGTTTGCGCCCGCCACCAATTCAATCGGTCCTTGGGCAAAGGTGCCAATGCGCAACTTCGGTCCCTGCAAATCGAGCAGGACGCCAATCGGCCGGCCGGTGTCGCGCTCAATGGCACGAATGAGGTCGAGCCGCCGCCGGTGATCCTCGTGCGTGCCGTGGCTGAAGTTGAGCCGGAAAACATCCGCGCCGGCACGGAACAAGGCTTCGATGGTTTCGCGGTCGGCGCTGGCCGGCCCCAGGGTGGCAACAATCTTGGCGTTGCGGTTGCGGTGCATGTCAGTTCCTCCTTGCGGCATCCTCGGTAATGGGGCATGGCCACGTTGGGTCGGCTCATGTCGTCAGTCCTGAAAAAGCGCCGCGCCCGTCCATACCCCCGCCCACCAAGCTCCACTGCTGCTTGCGGCCAGCGATCGGAGGGGCTCTCCACTTGAGCCCACGGGCACGGCGAACCACCACCGGTCTCGAATGGAATGACAATCGTGGCAACCGATGGATCGGTTATCGTCGCGTCTTCGATTTTAGTGAGAGCCATGCGGTCACCATCGAGAAAAGATAACCACCCGCTTGTCAGTCGCCAGCTCAGCCGATGAAAGATGAACGGAACAAACTCTAGAAGTCCGTGTTACTTGATGTCTTGGATAAAATTGCGCTGATTCCCAACCGGCGTCCTTTTTTGATACTGGCCCGGTGTCATGCCGACCATCAGGGAAAAGTACCGATGAAAGTGGCTCTGATCATAGAAGCCAACGCGAAACGCCACCTCCCCAATCGGATCGCCATGGCGCAACATCGTTTTGGCATGCAACACTCGCAGCAGCATCTGGTAGCGATGCGGTGTTGTACCCAGGGTCGTGGCGAACAACCGCACGAGATGGAACTTGCTGAGCCCGGCCACGATGGTCAGTTCATCCAGATGAATGTGTTCGGCGTAATGCGCGCTCAAATGAGCGACAGTAGCCTCGATGGGTGGCGAACGCCGCCAAGCTAGGAAGATCCTTTGCGAATTCAAGGACGCAAATTGTTGCTCGCGCATCAGTGTTTCCGCCGCGCGGATCAAGGGCAGAACAACGCAGACGATGTCGGCCTGTCGCAGCAACTCGTCAAGGGGGAGCAAGCAGGCACTGCAGGCAACCTCAACCTCGGGCATCGGGCGCGAATGGTGGTAGAGAACTTTCATGCCGAAGTCTATACAGGCTTGACAAGCAACCGCATGGCCGATGGGATCCATGCCGAGAACGCCAAGTGTTTTGGCAAGCATTTTCCTTTCGTGGAGGAATTCTCTGACGCCACACTTTCCCTTCGCGAGGAACTCCGCGAACCTGATGACCGCGAGTTCCATATCCCACACCCGGTGACGCCTGATCGAGGATCGTTCACTCGGATCCGCGGCAGCGAAGGCGACCATCACTTCACTTAAAGCAACGATGTCAATATGATCCATCGTGTTTTCCCCTGCTCGCATCGGGTCTTAAAATAACCGGCCATCTTTTTTAGTTGTTAATAATCAATAAATTAACTTTGGATAGAGATCCAACCTCAAGGTTGCCGTCTCCGTGAAGAGGCTTATGAAACCGGTTACAAAAATGGGCAATTAGATTGAATTTCCGCTCTTCTTGATGGAGTCAGGCCGAATCCAAGGAACCGACATGGCGGGGGTTATGGTCACCACCAAGGATGTAACCTACTGTTTAAGGTGGGGATTGAACGCGAGACTCTCTTGCTCGCGGACCCGCACCATAAAGCCAAGAAGAAACCATGACGGTCTTTAAAAAATTCATAGTCGCTTACAAGGCCGTTAAATGAAACCGGTTCCATTTAAAATAAAAAAATTAGCGTGGCGAATTGATGGGTTTTCAAGACACGGGGTCGGTTCAGTCCAAGGTTACTAGGTTTTTTTTTGAAACCGGTTTCATCATAGTCTTTTTGTGGGCTAGCCGCAAGATGGCCTGGTTGAGGTTCATGTATAGTCATGGGCAATAATTTCCATCACACTCCATTTTAGGAAGTGATGATTCCCTGACGCACGACCCATGGTGTTGATCTTCGGAAGAAAGTCGTGGCTTTTGTTCAGGATGGCGGAGGCCAGGCGGAAGCAGCCCGCCGGTTTGGGGTCAGTCTGTGGTGTGTGAGGGACTGGCGAGCTCGAAAAGACTGGCGACCCGAGCAAAAAGGGGTTTCACGCCAGCGAAAGCTGGACCTGGAGCGGCTACGCGCGCAGGTTCGCCAACACCCCGATG
>JAGRHI010000127.1:14492-21054 GCA_020445045.1 Candidatus Competibacteraceae bacterium
AGCGTGGTCGGCAAGGCCTTGAAGCGCATGCGGATCACCCGCAAAAAAAGACCTTCAAGGATAAAGAGCGCGATCTGGAAAAACGTCTAGCCTACTGGCGCACGTTGCGCCAGATCCTGGCTGAGCGTGGCTCGGCGGATGGGGTGTCCATCGACGAATCCGGCTTCGAGCCGGTGCCCTAGCACCGCCACGGCGGGAGTCCACGTGGCCACTAGGTTTACGGCAACCGTTCGGGCCATCAGCACCCTCGCGAAAACCAGATTGCCGCGCGGCGCGGCCCGGATTTGCTGGTCCCCATGTGGTTCCCCGGCACCCCCGATGCGGTTCTCGTCAATGAGGGTTGCGTCACCTGTTGTGTCAAGAATAACGTCCCCATTCAATCTTGATCTTTGACCATGCCGCTTTCCACAAAAAGAAAGACCTTGAAGCCATCGCTCAGGAAAACGGTCATCAGGTCCTCTTCTTGCCGCCCTATAGTCCCGACCTGAATCCCATTGAGCACGACTTCGCCAACCTCAAAAAACGCCGCCAGTTCGCACCGCCCAACACGCCACTCGCCGATCTCATTAAACCTTATGGAAATTATTGCCCATGACTATAAGCGCCGTGGGGTTAGCGGCCTATCATGTCCGTGGTTCAATGGCCGGACCTAAAGCGAAACGCTCGCGGGTCATCCATACGGCCAAGGCACCCAGAAGAGAAAACCCGACCGTGACCAGCACGGCGCTGTTCCAGCCCGCCAATAATCCCGCCGCACCGGACGCCTTGCCCGCATGGGTGATGATGACCGCACAGAGGGTGAGCCCCGTGGCGGAGCCAAGGTAGCGCGCCGTGTTGTTGGCGCCGCTGCCCATCGCGCTGCGGTCGGCGGGGACACTCGCGACCGCCTGATGCCCAAGCGCCGCATTCAGTATCCCATTCGCCGCACCGGCCAGTAACAGGCCTGGAAGGAGCCGCAAGATCGAACTGTCGGGATGCAGACCATAGACCGAGAGCTGACCCGCCGCGCATCCGATCAGCCCGCCGATGAGCAGCTTACGCGGAGTCACCGGCAACCATCGTGCGCCCACGGCGGTCACCGCTGTTGCGGCGGACCACGCCAGCAGCACGACGGCGGCCGTCATCGTGTCCACCTGCATGGCCCGCTCAAGGATCATGGGAATCAGTGACATGAGCGACAAGACGCCCGCTCCCGAAGCCAGCGCCGCCAGGGTCGCTCCGACAAAATCCGGACGCCGGAATAACGAAAGATCAAGCATCGGGTTCGCGATCCGGTGTTCGACCGCGACGAACCCCGCCAGCAGCGCGAGTCCGCCGATCACCAGCCCATAAACCGACAGTTGATCCCAACCGGTGCGGCTTTGCGTGAATCCCGCCAGTAAGGCGGCCATTCCCAATCCGAGCAGGACGGTACCGGCCACATCGATACGGCGCGGATTCGCCGCGACCGATTCGGTCAGCAAGCAGCGTCCCACGATGGCGAGCGCGACCGCCGCCACGGCTGAGAACCAGTACGGAGCGACCCAGCCGCCGAGGTCGGCAAATTCCGACGCCAGAATGGGACCGACGGCCACACCCCCACCCAGCGCGGCGCCCCAGATCCCGGTGGCGCGCACGAGAGCCGGGCCGGAATAGGCTTGTCCGATCAGGCCGAGGCTGCAAGAGAGAATGGCGGCACCGCCGAGGCCCTGCACGATGCGAGCGACAATCAGCACCAGCGCATTCGGGGCGAGCGCTCCAAGGACTGAAGCAAAAGCCAGCAAGAGCGTTCCCGCCAAAAAGGTGCGACGACGACCATAGTCGTCGCCAATCGCGCCACTCCCCAAAAGGCCCGAGGCCGCTCCGACGCTCATCGCGCTCAAAATCCATGCCTGGGCGCCGGGACCGGCCCCGAATGCATGCACGGTGCCGGTGAGCGTCGTCAGCGGGACGGTGAAGACGATCAACACCAGCGCCGTCGCGATGGACGCGACGACGAGCGTTGCTCCTTTCGCGGGAGCAGGCGTGTCGCTTTCAGCGGTGCCTCTAACCCCGGTGAATGCGCCCTTTTTCAAACGTGCTGAACGCATGATTTTCCTCTTCTGCTGGTGCAACGGTCAGGGTTGCGGACCGTAGCCGGGTTGCTCAGGGCAGCCACCGCATCCATGTTGTCGGCCAGGGTGCAACGGTCAGGGTTGCGGACCGTAGCCGGGTTGCTTGGTGAGCTGCTCCCATTTGCCGAGAATGTCGGGCTTGTAGACCTGCTCGGTCCAATCGTCCGGGGCAACTTCTTCGAGCGCGACCGAGACGGACTCATCGCCATAGTGGAGAATGCTCGTCACATCCCGGACGATGGCCTCGGTGAGCTGTGCTTTTTGTGCATCGCTCTTGCCCGGCCAGAGTTTCACGATGACGTGCGGCATGGCTTACCCCGCTTTTCCGTTGGCCAGATATTCCTCATCCGTCACCTTCTCCATCCAGGTGACGTTCTTGCCATCGAGCACTTCCTGAATGGCGATATGCGTCATGGCCGTCGTTGCCGTGGCGCCGTGCCAATGCTTGTGTCCGGGTGGACACCAGATCACGTCACCAGCATGGATCTCGATGCGGGGTTCGCCTGCGCATTGAGTCCAACCGGTCCCCGACGTCACGATCAGCGTCTGTCCGAGCGGATGGGTGTGCCAAGCGGTGCGCGCGCCCGGCTCGAAGGTCACAATGGCGCCCGTGAGTCGCGACGGTTCGCTGCGCTGAAACGGCGAATCGATCCGAACATCGCCGGTGAACCACTCAGCCGGCCCTTTCATCGAGGGTTGGGTTCCGTTGCGGGTAATTTCCATGGCTTGCCTCCTGTTTGTCGTCAATACCAGAGGTCACATTCTGGCCGGCCACTGGGTGGCCCGCACGCTAAAATAGGTCGCCATGCCGCTCAGATCGTCGCGGCATCGATCACATACCGGTAGCGAGCCTTCTTGTTCACCACGTTCTCCCAGGCTTCGTTGACCTGTTCGGCCTTGATGATCTGAATCTGCGGCAGGACCTTATGGTCCGCGCAGTAGTCGACCACCTCCTGGGTCTCTTGCATGCCGCCGATGAGTGATGCATTGAAGTTGACCCGGTTGATGGAGAGTCCGATGGCGCTCAGGGTCAGTTCGAACCGTTCGGGCATGCCGACCTGGGTGTAGGTGCCATAGGGCTTCACCACCGAGGCGTAGGCAGCGACGTCGTATTGATACGGGATGGTGCAGATCATGTAGTCCAGCTTGCCCTTGTAGGGCGCCAGCTTCTTAAGGTCGTCCACGACAACCGCTTCCTTGGCGCCGAACTTCAGGATGTCCTCGACCTTGCTCGGCGAGGTGGTGAAGGCGTAAACCTCCGCCCCCTTGGACACGGCGAGCTTGACCGCCATGTGCCCCAGACCGCCGATGCCGGCGACCCCTACCTTGTTCCCCTTCTTGAGGTCGAACTTCATTAGAGGCGAGTAGGTAGTGATGCCAGCGCACAGCAGTGGCGCCGCTTCCTGAAAGCTAAGATGATCCGGGATGTGAACAGCGAAGTGCTCCTTGACGACGATATTGGTCGAGTAGCCGCCTTGCGAGATCCCGGTCGGAGAACTCTTGTCCGGGTAGCCATAGGTGAAGATGGTGTCAGGACAGTATTGCTCCTCACCTCGCTGGTAGCTCTCGCATTCCGGATTACTGTCCACCATGCAGCCGACGCCCGCCCGGTCACCGACCTTGAATTGGGTGACCTTTTTACCGACGGCCGTCACAATGCCCACGATCTCATGGCCGGGCACCTGGGGGTATTGCTGCGGCCCCCAGTGGCCTTTCATCTGGTGGATATCGGAATGGCAGATGCTGGCGAACTTGATGTCGATCAGAACGTCATCGTCGCCCACCGGCCTGCGTTCGAATTCCCAGGGCTGCAACTTCCCGGAAGTGTCGATCGCCGCGTAGCCTCTGGATTTGATGTTCGCTGCCGGGTTTGTCCCGGCAAATAGGTCCATGGAACGCGTCAGCAGCAAACTGCCTCCCGCCATTGCGGACAGGCGCATGAATTCTCTTCTTGTCAGATCGCCGTTGTCAGGCATGATTATGATTCCTCTTGTGAAAAATGGGTTCGCTTCGAACCATGTACGAGAGGGATGAGGGTCCGTTCATCCTGATGCACCCTCTGGCAGAGAGCTGTCATGTGGGCTGGATGGTCGGACGGAACAGAATCTCGTTCACGTCCACGTCATCCGGCTGAGAAATCGCGAAGGCGACCATGCGGGCCATGGTGCTGGCCGGCACGCCGATCTTGGCCACCACGTCACTGACGCCTTCCGCCAGTCCAGGTTCGGTGATGTGATCGGTTAGCTCGGTCCGCACCGCGCCAGGCGAGAGGGTGGTCACGCGGATGTTGTAATCCTTCACCTCCTGCCGAAGTCCTTCGGAGATGGCGCGGACCGCGTGCTTGGTCGCGCAATAGACCGCGCCGGTGGCGACGACCTTGTGGCCGTAGACCGAAGAGACATTGATGACATGCCCGGATTTCTGCGCTTTCATGTAGGGCAGCGCGGCGGCGATACCGTAGAGCGTGCCCTTCATGTTCACGTCGATCATGCGGTCCCATTCGTCGATCCGCAGGCTGTCCAGCGGCGAGAGCGGCATGAGACCGGCATTGTTGAAGATCACGTCCACGCGGCCGTAGGTCTCCTTGGCGGTGTCGACCAGCTTCCGGACGTCCGCGAGCTTTGTGACATCGGTGGCGACGGCGGTCGCCTGCCCCCCCGCTTCGGTGATGTCCCGCACGATGGCATCGAGCCGGTCGGCACGGCGTGCGCCGAGCACAACCTTGGCGCCCTGGGCCGCGAGATCGCGGGCGGTCGCCTCACCCATACCGCTGGAGGCGCCGGTGATAACGATGACTTTGCCGGTGATGTTGTCAGTCATGATGTTTTCCTTTCGTCGTTGTGTTGGAAGATCCGTGGCCGGGCACATCGCCCCGCCATGTCAATGCGGTGCGCCGTCACAGCACCAGCCTCGCTACTCGGCCACCTCGATGCGGACCGGAATGGCGCCGTCTTTCAGCAGCGCATCGATCGGCCCGTCGAAGGCGCCAAGGCGGACGAGGCCTCTGGAGGTCTGGAACGGCTTTTGGAAGATCGCGAGATTGCCCCAGGGCGCGTAGTAGGTGATGTCGCCCGCTTTCGGGGTGTAGCGGGCCGGCGCATCCGTGGTGTCGAGCTTGCGCGGCAGGTCTGCGACTTTCTCGGTCGCGTGGTAGTCGCTGAGCACCAGCTCCAGCGGCAGAAGCGTGGCAAAGTCGCGTCCTGCTGGCGTATCGTCGAGCGTCGCGGAGAGCGTCGCGTGGCCGACGATGACGTGAATCCTGGTCATGGTAGCCTCCTTCGGTGGTTCGGCATTCCGGGTCTCGGCCGAAGCCGGACCGGACAGTAGAATCGCGGCGGTCATCGCCAGGCGGATGGCTTTCGAGCCGTGCCGGAGCCTCATCATCGTGTTCCTTCCTCGGACAAAGAAGAGATTACGAACCGCGCGCCGGGCGTTCGTCCTGCTCGGGAAGCACCGCCTGAAGTGCTTGTTCGGCCCGGCGCCCTTCCTTTTCGCCCACGGTGTCACTCAGCACCGCAGCCAAGGCCGCTAACTGGGGCTGGGTTAGCCCCACATTGCGGGCGATCCCCATGTGCGCCTTGAGTTGGGAATCCACGCCATCGAGGCTCGCCAGCGCGGAGACGGTCACGATTTCACGGTCTGGATAATCCAAAATGCCGCGACCGAACAGGTCGCCAAAGAGGTGGCTTTGCAGCAATTGGTTGATGGCGGGCGCGAAGTCGAACAGCGGCCCGGAAACCGGTTTGCCCACCAATTGGGTTTGCACCGCCTTGCCCAATTCGAGGCTGCTCTTGTCCGCGGGTAACGGGTGGGCCTCCGCGCCGATCGGATCGGTGATGCCTTTGGCCTTGCGTTCCTCAAGGACACTCATCAGCGTGGCCAGGCCGTTCAAGGCGCGGGGAAAGCCGACGTAGGCGTAGAGATGAATCTGAATTTCCTTGATGTCGTTGACCGTCAAACCGGCCTCCAGTCCCGCCTGGAGTGCGGTTTTCAGCGACGCTTGATCGCCATTGGCCGTAAAAGCGGCGATGGGGATGATCCCTTGCTGCTTTGGCGTCAAGACCTGAACGTCCGGCATGGCCTTCGTCCGCGGCGGTTTGCCGCCGTCATATTCGGCATCGCTGACCTTTTCCTTCCAGATCACGTTCTTATCATCCAGGCTACCGGTGATGACCAGATGCGTCATCGGGGCATTGGGTGTGGCGCCGTGCCAGTGATCGAGGTTAGGCGGGCACCACACCGTCTCACCCTCTTTGAATTTGATGATGTTGCCGTCGCGGGTGCCGGTGAGCGCGACGCCCGAGGTCACGATCATGTGCTGTCCCGCCGGATGAAGATGCCAGGCGGTGCGGGCGCCGGGCTGAAAGGTGACGTAGGCGCCGGAGTAGTGGGCGGTCTCATTGCCGGGAAACAGCAGGTCCACTTGGACCTCGCCGGTGAAATAGGCCTCGGGTCCCTTGAACGATTGC
>JAGRHI010000128.1:0-1221 GCA_020445045.1 Candidatus Competibacteraceae bacterium
CCATGAACTTCAAGCCCATCATGATCATCCGCGCCACCCAGAAGAAGATGATGTCGAAGCCGGTGACCAGCACGCTGGTGGGATAGAAGGTCTTGAGCGCCTCGGTGTTCTCCGGCCAGCCGAGCGTTGAGAACGGCCACAACGCCGAGGAGAACCAGGTGTCCAGCACGTCGGCATCCTGCTCCAGCGCCACCTCCGGACCCAGTCGGTGCTTGGCGCGCACCTCCGCCTCGTCGCGGCCGACGTAGACCTTGCCTTCGGCGTCGTACCAGGCCGGGATGCGATGGCCCCACCAGATTTGCCGGCTGATGCACCAGTCCTCGATCCGGTTCAACCAGTCGAAATAGGTTTTCTCCCAGTTTTCCGGGATGAATTTGAGCTTGCCGGTCTTGACCGCGGCGATGGCGGGGCCGGCCAGCGGTCCGGTTTTCACGTACCATTGATCGGTCAGCAGCGGCTCGATCACGGCGTGGCTACGGTCGCCGCGCGGCACCATCAGCTTGTGCGACCGAGTTTCCTCCAGCAGTCCCTGTTCCTCCAGATCGCCGAGGATGTGCCGGCGGGCCTCGAAGCGGTCCAGGCCGCGATAGGCTTCGGGGCCGTTGTCGTTGATGCGGGCGCTGGGCGTGAAGATGTTGATCAGCGGCAGCTTATGGCGCTGGCCGACCGCGTAGTCGTTGAAATCGTGCGCCGGGGTGATCTTGACGCAGCCGGTGCCGAAGGTCGGGTCCACGTACTCGTCGGCGATGATGGGGATATTGCGTCCGGTCAGCGGCAGAACGGCATGCAGGCCGATCAGATGCTTGTAGCGCTCGTCGTCCGGGTGCACCGCCACGGCGGTATCGCCCAGCATGGTTTCCGGGCGGGTGGTGGCGACGATCAGATCGCCGCCGCCCTCGGCCAGTGGATAGCGGATGTGCCACATGAATCCGCTTTCCTCGGCGCTGACCACTTCCAGATCCGAGACGGCGGTGTGCAGCACCGGGTCCCAGTTGACCAACCGCTGGCCGCGATAGATCAGCCCTTCCTCGTATAGACGGACGAATACCTCGCGCACGGCGGCGGACAAGCCATCGTCCATGGTGAAGCGCTCGCGGCTCCAGTCCACCGAGGCGCCCATTCGCCGCAACTGGCGGGTGATGGTGCCACCGGATTCCGCCTTCCAGGTCCAGACTCGTTCGATGAAGGCGTCGCGACCCAGGTCGTGGCGGGTTCGGCCCT
>JAGRHI010000128.1:1338-5244 GCA_020445045.1 Candidatus Competibacteraceae bacterium
CCATGATGGTGTCCTGGAAGGCATGCCCCATGTGCAGGGTACCGGTGACGTTCGGCGGCGGGATCATGATGCAGTAGGGCGCGCCCTGGCCGCTGGGGGCGAAATGGTTTCGTCCTTCCCAAAAGGCGTACCAGCGCTGCTCGATCGCGTGCGGTTCGTAGGTCTTGTCCATGGCTGTCATCGGTTGTTCGGAGGGTCGGCGGGCACGTGGCCGCCAGGAATCACGGCGTCGGGATGTTCGAGGAAGGCAGTATAACCCAGCTTGTCGGCGGTGAGGCTCGCGCCCGGCAGCAAAGAAAAACCCGCCGGCCGGCGGGTTTTTCGGGAACGCCCAAGCGAACGGCGTCTATTTTTTCCTGGCGGACTTCTTGGTCGCCGCCGGTTCCACCGCGATCGCCAGCTCCTCGGTGTAGGTGAGCATCACCTGATCGCCGACGTCGAGTCGACTGATGTTCACGTCGGCCGGCGCCTTCACGATCAAGGTGCTTTGCGGACCCTGGAAGGTGATCTTGCGGGTTTGATGGTCGATGGCCAAGACGTTGGCAATGGTTTCGACGGTATTGCGCACACTGCCCGCCGGCTTTTGGCCCAACGCGGCGCGGTCGCCGCTCAGGGTTTCCTTGCGCGAGGTGATCCCACCGGTGGTATCCCGGCTGATTCGCACCGCCATGGCCTCGGTGTATTTCATCACCACCTGGTCACCCACTCGGACCTGGGGCAGATTGCGCACCTCCTCGCCGACATGAATGGTAAAAGGTTTGCCGCCTTTCTGCTTGAGCGTCACCGTCCGGTTTTTCAGATCGACCGCCCGCACCGTTGCGGTCATGGTAACGGTTTCGCTGTCGGCGATCTTCGGCGCCGGCGCCATTTCCTCCTGGGGAGCGGGCGCTTTTTCCATTGCTGTCTTGTTCTTGTCCTGGCCCAGCATGTTGGCGCAGCCCACGATCGTTAGCAGACTCACCATGCCCAAAACGGCCACGATGCGTTCTTTCATGATGCTTTTCTCCTTGACGAGGGGTTGGCTCCCTCGAATAAACGCGGTTGGGAAATCGAAGCGGACAAATCGCTTACCTGAAGAGTGTTGCGGTCGCCCGGCGCGACCGCAAGCAAAACTCGCGCGGAGTATAGCGTTACGGCGGTTGCCTGGCTCGGGATTTCGCGGAATCGGGGCGGCGTTGACCCGACCCGCGCGGCGCGCCATTCGGCGTCACAGGGCGCTGAGCTGGGCATTGATCTCGGCGCTCAGCCGCTGCACCCAACCGTTGTAGTTGCTGTGAATGTTGACGCCGTCGTAATCCAGGTTGTTGCTGTCCCGGTACAGGATGCTGTAGGTCACCCGATCATAGGGAATTTCGACCTGAGCCATGTGACTGCGCAGGTAGAGTGTGCCGATGATCAGGCCGGGCCGAACGATTTTCATCTGCCAACCCTGCACCGCTCCCGCCCGCAGGATGGCGCCGCGCACGTCGCCCAGGGAGTAGTGGCGAGTGTTGGTCGTCACCGGCATGTTCTCGATGTTGTAGACCGGGTTGCTGCGGCAGCCCACCAAGACCAGGGCCAGCAGGAGCGCCAACGGGATCAATGTTCTCGGAATCATGTCTTACCTCCTGTATCCTGTTGTTTAACCAAAGCTTCATGATCGGATACCGGTAAGGGTAGTAGCCGCAGCGACCGGAGTAAACCTATCGGATACAGGCCGCGTCCGAGCAGTTCCCACGCCACTGTGGCGACGATGCGCAGGGTGTCGCGCCACGGTTGGTAATGACTGGGCCGACCTTGCGGGTGATAGATCGTTTCGATGGCCACCGTCGCCGGATAGCAGCCCAGCCGCGCGGCCTGAATCAGCAGCGCGCTCTCGAAGGCGAAGCCGCGCCGCCCGTTGCGGGGCGCGGAGGCGGCGCGCAGGAACGTGGCCGGATACAGCCGAAATCCGGATTGGGTGTCGCGGATCGGATAGCCGGCCGCCCAGGAAATCCAGAAGTCGGCCATGCCGTTGGCGAAACGGCGCGGGCCGGGCGCTCGTTCGCGATGCGCCAGCCGGGCGGCGACGATCAGCCGACCGGGCTGGCGCCGGGCGGCGGTCAGCAGTTTCGGCATATCCTCGGGGCAATGTTGGCCGTCCGCGTCCAGGGTAATGACCGCGTCCGCGCCTTGCGCCAGCGCCGCCTCCATCCCGCGCCACAAGGCCGCGCCCTTGCCCTGGTTGATCGGCTGGCGCAACAGTTGCGCCCCCGCTGCTTCGGCCTGGGCGGCGGTCTCGTCGCCGGAGCCGTCGTCCACCACGATCACCGTCTCCGCTTGTCGCCGGGCACGATGGACGATACCGGCGATGGTGGCGGCCTCGTTGTAGGCGGGAATGACGACGGCGACCCGCATGATCGGCGCTCAGGCGATCCCGCCGTTGAGACCGATGATTTGCCCGGTCAGATAGCCCGCTGCCTCGGAAGCCAGAAAACCGACCAGGGCGGCCACTTCGTCCGGTGTCCCCGCCCGTTGCATCGGCACCAGCCGCCGGATGGTCGTCGCGTCGAACGCCGTTTCGGTGGCCTGACCTTCGATGATACCCGGCGCGATGGCGTTGACGGTGATCCCGCGCGAGGCTAGCTCCAGCGCCAGCGCCCGAGTCGCTCCGTGCAGGCCGGCCTTGGCGGCGGCGTAGT
Organism: Candidatus Competibacteraceae bacterium; assembly: GCA_020445045.1. Classification (GTDB taxonomy): domain Bacteria; phylum Pseudomonadota; class Gammaproteobacteria; order Competibacterales; family Competibacteraceae; genus Competibacter. The sequence continues at coordinate 3,999 of JAGRHI010000128.1, forward strand.
TGGTTTGGCCGCGATTGCCGATGACACCGGTCAGCGAGGAGATATTGACGATGCGACCCCAGCGCGTGCCGATCATCGGTAGCAATAGCGGTTGGGTCACGTTGAAGAAGCCGTGCAGACAGACCTCGATCGGTTGTCGCCACTGCGTTCCCGACATGCCGGCCATGGGCGCGTCGGCGTGCACGCCGGCGTTGTTGACCAGCACCTGAATCGGCCCGGCCCGCAGCAGCAGCGTCAGCAATTGGCGAGTCTGGTCCTCGTCGGCGACGTCGAAGGCGACCGCTTCCGCCGAACCGCCCGCCGTTCGAATGGCCTCGACCACCGCCGCCGCCCGTTCGGGATGTTGGCGGGCATGGACGATGACGTGCAGGCCGTCGCGCCCGAGGCGCTGGCAGATCGCCCGGCCGAGATCGCCGCTGCCGCCGGTCACCAGCGCCCGCTTCATGGTTCGATCTCCAGTTCCAGCCCGCCGCTTTCGCCGGTGGACAAGGTCACCCGGCTTGCGGTCGAGTGGGCGATGGCCCGCAGCAACGGTAGACTCCGAGCGGCCGGATTGCCCCGCCGCAAGGTTTCGAGCTGGGGATCGTCCAAGCGGCTTGCCGATCGCTCCGCGTTTCGTGTCAGCCGCAGTGTCGCCAGTCGCTGCTCGGCCGGCGCCGGGTTCAGCGCCAGCGCCACGGCGAACGGGGCGACGATCGCCCGGCGTTCGGACAGCGGAAACGGCAGGGGCAGATCGTAGGCGACCAACAGCACCCGCGTCCGATCCGTCCAGGCCAGCGCCGACGCTTCCATCAGGCCGGCGGCAAAGCTGTCGTCGTAGGCGGAGAGACTCAGCGAGGCGGCGGCGCAGCGGGTGGCGATCGACCAGTAACCAGCGGGTGTATTGTGCACCGAGTGATGGAAGTGGGTCGGCGAGACCGGCCGGTCGGGCAGGGTCAGCGCCGCGCAGATCTTGTCCAATACTTCGCTGTCGCCGCCCGAGGAGGCCAGCACCGTTGGCAGAGTGCTCGGATCGAGGCCCGCTTGCAGGGCCGCTTCCTGGGCGACTTGCAGCGCCAGTTTGACGGTGGCGGTGGTGCGACGCCGTTCGTTGGCCGGCAGCAGCGCGGCGATGGCGGTGGGCATCGGTTCGGCGACATAAGGCCGCGCGCCGCTCAGTACCGCCCGACCGTTCGGCCAACCCGCCAGTCCCGGCGCCATCAGGCCCACGCCTTCCACTTCAAGTGTGTTCACGCGACCCTCCGTC
>JAGRHI010000128.1:5338-5576 GCA_020445045.1 Candidatus Competibacteraceae bacterium
GCACGACGCCCGCGCCCAGATTCGGATCGATCCGGCGGGTGTTGAGCATGCCGGGAATCAGCGCGTGCTCCAGGCACAGCCAGACGAACGCCGCTTCGGTGATGCCGGCCGCGCCCAAGGTATGCCCGGTCCAGCCCTTGGTGGAACTACATGGCGTGTCCGGGCCGAACACCCGCAGCACCGCTCGATCCTCGGCGGCGTCGTTCGACGGCGTGGCGGTGCCGTGCAGGTTGATGTA
>JAGRHI010000128.1:5656-15231 GCA_020445045.1 Candidatus Competibacteraceae bacterium
TCATGTGATGGGCGTCGCTGCTTTCCCCATAACCCAGCAGCAGGGGGCGCGCATCGCCCGGCTCGGCCCATTCCAGCAGCGCGAACCCGGCCGCCTCGCCGATGTTCAAGCCGTCGCGGTCGGCGTCCCACGGCCGGCAGGGTTGGGATGAGGCCAACTCCAGGGCGTTGAAGCCGTACAGTGTAGTCAGGCACAGGCTGTCCACTCCGCCGACCACGGCCGCGCCGCAAAACCCCGCCCGCATGTGTCGATAGGCGGCGGCGAAGGCTTTTGCGCTGGATGAACAGGCGGTGGAGACCGTCAGCGCCACGCCGCGCAGCGCCAACCAGCGGCGGGTGAAATCCGCCGCCGAAAACAAATTATGGGTGTGTCGGTAGTCGAAGTCGGCCGGCAGGCGGCCGGTGGCGGGATCGCGCTGGCGGTAGGCGTGCTCGGTGGCGCCGATGCCGGAGGTGCTGGTGCCGATGAAGACGCCGATCCGGTCGGCGCCGTGGCGTTCGCGAGCCGCGCGCACCGCCGCGCCGAACCGGTCCTGTTCCAGCCCCAGTCGCGCCAGCCGGTTGTTGCGGCAATCGAACGGCGCGAATTCCCCCGCCAGCGGTTCCTCTTCCAGACCGGCGACCCGCCCGATCCAGGTGGATAGGGCGGCATCCTCGAAATCGCAGGGGCGCAATCCGCTTTCCGCGCGGCGCAGTGCCGTCAGCGAAGCGGCAATGCCTCGTCCCAAGGCATTGGTCACGGTATAGGCGGTGACCGCCAGCGGCTTGATGGCCATGATTCGACTTCAACTCATCCGGGTTAGCAACGGCCGCGCCAGCGTCAAGGCGGCGACGAAACTGGCCACCACGCCCAGACTGACCGTCAGGCCGATGGCATGCAGCGCCGGCAGCGCGGACGTGGACAATAGAATGAACACGGTCAAGGCCGAACCGCAGCACACCAGCAGCGCGTGCAGGGTGCGGCGGCGCGCGGCCGGATCGGTGCCGGGCCGGCTGAAGAACAAACCATAATCGACACCGATGCCCAATACCAGCAGCAGCGAGACCAGATGGAACAGCGACAGCCGTTCGCCCAGCGCCAGCAGCGTCGCCACCACCACCACCAACGCCAGCAGCACCGGCAGCAGCGCGGCGGCGACCCGCCGCCAGGACCGCAACCCGACCCAGACCACCGCCACGATCAACGCGGCGCCCCAGCCGAACCGGATCAGGGCGGTATCGCGGAAATCCGCCATCAGTCGGTTGGTTTCGACCCGCAGATCCAGGTAATGCGCCTGGCTGTCGGCGGCCTGCGGCAGGTCGGCGATCAGGGTGCGCGCGTCCCGCACCCCGCTCAGCGGTAGCAGCGCGGTCCAGCCGCGGTTGCCAGCGAACAGCAGGGCATCGAGCCGCGTGCCCAGCAGGGTGCCGCGCAGATCCTCGGGACGCAACGGCGGCGCGGCGCGGGCGGCGGCGATGGCATCGAGAAAGGGTTGAAACAAGCCCGGCTTGAACGGCAATCCCGCTGTGGCGATGGCTAGATTGGCCGCCAGCGTTTCCGGTGTCGGCAACCGGGCCAGCCGTTGCCGTTGGGTCCGCTGGCTGGGCAGATAGCGCATGGGGCCGTCATGGCCGTCGAGCGTGCCCTCCGCTTGGCGGGCGTCGAGCCAGGCGGCGATGCGTTCGCCATGGCGCAGCGCCGTTTCCGCGTCGGGCGCGGTGATGACGATCAGGCGGCCGACTTCCGGCGCGCCCAGCGCGGCGCGCAATTCCTGATCCAATCGCAGCAGCGCGGGCGGCACCGGACTGAGCGCGGCGATATCGTTTTCCCACAGCGGCGACGCCCGCGCGATCAGCGCCGTCAGCAGCAACAAGCCCAGGGCGCCGAACGCCAGCGCCAGTTTCGGTCGCGGTTCGAGCAGCCCATCCGCCCAGGCGCCGACCTCGCCGGGACGCAGCGGAATCCAGCCGGGCGGCAGCAGCGCCGGCAACAACCAGCGCGTGGTCGCCACGGCGGCGGTGACGCCGGCGATGGTGAAGACGCCCAACTGACTCAGGCCGGGAAAATCCGGGGTGATCATCGCCAGACAGCCGAGCAAGGTGGTCGCAGCGCACAGCCGCAGGGTCGGCCACAACTGGCGCAAGGTTCCTTCGACGGTTTCCCCGGCGCGCCGGTGGCTGAACAGATAGGTGGGATAATCCAGCGTTTCGCCCAGCAGGGTCATGCTGAAGGCCAGCGTGATCATGTACATCTTGCCGAACAGCAGATCCACCGCCGCCGCGCCGGCCAGCAGGGCGGCCAGCATCGGCAGCGCGCCGGCCCAGACCGTGCGCGGCGACCGGTAAACCCCGATCAGGAGCAAGATCATCGCCGCCATGGCCAGCGTGCCGCGCAGTTCCGCTTCGGCGCGGATCTGGTCCTTGGCCAGCGTCGCCAGCACGCCGGGACCGCTCATGGCCAATTCCACGCGGGTTCCCGCGCTGGCGGCGGCGAAGCCCGCGCGGATCGCCGCCACCGCCGCCTGCTGGCCGGCCAGATCGTAGCCGGAGGCGCGGGTTTCGGCCAGCAACAGGGCACGCGCGCCGTCGGGCGAGAACCACACGCCCAACCGCTTGGCCGGTTCGCCGATCCCGCCCCGCCACACCCGCAGCAGGGTGAGCAATTCGCCGGTCGGGTCCGCCGGCAACCAGCGTTTTTGAAGCACCGCCAGCGGCGATTGCAATTCCTGTAATCGTTGCGCCAGCGCGGCGCGCAAGCCCTCGGCGGTGAAGCGCTCCGGCACGACGGTCGGGCTGAGCCGGTAGCGGTGCGCGAACAGCGCCTGCAATTCCGCCTCGGGTAGCGCGTCCGCGCCGTTGGCGACCCGCGTGAACTGGCCGCTGTTCCGCAGCCGCTCGGCCAGACGGCGACTGACGGTGGCGCGCGCCGCTTCGGAATCGCCGGTCAGACCGATCGGAATCAGGCGGGTGGTCGGGCCATTGCGCAATTGCTCCAGCAGCAGATCCGCGACCGGATCGCCACGCGGCACGAATACGCTCAAATCGGCGGTCACCGGGGTGGTTGCCACGATCCAGCCGCAGCCCAGCGCGGCCAGCAGCCAGAGCCATGGAATCCACCCGTGGCGGCGACGCTCCGCTGGCCGGGTGGGAACGGAACCGGGGGAGCGAGGCTTCACCGTGGGCTCACCGTCATCAGGCCGCGGTCACCGTCGGCTTCCAGCGTTTCCACGCTGTCGATCCAGGCCGCGTGGCCCCGGATGACGATGGCGGTCAGATACCGGGCGAATTCCGGCTCGCGTGGGGTGAGGCGCAGGCTCCAGTCGGCGGGCGTTCCCTGAAAATCCAGCCGATAGTAGCGCTCCAGCGTTGCCCGGTCGCCGGCCTGGGTGGCGCGAATCGCTTCGACGAAGGGCCGCAGTTGCGGGTAGCCGTTCAGATCGAATTGCCGGCGGCCGTCGGTCGGTGTTTCGACCGTCAACCAATGGCCGTCGGCTTCGTATTCCTCCGGCCGTGGCTGCAAGGTCTGTTTGCGCAGATAGGCCGGGGCGTGGTAGTACAGCATCCCGCTGCTCACTAGCGGCTCTTGCAAGATGGCGAGCATCTTTTCCTCGCGAAAGGCCGCTTGCACCGCCGGTACCGCCGCCAGCGCCCGCATGACCCGATCCAATGCCTCATCGGCGGCCGGCAGTCCCGGCGGCCAGCTTCCCAGTAACAACAACAGCCAGCCCCAACGCTTCATGATGCCGTGTCCGCCGCCGCCTGCGGCACGATGGCGATGCGGGCTTCCGCCAGCAAGCGGCCGGCGGCGCTGACCTGAATCGCGTAGAGACAATGGGCCTGATCGCCCAACAACAACTGGGCGGCGACTTCCAGCGGTTCGGCGATACCATCCAGGTCGGCGACGAACCAGCGGGCGTCGCGCAGCGCGGCCAGATAGCCGGGCGGCGCCGTTTGGCCGGCGGCGCGGGCGCGCAAGCCGCCGTGAATCGCCGCCGCCTGGCCACCGTACTCGAAGGCCATCACGGCCGGCAGCCGACCTTGTCGCCGCAGGGGATTGGCGGGATCGCGATGGGTTTGAGTCACGCAGGCGATGGATTGCTGGTCCCAGGCGGTCACTGCCTCCAGCAGGCACATGGCGCCGGCGTGCGGAATCAGCGCCTGAATTTGGTTCTTGTCGATCAACGGGACTCCAGATGCCTCAGGTGATTCGGGCCAGACTGTGACGGTTGCCGGTCCAGCGCGACCAGGTTTTGCCCACTGCGTACCAATGCAGGTAGTACGCCTCCAGGGTCAACCGCCAGCAGGTCCAGGGATCGCGGCGCAAACGCTCCTCGGCGGCGCACAACACCGGCCGCAGGCCCAGGCCGCGCGCCAGCGCCTGAGCGCGGGCCAAGTGATAACGGCTGCTGACCAGCACGAAGGGGCGCTCGCGCAGATCGGCCAGCAGTCGTCGGGCGTGGCGCAGATTGTCGAGCGTGTTCAGGGATTGATCCTCGATCGCCAGGCGGGAGGCGGGAATGCCGAGTTCGAGGAGCCAGGCCCGGCCGCGTTCGGCTTCGCTGGCGCGACCGCCGGTGCGACCGCCGACCAGCAGGATGCGTCGCCGGGGATCGGCCCGATACAACGCGGCGGCGCGGCGTAGTCGGCGGGCGTGGCCGGGCGCGACCTGGTCGTCTTGCAGGCGGGCGCCCAGCACCACCACCCAGTCGCCTTCGACGCCGACGCACGGCGTGTCGCGGGCGATGCGCCAGACGCGATGCAACCACCACAGCCCGCTCAGGCCCAGGGTCGCCAGTAGCAGCAGGTTGGACAGCAGCAAGGTGGTCAGGCCGTCCCAACCCATGCCGCGCTGGCGGACGAAACGCCGGGCCGGCGTCGTGGCCGGCTTCATGATCCGTCCTCTTCCCAGTAGTCGTAAAAATTGAACCAGTTATAGGGTGCGAGGCGCGCGTAATGCGCCAGCCGGTCGGCATAGCGCTGCACCCAAACGCCGAGTTGCTCCCGGCGCTGGCGCCGGTCCAGAACGATGCGCTCGGCCAGCGGTTCGAAATGGATGGCGTAGCGGTTGCCGCCCCGGTACAGGCCGAAGCATAGAATCACCGGGCAGTTCATGAGCGCCGCCAGCAGCAGGGGTCCGATCGGCAAGGCGGTTTCCTGGCCGAGGAAGCGGCAACGCACTGTCTTCTCACCCCGCGCCACCCGGTCCCCCAACGCGCCGATCATGTCGCCCTGCTCCAGGCTTTCCTGGACTTTCAACAGGGTATCGGGCGCGCCGATGGGGATGATGGTTTGCGCCAGCGTCGGATTCAAGGCATCCAGCAACTGGGTCATGGCCCGATTGTGAGTGGTGTTCATCAAGATTTTGATGGGCAGGTGGCGCAAGCTCACGCCGAGCGCCCGCAAGGCGTCGAAACTGCCCAAGTGCGACCCTAACAGAATGCAGCCCCGACCGGAGGCCGCCTGATCCAGAATGCGTTGGCCGCCGAAGATCTCGATCTCGAATTGTTCCAGTCGCCCAGTCAGGAAATAAACCCGATCCAGAATGGTGGCGGCGAAGCAGTGGATGTGGCGAAACAGTTCCCGCCAGCCCGGCTCGCGACCCAGCGCCCGCCGCAGGTAACGCCGGGAACTACGCCTCGCCGCCGTGGCGGTCGCCAGAAAATACAGGGTGATGGGATAGAGCAGAACGCGGCCCGCGGACCGGCCGACATGCAGCGCGATCCAGCAAATCAGCCGCAGTGCCAGCGGGTGGCCCCGCTCCGGCAACCGTGCCCACTGCCGGCTCATGCACGACCCGCTCTCGACGCGGTGGATGCGATGCGGTCGCTCATCATCGATTCGCCCGCGCCACCCTCGGCCAGGAGCGCGCCGGTTTCCGGCGACGACTCCCAGCCGTCCGGCCAAGGCGCGCTCTCCGGTTGCGCCAGCAACCGATCCAGACGAACGAAGCGAAAGCCGCGCGCGCGCAGCCCGTCGATCGTCAGTTGCGCGGTTTCCAGCACCTGCTGGGGCTCGAAGCGCGATACGCCATAGTAGAGTTCGTGCAACAGAATGATCGAACCGTTGCGCGCCCGGCGGACGATTCGGGCCGCGATGCGCGTCGGGTCGCGGTACAGCCCTTCCAGACCGCGCACGTCCCAGGCGATATTGCCAAGGCGCAGACAGGCCAGTGCCTTGGCCAGACCCGGACACGATGCCCCGACCGGCGTCCGCGCGAAGCATGGGGCATAACCCAGAATTTCGGTGAGGGTGCGGTTGGCCGCCTCGAATTCGGCGACGATCCGCTGGGTGGATGAAAACGCCCAGCCATGGCCATGCCGGTTGGAATGATTGCCGATCAGGTGGCCGTCGGCGGCGGCTTGCGCCACCAGGGCCGGATGTCGCCGGGCCGCCTCGCCCACGTAGAAGAACACGGCGCGGATGCGTTCGCGCCGCAGCAGTTCGAGCAACAGTGGGGTGATGACGGGATCGGGGCCATCGTCGAAGGTCAAGGCCACCCAGGGTTGGTCAGCCGGACCGCGGCACACCGCCCGCAGGTAGAAATCCAGGCGTGGCACCAACGCGCCGACCGCCAGCAGCACGATGTAGAANNTAGAACCCCGCCAGCCCGGTCAGCAACCCGCTTCGACACGGACCCGCGTCCATCAAGGCCAGGATCAGGCCAGACGCGGCCATGATCCAGACGGTGCTCCACACAAATCGACTCATCGGTACCGATCAGATCAGCGGCAATCGAATTTCACTTACCTGTCGGCCCAGGCCGGCGGGCACGGAGACACCGCTCCTTGCGGCGATCGATTCCTAACGGGTACGGCATTGCGCGACATGCGCGCTCAGGGCGCGCAGCGAGGCGAACACGCGCCGGTTTTCCTTGTCGTCGGAGCGCAATTGAAAGCCATAGGTTTTCGAAATCGCCAGCGCCAGTTCCAGGGCATCGATGGAATCCAGGCCGAGCCCTTCGCCGAACAGCGGTTCTTCGGGAGCGATTTCTTCCGGACTGATATCTTCCAGGTGCAGGGTCTCGACCAACAGCCGAGCCATCTCCAACTCGAACGGCGAGAGAACATCCATGGGTGACCTCGTCAAGATGGGGGATATGGGCGCAACAGCGCTATCGACGCTTGTGAATTCGAGCATAAACTATACCATGGCTTATCCGAAAAACTTCTTATCGCCCGGTCTCGTCGCATGCCTGGAAGCCTGCTTTTCCAAACCCGAACGACTCGAACCCGGCCCGGTTTCCCGCATGCATGAGCAACGATGACCCTTGCCATTCATGGCGCTTGTAAGACGACGCGCATGTTCCCTTTTCAGGTCGTCCATTGCGACGAAACCCAAGCCGCCCGCGCGCTGGACGACGAGCGTTTGCTGGCGCTGATCCGGTTTCGGGAGCCGGCCGCTCCCCCGCAAGATCCGCGATCCGGCGTCATCCCCCTGCCCGAACTGGGCGGAAGCTCGACCGCCGAGGTCTGGCTCAGCGCTCGGCCGGTGCGTGTCGGGGTCACCCACGGCGTGAGCCACGCTGGCAACGATGCCGTGCTTTTTCTCCAGTGCCACCTGGACGAAGATACGCCCGACGCCTTGCAACCCTTGACCGCCATGGCCTATCGGCGCTTGTTCGCGGCGGCGCGCGCCCTGGGCTACCCGTACCTGCTGCGGGTCTGGAATTATTTCCCCGCCATCAACCGGGAATGCGGTGGGCTGGAACGCTATCGCGCGTTTTGCGCCGGCCGGCATCAGGCGCTGGTGGCGGAACTGACGGAGTTCGAGACGCACCTGCCGGCCGCTTGCGCCATCGGCACCGACGAGCCGGGATTGCGGCTGTACGCGCTGGCCGGTCGGACAGCGGGAATCCAGATTGAAAATCCGCGGCAAACCAGCGCCTTTCACTACCCGCGCCAGTACGGGCCGCGCAGTCCCTCGTTCTCGCGCGCCGTGCTGAAAGCCTGGGGAGAGCGGCACCACCATCTTTATATTTCCGGCACGGCCAGCATCGTCGGCCACGCCAGCCAACATGTCGACCTGATGGCGCAACTGGACGAGACGCTGCTCAATCTGCGGGCGTTACTCGCCCAAGCCAACCGCCTGACGCCGGAACCGCTGCGCCCGGCGCTGCTGAAGGTCTACTGTCAGCCGAATTTCGATCTGACGGCGTTGCGTCGGCGGATCGCCCAGGCGCTCGACGCCGATCCACCGACCTTGTTCCTGCAAGCCGACATTTGCCGCCGGGAACTGCTGATCGAAATCGAGGGGCTGGCGATGGGCTCCGCTCCGTAAACCCACCCTCAGGATGCCTGCTTGTGAAATCCGACCAGCCGTTGAAACCTCATCCGGTGTTGCCCGAGTACTATCCGGATTTGGCCCAGCGCCCTGCTTTCGTGCGCGGGCTATTCGACCGTACCGCCGGCTATTACGATCGGGTCAACCGCTTGCTGTCGTGGGGGTCGGGCAGTTGGTATCGGCGCCACGCGCTGGTCCGCGCCGGTCTGCGGCCCGGCATGAGCGTGCTCGATGTCGCCATCGGCACCGGTCTGGTGGCCCGGCAGGCGCTGGCGATTACCCAGGACCGGCGGGCGGTGGTCGGACTCGATGTCAGCGCGGGGATGCTGGACCAGGTGCGCCGCCTGCTGGATATTCCGCTGGTGCAGGGGCAAATGGAGCAGTTGCCGATCGCCGGCGGGCGTTTCGATTTCGTCAGCATGGGTTATGCGCTGCGCCATGTCGTCGATCTCAATGCCACTTTTCGCGAATTTCGGCGGGTACTGAAGCCGGGCGGCGTGCTGCTCATCCTGGAGATCGCCCAGCCCACCACCCCGCTGAAACGCATCGCCCTCAAGTTCTATCTGGGTCGGGTGATTCCGCTGCTCGGCCGCTTGAGCACCGGCCAGCGAGAGATGCAGACCTTGATGCGTTATTATTGGGACACCATCGAAAATTGCGTCCCCCCGGACACCATCGTCCAGGCCATCCGCGACGCCGGTTTCGCCGAAGCGGGCTGCGATGTGGAATTCGACCTGTTCCGCGCCTATTTCGGCCACAAGGGATAACGGTCGTCCCGTCGCCGGTTCGCGCATGAAAAAGCCCCGCCGAAGCGGGGCTTTTTCGCGACTGGAAGCGTAAGGGCGCCGCTTACATCATGCCGCCCATGCCGCCCATGCCGCCCATGCCGCCCATGCCGCCCATGTCGCCCATGCCGCCGCCGGAATCCTTCTTCGGCAGTTCGGCGATCATCGCCTCGGTGGTGATCAGCAGCGCCGCCACGGAGGCCGCGTTCTGCAATGCCGAGCGGGTCACCTTGGTCGGGTCCAGAATGCCCATCTCGACCATGTCGCCATATTCGCCGGTCGCGGCGTTATAGCCGTAGTTGCCGGACTGCTGCAGGATCTTGTCCAGAACCACCGAAGGCTCGTCGCCGGCATTGCCGACGATCTGGCGCGCGGGTTCTTCCATGGCGCGCAACGCGATGGAGATGCCCACGTCCTGATCGGCATTGTCGCCTTTCAGGCCCTTGATCGTCTGCAGGGCGCGAATCAGCGCCACGCCGCCGCCGGCCACCACGCCTTCCTCGACCGCCGCGCGGGTGGCGTGCAGCGCGTC
>JAGRHI010000129.1:0-175 GCA_020445045.1 Candidatus Competibacteraceae bacterium
GGCGTATGGCGGGATTGGCCGGCAGGTCGGCGCAATGGGACATCGGCGGAATCCGGACTCAGGATGGGTAAATGCGTGGACTGCCCGGCGGCTGGGTCTTAAAGCGACGATGAACCCAGAGATACTGCGCCGGTGCTTGGCGGATGTGCCGCTCCAGCAATTCGTTGATGCGCTG
>JAGRHI010000129.1:236-2211 GCA_020445045.1 Candidatus Competibacteraceae bacterium
AACCGGCTGTTCCCGCCAAGCGGCGTGGGAAGTAGGGCACCACCGCCGCGCCGCTCAGCGCCGCCAGCCGGCTGGTGGCGGTGATGGTGCAGGTGGGCACGCCAAAGAAAGGCACGAAGACGCTGTTGCGAAGGCCGTGGTTCTGATCGGGCGCATACCACACCGCCTTTCCCCGTTTGAAGGCGCGCAACAGATCGCGCAGATTTTCGTGCGGCAAGGGTGGTAACCGGGACCGACGCTCGCGTTCACGGCGCATGACGGCTTCATATAACGAATTCTTGTGCGACCGGTACATGGCATGGAACGAGTGGCGCCAAGTGATGAACCGGGCGCCCAATTCCAGTGTGGTGAAATGCCCGGTGAGCAGGATCACGCCCTTGCCGCGGGCCATGGCTTGCTCCAGATACTGTGTGCCCTCGACACGCGCCAGCCCGTACAGCTTTTCGTCCGGTGCCCACCAGGCCATGGCGGTCTCGAACAAGCCAATGCCCAGCGCGGCGAAATGCTCTTCCAGCAGGTCGGCCCTTTGGGCTGAGCTCAGTTCTGGGAAACACAAGGCCAGATTGATGGCGGCGATACGGCGGCGGCGACGCATGATCTTGCCGGCCCAGCGGCCGATTTGCCGACCAGCGCGCAACTGCCAGCGGAACGGCAGCGCGGCCATCCCTTTCATCGCGCCCAGCCCCAGCCAGACCGGCCAGTAGCGCGGCGCCATAAAATGCCAGGAAAACAGTCGGACAGGTGTGGTCACGAGATACGATCTTCCATAACGGACCTATCATTGTAAGCGGCGTCCGCCTGACAACACACCTTACAAATTACGACCATGAGTTGGAGAACGACATGACACCCGTTTTTTTAGTGACCGGCGCGGCCGGTTTCATCGGCAGTCATTCGGTGGAGTGGTTGCTGCGGCACGGGTGGCAGGTGGTGGGGGTCGATAACCTGCGCACGGGACGTCTGGACAATTTGGTCGACGCGCGCGCGTCCCCCAACTTTACCCTGGTGATCGCCGATGCTGGCGACGAAGCGGCAATGCGTCCCTTGTTTCAGCAACATCGCTTTGTCGGCGCGCTGCATCTCGCGGCGTTGGTCAGCGTGCCGGAAAGTTTTCGCGAGCCAGAGCTCAACTATCGCCTCAATCTGGCCACCGCGGACACACTTGCCCGATTGTGCCTTGAATTTGACTGCAAGCGTTTGGTGTTCGCATCATCGGCGGCGGTATACGGTGCGAGCGCGGTGCTGCCCAATCGTGAATCGGCTCTGCCTCAACCTCAGTCTCCCTATGCCGCCGCCAAGCTGGCCGCCGAGGTCATGCTGTTGGGCTATGCGGCCAGCTACCGATTGGAAGCGGTCTGCCTGCGCTATTTCAACGTTTACGGACCACGCCAGGATCCCGGTTCGCCCTACTCCGGCGTGCTGTCGATCTTCACCAACCGGTTCCAACGCGGTTTGCCGGTGACGGTATATGGTGACGGCGAGCAGACCAGGGATTTCATCTCGGTTCGGGATGTCGCGGAGTACAACGGCCAGGCGCTGACCCGTCAAGATATTGTTGTAGGACGTTACAACGTTTGTACCGGCCATGCCATTTCCTTAAAGCAGGTACTGGCAATTTACCGCGAACTGTTTCCGAACGCACCTCCGGCCGAGTTTGCGTCCGGCCGGATCGGCGATATCCGGCACTCGTTGGGCGATCCGACTTTGTTACGGGAAATGCTGCAATTCAGCGCGCAAACTCCGTTTGCGCAGGGTTTGCGCGAACTGAATGCCGGATCATGATTGATATTGCGGTACAGGCTTGACGTCCGAACTTTCTTCTCTATAATTCGCACCTCCCTGCGGTGAGCGTGGGGAGATGGAGAAAAGGTTTTCGGGAGGGGCTTGCGGTAAAGAGTTCAATAAGCCTATAATCCCCTTTCTGCTCTATTTGAGTAGAAACGGTTAGCATGTTCTTTATCAAACTGGAAGGTAG
>JAGRHI010000129.1:2326-2739 GCA_020445045.1 Candidatus Competibacteraceae bacterium
AGAGTTTGATCCTGGCTCAGATTGAACGCTGGCGGCATGCCTAACACATGCAAGTCGAACGGAGGGCTTCGGCCCTCAGTGGCGGACGGGTGAGTAACGCGTAGGGATCTGCCCCGTGGTGGGGGACAACCTGGGGAAACTCAGGCTAATACCGCATACGCTCCACGGAGGAAAGCGGGGGACCTTCGGGCCTCGCGCCGCGGGATGAACCTACGTCCGATTAGCTAGTTGGTGGGGTAAGGGCCCACCAAGGCGACGATCGGTAGCTGGTCTGAGAGGACGGCCAGCCACACTGGGACTGAGACACGGCCCAGACTCCTACGGGAGGCAGCAGTGGGGAAGATTGGACAATGGGCGAAAGCCTGATCCAGCTATGCCGCGTGTGTGAAGAAGGCCTGCGGGTTGTAAAGCAC
>JAGRHI010000130.1:0-338 GCA_020445045.1 Candidatus Competibacteraceae bacterium
GACACCCTGGGCGCGCTGGTGGCCAACCTGGTGGAAGCGGAGTTGTACGTTATTCTCACCGATCAGCAAGGGCTGTACGATCGCAACCCGCGCCAGTTCGCGGAGGCTTACCTGATCGGCGAGGGCCGGGCCGGCGATGCGGCGCTGGAAGCCATGGCCGGTGGCGGAGCAGGCAGCCTGGGGCGTGGTGGCATGCTGACCAAGCTGCATGCGGCGGCGCGGGCGGCGCGCTCCGGTGCTTTTACTCTGCTGGCCTGGGGGCGCGAACCGGAGGTGCTGCGACGGGTGGCGGGCGGCGAGACGCTAGGTACGTTGCTGCGGCCGAGTCAGAGCCCGGT
>JAGRHI010000130.1:355-12403 GCA_020445045.1 Candidatus Competibacteraceae bacterium
TGGCGGTGCAGTTGCAGGTGCGCGGGCGGCTGCATCTGGACGCCGGGGCGGTGCGAGCCTTGCGCACGGCCGGCAAGAGTCTGCTGCCGGTCGGCGTGACGGCGATCGAAGGGCGGTTTGAGCGCGGCGATCTGGTGTCTTGCCTGGACCCCGCCGGCGGCGAAGTGGCACGCGGGCTGATGAACTACGATGTGACGCAGGCGTTGCTGCTGATCGGCAAGACCACCCGCCGCATCGAAGAGCTGCTCGGGCACGTGGATGACCCGGAGTTGATCCACCGGGATAATCTGGTGCTGGTGTAGCGGATGGGGTAATTTCGACGCGGCGGCTTCATCCCGGCAGGAAGCGGGAAATCCACAGGCCGAACTGCCGCGGCTGCCGGGTCTGAACCAGCAGCCGGCCGGGACCGAAGAATCGGCAGACGATCTTCTCGCCGGAGGTGAAGGCGGCGATGAAACCGGGATTGCCCATCTCCAGTTCGTAGCGCATGGATTGGGACCAAGCGACGAGGTGGCCGTTATCGACGATCTTTTGTTGGCCCGGTTGGAGGTCGAATTCATGGATCGCGCCATAGGATTCCAGAAAAACCAGCCCGCGACCTTCGGCTTTGAGAATGAAAAAGCCTTCCTGACTGAACAGCCCCCGCGCGATGTTCTGCACCTGGGTGCTGACCTGAACCTCTTCGCTGCACGCCAGAAAGCCGTCTTTTTGAATCACGTACCCATCGCCGGGTTGCAGGTCCAGCGCGGCCACATCGCCGGGCGAGGCCGGAGCGAGAAATACCGAACCGGGGCCGCGCGCCGCCGTCAGGGTTTGCAGGAAAAAGCTCTCGCCGCTCATCAGCCGGCCAAGGCCGCCCAGCAAGCCACCCTCCATCTTGCCCTCGACGTCGATGGTCGGCGCCATGGCCACCATGGCGTCGGACTGGGCTTTCAAGTGGCGACCGCGTGGCAAATCGACGCGGGCCAGCGTGTAGGCGCCGGGGTACAGGATCTCGTAATCAAGATCGGCGGCGGCGGAGTGGCGGACGATGCTGGCGGTGGGTAACACCCCGGTCGCGGATGCCTTGCCGATGGATACCGGTGGGACTTTCGCGGTAGCGCGCGGTACCGGCGGTGGTGGAGCGGCGGGCGTTTCCTCGCGGATATCCACCCCGAAGTGAGTGGCCAAAGGCCCCAGGCCGCCGGTGAAGCCCTGGCCCACGGCGCGAAATTTCCATTGGTCGTTACGCCGATAGACCTCGCCGAGGATCAACGCCGCCTCGGTCATGCTGGCGGTAGGTGGGCTGAAACTCATCAGCTCGGTCCGCGCCGCGTCGAAGATTCGGAGATCGATCCGACGAGCCTGGGCAAAAGAGCCCCGACCGTGCAGTGTCAGACAGATGGCGATTTTGGCGACATCGGCGGGCAGGTCACCGAGTCGGAGGTGAAATGCCTGGCGCTCCGGTCCGACACTCTGGTTTAGCGTCAGGGAACCGCAGGCCGAACATGGATTGTTGTAGAACACGAAGTCCACGTCCCCACCGACTCGATCACCCTTGCGCAGGAGAAAAGCGCTGGCGTCGGCCTCGTGGCCGCCGGGGCGTTCGGGTTCCCAAGCGATGCCGATCCGAAGTTCCGCGCCGCTGGGCAGGGGTAGATTGGCGCCCGGCTGGAGTGATCTCGTCATCCGCTCAACCCCGGCGGTTGGACGGGAGCAGCGGGCGCACCCACGCGCCGAAAGCGGCCGGATTGCGGCTTTGGATATAAATTTTACCGGGTCCCCTGAAGCGGCACACGATGCCCTCGCCGGACGTGAAACTGGAAATCCAACCCGAGCTGGCCTTCTCGATCTTGTACTGCATGGTTTCGGGCCAGGCGACGAGGTGACCGTTGTCGACGATCATTTCCTGGCCGGCGGGCACGTCGAGCTCGTGGATGGCGCCGTAGCTTTCGGCGAACAGCATGCCCCGGCCGCTGGCCTTGAGCACGAAGAAACCTTCGCCGCTGAAAAGCCCTCGGGTGAGGTTCTGGGCGGTGGTGGAGATGCTGACGCCGTCGCTGGCCGCCAGGAAGCCGTCCTTTTGCAGGATGTAGGTTTGCTGGCCATCGAGGTGAATCGGCAGCAGGTCTCCCGGCTGGGCTGGCGCGAGATGGGCCACGCCGGCGCCACGGGATGCTCTCAGCGTTTGAAAGAACAGGCTTTCTCCGCTGAACATGCGTCCGAGCCCGCCGAGCAGGCCGCCTTCCATTTTACCTTCCACGTCAATGGTGGGGTCCATGGCCACCATGGCGTCGGACTGGGCCTTGAGGGTCTGGCCCAGTCGGAGATGGGCCTCCAGCAGGGCGAAGGCGCCTCGATAGAGTACCCGGAAGCTAAGATCTTCGATCGTTTTCAGGTCTGACGATGGTGCGGCCATGGTTGTTGTGCGGCGAGTTTTGGCAAGGATGTATCGATTAAAAGTAGCTGAATCGGTTTCCCCAAACAACGGACCCGCCAAGGCAGTGGGTGTTTGCCTTGCGGCGGAGTCAAAATGCGGAACGATCCAATGAGGAATCACTCATGCGAATGAAACAATGGCGAGGCGGGTTGGCGGTCATCGCGGTCCTGATCGTCGGTGGCTGTTCGGGAGGGCAATCATCCACGAGCTTAGGCGTGAACCAAGGCCAGTTGGCGCTGTGTCCCGATTCGCCCAACTGTGTGTCGTCGCAGGCGGCGGACGAGAATCGATGGGTTCATCCCTTGCGTTACCAAGGTGAGCTGGCGCGGGCGCGCGCCCAACTGTTGGCGTTGCTCGACAGCATGGATCGAGCCGAAATCGTCCAGGCCGATGAAAACTACATTCATGCCCAGTTTCGTTCGGCGGTCTTCGGTTTCGTGGACGACGTGGAATTCTTGTTCGATTCGCCGGGCTTCATTCAAGTGCGCTCGGCCGCGCGGATCGGCTATTACGACTTCGGTGTGAATCGCGAGCGGGTGGAGCGCATTCGCGTCCGCTTCGCCGAGGCGATGAAGGAATCCTAGCCCGGGTCGTGGTCCCAACCAACGGTGGGATGGGCGAGCGAGTGGCCGTGAGGTGCCGGGCGGAAACCGGCGCAATGAGGTTCGGTGGGAAAAACCGGCGCCGGATCACCCCGACAGGCGCTTGTAATATTGGACGAATGCTTCGGCGGGGAGTGGTTTGCTGAAATAGTAACCCTGCGCGGCATCGCAGCCGCGCTCGCGCAGAAAGTCCAATTGCTCGGTGCTCTCGACGCCTTCGGCCACCACGTTCAAACGCAGGCTCTTACCCATCTGAATGATGGCGGTGGCGATGGCGGTGTCGTCGGGATCGACGGGAATGTCCCGGACGAAGGATTGATCGATCTTGAGCCGGTTGATCGGAAAGCGCTTGAGATAGCTCAGACTGGAATAGCCGATGCCGAAATCGTCCACGGCGAACTGCACTCCGCTCACCTGTAACCGGTGCATGGTTTCGATCATCTTTTCGGTGTCGCGCATCAGCAGGCTTTCGGTGATCTCCAGTTCCAGCCACTGGGGCGCCAGACCGGCGGCTTGCAGGGCATCGATCACCTGATTTTCCAAATGCGGTTGCAGCCATTGTTTGGCGGACAGATTGACGGCGACCGGCATGGTCGGCAATCCGGCGGCCTGCCAGCGGCGATTTTGCGCGCAAGCGGTCCGCAGGGTCCATTCACCGATCGCATTGATCAACCCGGTTTCCTCGGCGATCGGAATGAAGGTGATCGGCGGTATCAGGCCGCGTTTGGGATGTTGCCAGCGGATCAGCGCCTCGGCGCCGATCAGTCGCCGGGTGTTGAGATCGATCTGCGGCTGGTAGTGCAGCACGAACTCTTCCCGCTCCAGGGCGCGTCTCAGATCGTTGCCCAAGGTGAACACTTCCGATACCCGGACGTTGAGTTCGGAGGTGAAAAAGACATAGCCGGCCCGGCCGGCTTCCTTGGCCTGATACATGGCGTTGTCGGCGAAGCGGATCAGGGTCGGCGGGTCGGCGGCATCCACCGGATAGATGCTGATGCCGATGCTGGCGTTGACGTGCAACAAATGCTCTTGCAGGGCGAATGGCGCGCGCAATGCTTGCAGCAGGTGTTCGGCGACTCGGCCGGCGATGGCCGGTTCGGCGATCTCCGGCAGCACCAGAATGAATTCGTCGCCGCCCTGCCGGGCCAGGGTATCCTCTTGCCGGACGCAGGCGCGCAGCCGTTCGGTGACCGCTTGCAGCAACTGGTCGCCGGTGCCGTGGCCCAGCGAGTCGTTGATGGTCTTGAAGCGATCGAGGTCCAGGAACAGAATGCCGACGTAACCTCGCCGGCGGTGAGCGCCGTGAATGGCCTGGCTGAGGCGGTCGATCAGCAGGGATCGGTTGGGCAGCCCGGTCAGCGGATCGTGAGTGGCCAGATGCTGGATGCGCTTGGTGGCGACCTTGCGCTGCGATTCGTGGTCGAACAGATCCAGCGCGAAGGACAACTCGCCGGCCAGGCTGGCCAGCAGGCCGGCGATGTCGGCGTCGAAGAGATCGCGCTCGGCCGCATAAGCGCACAGGCAGCCGACCGTCTGACCGCCGCGCCGCAGCGGAAAAGCGGCCCCCGACCGAATGCCCAATGTCTGGGTTGTCCGCCGCCATGCGGAGGGCTTGGAATCGTTCTGGAAATCGTTGTCGACCTCGGGATTCTCCCGCCGCAGCGCCCGCCCGGCCGGACTCCAGTTTGCCGGTTGGTTGGGGTCGCTGGAGATGGGAGAGTCGGTCAGATAATGTAGATAATCGGGTGCCATCCCGGCGTGCGCCACCAGTTGGAACCCGTCGTTTTCCGGGTCGACGAAACCGATCCATACCACCTGCATCTGTTCCAGTTCGATGACGATTTGGCAGATCTGCTGGAACAGCTCTTGCG
This sequence comes from Candidatus Competibacteraceae bacterium, assembly GCA_020445045.1. Lineage (GTDB taxonomy): Bacteria > Pseudomonadota > Gammaproteobacteria > Competibacterales > Competibacteraceae > Competibacter. Next base: position 5,248 of record JAGRHI010000130.1, read on the forward strand.
GTTCGGCATGGCGGACGATGGCGGCGCTGGTTCGGCTCAGGGCGGCGTAGAAATGGCTCAGGCGAAGGATCCTGCGTTCCGCCAGCTTCTGCAACGTCATGTCCCGGATGGCCGCGACGGTGATCTTGTGTCCCTTATGGATGAAATGGCGGATAAACAGATCGGCGGGGAAAATAGAACCATCCTTGCGCCGGTGAAACTGATCGGTAAGGCGCTTGGAGGTCAGGCGTGACAATTCCCTGGTGTCGCTGTCGGCGGCGACGGACAGATCGGTATCGCGCATGCTCAGAAATTCTTCCCGAGTATAGCCGTACAGCTTGCAGGCCGCCGGATTGACCGACAGGATGCGGCTGCTCTTATTGTCCACCAGGAATAGGGCGTCGCCGACGGTCGCGAACACGCTGCGGTATTTCAACTCGCTGGCCTGCAGCGCCTCCTCGGTTTTCTTGCGTTGGGTGATGTCTTCCTTGATGGCGACGAAGTGGGTGATGAGGCCCCGATCGTCGCGGATTGGAGCGATGGTGGCGGATTCCCAATAGAGCGCGCCATCCTTGCGTCGATTGTGGAATTCGCCGTGCCATTCGCCGCCGTCGATGATGGTTTGCCACAGCTGCTGGTACTGCTCGCGCGAGGTTTGGCCGGATTTGAGAATGTGCGGGTTGGCGCCGATGACCTCGGCCTGGGAATAGCCGGTGGTTTCGCTGAATTTCGGATTGACGTACTCGATGGTGCCGTTGCGGTCGGTGATGATCACGGCGTTGGCGCTTTGTTCGAGCGCGCGCGAATACTGCCGTAGCGTCTGTTCCGCTTGCCGCCGTTCCTGGATTTCCGCGGTCAGTTGTTGCTGCTGCTGGAAAAAATCCCGGATCAGCCGGGCGATCCGACCGAATTCGGTGTCTTGGTCGCATAAAGGTCCCAACGCGGCCGGATCGTGCTGGCACAGGCTGTGGACGATCGTCCGTAGCGGCCGGTTCACCCATTGGAACAAGGCGGCGGCCAGCACGATCACCAGCAACAGGTTCAGGCCGAGAGCCAGAGGAGATTGCCGGATGGCCAGGCCCGTCGCGGAGAGCGCCATCGCCAGGAACAGCAACCAGAACACGCGGAACTGGATTTTACCGTGGCATGGCTTCATGCGCGAGGGTCTTGGCGTGGGGCGGCGGCGCGGCGGGCGATCCAGGAACCGCGCGGGCGATGGCTGGAATAGGCATCGATGCTGTAGATCGCCAGGGCCAGCCAGATGCAGCCGAACGCCATGAGGTGAATGCGGGTGAATGGCTCATGGTAGACCGCGACCGCCAGCAGAAATTGCAGGGTGGGCGTCAGATATTGAATCAGGCCGACGGTGGACAGGCGCAGGCGTTGGGTCGCCTGAAGAAACAGCAGCAAGGGGGCGACGGTGATCGGGCCGGCGGCCAGTAGCAGCAAGTCGGTGCGCTGGTCCGGCATGCCCGGCGCGCCGATGTCGCGCGCCGCGAAGACCGCCAGAAACGATAGGGCGACGGGGGCCATCAACATGGTTTCCATGCACAGTCCCAGCATGGCGGCATGACCGGCTTTCTTGCGTAGCAACCCATAACTTCCAAAGCTTAGCGCCAAGGCCAGGGAAATCCAGGGAAACACGCCATGGCCGAACGTCATCGCCAGCACGCCGGCACCGGCGATGGCGACCGCGCTCCACTGGCGCGAGTTCAGTCGCTCGCGCAGGAACAGCACGCCCAGCACGACATTGACCAGTGGATTGATGTAATAGCCGAGGCTGGCTTCCAGGATTCGACCGGTTTGCACCGCCCAGATATACAGCAGCCAGTTGATGGAAATCAGCAGGGTGGTGAGCAGATAAAAGCGCAGCTGACGCCCGTTGCGAAATGTGGCCAGCAAGGCCGGTCCCTGTCTTCGGGCCAGGAGCAGCGCCAGCAGCAGCGCCGCCGAGCCGAGAATCCGATGCGCCAGCACCTCCAGCGCCGGAACATGCTGCAATAGATTGAAATAAATGGGAAACAATCCCCAGATCGTAAAGCAGCCCAGCGCGCTCGACACGCCCGCGAGGCGGCCATCGGAACAGGGGGCCGACACGGGTTGCGGAGGTTGCGGCATCCGCGCCTTACTCAAGGAGAGACCCGCCAGACACGCCGCCGCCGCCCGCTGGCCCCGTCGGATTCGTGATTTGTGGAAAGAGTCACAAAATCCATTCGTTTTCGCCAATAACGACAATAACGATCAGTTGAAAACAGGATATTGAATAAGAGTATAAAATATAAAGAATTTTTGTATTTATTATATTTCTGGTGTCACTAATATGATGGATTCGGCTGGCCTCGTGGCGATGAAACAACCTCGCTGGTTCTTGGCCAAAAGAGAATCATCCGTCGAAACGAAGACCCTGTGTCAAACTGGTGGGGTGAACGGTAAGTTTAATGAGTGAAGCCGGTCGAGAGTAGTCGCCGATCGAGAAAGTCCATGGTTTCAGGTGAAAGTCAGTTCTCTTCGGGAGCGAACTTCATGCGCGGATTGAGTCGTGTGGTCTTGATATTCCCACTGGCGCTGGTCTTGGTGACCGTCGCGGCGGTCGCCGACAGCATGCGCTGCGGCAGTTATATCGTCAGCGACGGCGATTCCCAGTCGCGTGTGCTGGATCTTTGCGGCGAGCCGCGGCGAGCTTGGCAAGACGGTTTCATTGAACAGGTGGTTCGCCGCAACGACGGGTATTACGATCCATCCGCGACGCCGCAACCCTATCCGCGCCTGTCCGGCCAAGAGACCGAAACACGTCGGCTCATTCCAGTCTACAAATGGGAATACAACCTGGGGCGGGGGACTTTTCTCAAAACCCTGGTGTTCCAGGGCGATATTCTGGCGCGGATTATCGACGGCCCCCGGCAGTGACGCGGCGCTTCCAGATAAGGCCCCAAGTTCATGATCATGCACCACGTCGTCAAGTTGCTCCTCAGTGTCGCCGTCACCGGCTTGTTCGTGTTGCACGCCAGCGGTTGGTGGTCGTTCTCCTTCCTGCAACAACTTGAAGACATTGCTTACGACGCGCGCCTGAACCTGACGCTGCCGGGCACGGTGGACCCGCGCATCGTGATCGTGGACATCGACGAGCGCAGCTTGCGGGCGGAAGGTCAGTGGCCCTGGCCGCGAGGTCGATTGGCGGCGCTGGTCGATCAATTGTTCGAACGCTACCAGGTAGCCGTGCTCGGTTTCGATGTGGTGTTCGCCGAGCCGGACTCGACCGATCTCGTTTTCAGGGCGCTCATCCGAGGTCCACTGGGCCAGGACGCTCAGCGGCGTACTGAATTGGAGCGGCTGCGTCGCGAACTGGACCCGGATCGTCGCTTTGCCGCCGCTCTGTCCGACCGTCCGGTGGTGCTCGGTTATTATTTCAATACCCGAATGTCGCCCGATGCCGGAATTCAGTTCGGGCGCCTACCGAACCCGATCGCCTCGATTCGGGATTTGGGGACGAGCGACACCGCTTTGGTCGAAGCAATTGGTTACGGCGCCAATCTGCCATTGCTGCAAGACAATGCCCGCTCCGGCGGCTTCTTCAATAGCCCGCTGGTCAGCCAGGACGGAGTTTTTCGCCGGGTACCGCTACTGATTCGCTATCGCAATTATCTCTATCCGCAGATCGCGTTGGCCGTGGTCCGCGCGTTGCTGGACGATCCGCCGGTGGAACTGGTCATGGCGGCCGGCTATGGCGCGGATGCCCACGGCCGGCGTCTGGAAGCGCTGCGGTTCGGCGGTTTTACCGTACCGGTCGACGAACTGGGCGCGGTGCTGGTGCCTTATCGTGGCCGCCAAGGCAGCTTTCCATATGTTTCGGCGGCCGAAGTCTTGGCGGGAACCGCCGACCCGCGCCTGTTGGCAGGGGCGATCGTGCTGGTGGGGACCACGGCCACCGGTCTGCTGGACCTTCGCGCCACGCCGGTGCAAAACGTCTATCCCGGTGTCGAAGTCAACGCCAATTTGATCGCCGGTATCCTGGACCATAATTTCAGGAGCCGACCGGCATACTCGGCCGGTCTGGAAATCGTGCAGTTGGGAATCGTCGGCCTGTTGGGCGCGTTGCTTGCTTGGTTGACGCCGGTGTGGGCGTTGTTGTTGACCATGGCGGTCGCGGGGACGCTGCTCGGCGTCAACGGCTATCTTTGGTTGGCGCAGGCGTTGGTGGCGCCGCTGGCCACGCCGCTGGCGCTGCTGCTCGCGCTATACATGCTCCATACCAGCTACAGTTTCTTTATCGAGTCGCGACGGGAACGGCGGATCACCCGCCTGTTCGGCCAATACGTGCCGCACGAGATCGTCGCGGAGATGAGTCGACGCGGCGAGCGCTACTCCCTGGAAGGAGAAAGCCGGCGGATGACGGTGCTGTTCAGCGACATCGCCGGTTTCACCACGCTCTCCGAACAGTTCGAACCGCGCCAGTTGACCCAGTTGATGCAATGCTATCTGACGCCGCTGACCCGGATCATCCACGAGCATCGCGGCACCATCGACAAATACATCGGCGACGCCATCATGGCGTTCTGGGGCGCGCCGCTGGCCGATCCCGAACACGCCCGGCACGCAGTGGCGGCGGCGCTGGCGATGGCGCGGGGCTTGCGAGCGCTGGACGATGATTTTCACGCCCGGGGCTGGCCGCCGCTGCGGGCCCGCACCGGCATCAACAGCGGGGTGATGAACGTCGGCAATATGGGGTCGGAATTCCGGATGTCCTACACGGTGCTGGGCGATGCGGTCAACTTGGCGTCCCGCCTGGAGGGCGCCGCCAAACAGTACGGCGTGGAAATCGTCATCAGCGAACACACCCGCGCGCTGGTTCCCGAATACGCCTGCCGCGAGTTGGATCGGGTTCGGGTCAAGGGTCGGACCCAGCCGGTGGCGATGTTCGAGCCGCTGGGGTTGACGAACGATTTGGACGCGGAGCAAAACGCGGAATTAACCGAATACGAGGAGGCGCTGCGCGCCTACCGGCGGCGGGACTGGAACCCGGCGGAAGCCGGGTTCCAGCGGCTGCGCGAACGACAGCCGGACTGCCGATTGTATGCGCTGTATCTGGAGCGATTGGCTACGCTACGCGTCGAATCACCCCCCGTGGACTGGGACGGGATATTCAACCTGGAAACCAAATGAGCCGCTTGCGGGGCCGGAACCGCGCTCAAGGCGAGGCGTCCGGGTCGTCCTGGTTTGCGTGGTGGATCAAGGCGGCCGCGCCACCCGCCACCGCCGCCGCCGCCGCCGCCGTTGTGGTGCTGGAGATACCACCGCCGGCGGCGGCACCGGCACCGGTACCGGCACCGGTACCCGCACCGGCACCCGCACCGGCACCCGCACCGGTACCCGCACCGGTACCCGCACCGGTACCCGCACCGACACTGGTGCCGGCCGTGGTGGAAGAAGTTGTCCCCGCGCCCGTCGCGGCCGTCGTCAACAGGGAACGGCAGGCACAGCCGGCGATAACGGCGGCCGGCGGTGCGGCGCCGCCGGCTTCCCGCGGCGGGGCGCATGGGGCGCGCAGTTCGGGCGCCGGCACCAACCGGGGCGGCGTATTGACGTCGGCCACGAACACAATCTGGCTGGCGGTGGCGACCAGCGTCTTACCGGCGGCGGTCACCGCGACCGCGCCGCTGTGCACCATCAGGCATAGACTGCCCAGGGCGACCGTGAATTCGGTACCGCGAATGCCGAGAGTGGCCACGGGCGTATCGATTCGAATCGCTTCCGGGCTTTCCTTGGACATGGCTCCCGAGATGAAACGCATCCCACCCTTAAGTAGTTCCAAGCTGGAGCGGTTGTCCTGGGGCTTGTCCTTGGCGTAGCGGTAGTTCTTGATCCAGAACACCGAGCTGGGGTTGAGATTGACGGTTTGACCGTCCAGAAATTTCAACACCGCTCGGCCGTCGGCCCCGGTGACCACTCGCATGCCCAGCCGCAGTTCGGCGCCAGCCGACATGGGTGTGCCGTTGATTTCCACTTGCCCTTGCGCTTCGGCCAGGGTGCCGATCGCTTCGGGAGCGGCCCAGGCGACGGCACTCAGGAGAAGAAGCCCGAGCAGCGCGGCCAGATTCGTCAAGGGTGTGCAATAGCGCGGGGGATGAAGTTTCGTCATGTTGTCCGCTCCAGGCCAGCTATACGGTACGCCGATCAAGGGTACCTCGCAGCATACCATTGATCTCGAAAGATCCCGAAAGCCCTTCACGCCGACCCGCGGCCGTTCCGAAGCCGCCATGCCGGGATCGGGCATGTGAGTCATGATACCTCGGATACCGCCAGCCGCGGACCGCCCACGACTTGATAGCCTGAGACGAGGCGCGATCAGCGGATTTCAGGGTAAGCGCTCCAGGCATTCCAGCACCGCGCGCGGTTCCAGTTTACCCTTGAAAAAGAGCACCGGACCGGGAACATCCCGAAAATCGTCGGCGCCGACGTTCAGTCGTTCCGAAACCGCCACGATGAGATCGGGCATGGCGGCGCGCCGCAGCTTGTCCAGTTTGCGGCGCAGATAATCGGGGTGCCAGAACCCCATGATCTCGACATGCGCGACCCGGCCGTCGGGATGGCGCAGGGCAAAATCCGGCACGAATACCGTGCCCTTCAGATCGACGATTTCCACTTCCCGTTCCAGCGTCCAGGGCGTGTCCAGCTTTTCCCAGCGGCGGGCGAAGCGTTCCTCCAATAGACTATCGTAGGCCGGCGGCGCGGCGGTCAGTGGCTTGAGTGGAGATTGCGAGTCGAGCCGGTAACTGATGTCCCGGTCGTCCCGCCGCAGCACCGCTTCCATTTCCCAGCGACTGACCCGCAGCAGCGCCGGCAGAAAGATAGCCATTTGCAAGCCGTATTTGCGGGTTTGCTTGAACAGGCTGGCGGGGCCGTCCACGTAGATTTGATAACCGTCGTCGAGGTTACCCTCGACCGCGTACATCAGCCCGTGGAACTTGAGATGCTGGAATAGCCGGCGGTATTCGCCCGGCACGTTGCGGTGGGCGATGAGGCGTAGGCACAGGGCCGAGTACAACAAGCCTTGCGCCTGGGCCAGGTTGTAGCGATCCACCAGTTGATCCGGGGTGAAGTCCGGCAATACGGTCAGCAGGTGATTTTCCGGTAGGTCGGCGTACAGCGCCTCGCGCAGGGTTTCCGCCTCCAACTGGTA
>JAGRHI010000131.1:0-7010 GCA_020445045.1 Candidatus Competibacteraceae bacterium
TCGGCGCGATGTCGAGCGGGGTCAAGCTCAACGTAAAGCCACGCCCTCGGGTCTCGAACCAGCGCACCTTATCGGGGTTGCTTTCCTCGCCGGTCAGCGCCGCCAACCGCAGCGCCAGATCCTCGCCGCGCCGCTGGCAATTCTCCAGACCCTTGCCGCGTGGCGCGCCTTCCTTCAGCGCCTCGCGCAAGCGATCCAGCGTCTCGTGTAATTGCCCGATCGCCTCCATCACCGCCGGCAATCCGGCCACCTCCCGCCACAGCGCGCGACGCTCCGCCGTTCCCAATGCCTGCCGCAGCGTCAGGATCGCCGGCTCCAGCGCCTCGGCCCGCCGACGCAAATCGGCGAAGTCCGCCGCGTCCCTTGCCTGTTCCACCACGGTATCCCGGCCCAGCTCGCTCAACTGCCGGCCGCTCAAGGACCGGCCGAGAAAGTGGGTGGCGATTTCGGGTAACTGATGCGCCTCGTCGAGGATGAACGCTCCCGCCCCCGGCAGCAGTTCGGCGAATCCGGTTTCCTTGATCGCCATGTCGGCGCAGAACAGGTGATGATTGATCACCAGCACGTCCGCCGCCAGCGCCTCGCGCCGCGCCTTGGCCAGAAAGCAGTCGGCCAGTTGCGGGCAATCCTGTCCCAGACAGTTGTCCACGGTGGAGGTCACCCGCGGCCAGATCAGGGACATTTCCGGCACGTCGGGGATTTCGGCGATGTCGCCGCGACGGGTACGCCCCGCCCAGGCGCGGATGCGGCGCAGCTCGGCCGCCTGCTCGCGCGTGCTCAGCCGCCCGGCCTGCTCGGTCGCTTGCAGGCGATACCGGCAGAGATAGTTGCCGCGACCCTTCAGCAACGCCGTCCGCACCGGCGCCTTCAACGCCTGGCGGACCACCGGCAGGTCCTGGTGGTAAAGTTGGTCTTGCAGGTGACGGGTACCGGTGGAAATGATGACCCGCGCCCCGGACAACAGCGCCGGAATCAAATAAGCGTAGGTTTTACCGGTGCCGGTGCCGGCCTCGACCACCAAGGTATCGCCCTCCTCCAGCGCGGCGACCACCGCCTCGGCCATCTGCTGCTGCGGCAGGCGCGGCGCGAACCCCGACACCTGTCGGGCCAGTGGCCCGTTCGGACCCAGCAGTTCGGCCGCATCCACGACAGCCTCTCCGTGCAAGCGGGCTTCAGCGCAACTGTGCCGCCCGCGCTTCGGCCTCCTCGGCGCCGGCGGTGTTACCGGACGCCCTACGGGCGACGGCCATCAACTTCCAGTTGCGGGCTTGCAGCGCCCGGTTACCACTGGCCAGGTTGTTGGATTTGCTCGCCAGCGACTCGGCCTGCTGGTATTGCCTCTGATGCAGGCGAATTTGGGCGAGATCGTGCCAGATCCCGGCGTTGCGGGGCTCGATGCGCAAGGCCCGTTCCAGCGCGGCGCCGGCCTTGTCCAACTGGTTGCTTCGGACATACTTGTCGGCGCTGTCCAGCAGCGCGACCACCGCCTGATTGCCCTCGCGGGTAATTTCGGCCGGGGGCAGGTCCGCTGGCGGCGCCGGGCGGGCGGGCACGGGCCTGGCCTGAGCCGGAGCGGCCGGCGGCGCCACCATGGCGACCGTCGATTCCGCGGCGGGCGGTGACGGTACCGGTGCCGGCGGCCGTGCCGGGGTTGCCGGTGGCGTCCGTGGCACGACCGGCTGCGGTTCGGGCAACAGACCCGCTGACGGCGCCGTCTCGTAAAGATCCTCCGTATCCTGTTGGGAGGACGGATAGACCGGTTCCGGCAGCGGGGCCGCTCCTCTGCTGTAGTCATCGGTTCGCGGCGTGGGATAGGCCGGGTATGCCGGGGAGGACATGGCCGCGCCCGACGGATGGGTTGATTGAGTATCGTAGCCGCCGCTCGACTCGCGCGCATGGGGCTGGGCCGGTACGCTACCGTAGTAGACGTTCGGGTTGGCCGGCGCGGTGGCATACGGCTCCGGTGCCACCGGGTAGGGCGCCGCAGGATAGCCGGAGGAGTACTCTCGCGGCAGCAGCGGATCCTGTTCGAGCGTCCGTCCCGCGGCCGCTGGGGGCACCGGCCGTGGCTGGGCATAGGTCTGTGGCGGGCGCGCGCTACGATTCACCACCGGTGCCCTGTACGGTTGTTGCGAGTACGGCGGCGGCGCGCAGCCGGCAACCCCCAACGCCAGCACCAGTATCCCAAGATGAGATTGAAGCCATTTATTCATCGATTTTCCCCGCAGGTCCGGCGATCCCGATCGGCATCCCCGCCCTTCAATTGAATCCATCGTTGCCTTAACTTTAACCGTTCGTCATCCTCACCGCCATGCGCGACCGACACGACATCGGCGGGCACGGGCCGGCTGACCGGCCGGCCACGGCGATGGTTCATTCCATCAGCCGCCGGAAGAAATCGCTCATCCCGCCCGCGTCCGCATCCCCGGACGCGGGGGCCGCGCGGGGCCTGGAGCGCTGGGCGGTGGACGAACCGCCGCAGGAGGCCGATCCGCGTGGCCCGGAACCCGTTAAAAATGGCACCGGCTGGCCACCCCGGCAACCCTGACCGACTTGCAAGCCGCTGTGTGGATTCACCCGGATGTCCTTGACCCCCGCCGGTAGTGGCGGGTCCAGCGGCTCTAGATTCAAGCCCGCCATCAAATCCATCCAAACCCGCAACGCGCCGCTGGAGCCGCTCAAGCCGGTGGGTTTGTTGTCATCGCGCCCCAACCAAACCACCGTCAGGCGATTACCGCTGAAACCGGCGAACCAGCTATCGCGATAATCATCGGTGGTGCCGGTCTTGCCGGCGATGTTCAGATCCGGCGATAGCTTGCTCTTCATGGCGCTGGCGGTGCCCGCCTTGACCACTTGCTGCATGGCGTTGATCACCAGATAGACCGGCCCCGGCTCAACCACCTTCTCCACCTCCAACGTGTAGTGCCGCAACGATTTGCCGGTGGTGTCGGTCACTTCGCGGATGGCGCGCAACGGCATGCGGAACCCATTGCCGGCGATGGACGCATAAACCTGCGCGATTTCAAAAGGCGACGCGTCCAGCGCGCCCAGTAGCAAGGAGGGATAGGGCTTGAGATCGCGCTCCAACCCCAATCGCTGGAACATTTTCACCACGTTGATGACATCCATGTCCAAACCGACCCGGACCACCGGAATGTTATAGGAACGAGCCAGCGCATCCCTCAGGGTGACCCGACCATGGTAACGCTTGTCATAATTGGCCGGGGTCCAGCGCCGGCCACCCGAAGTGTAAATCAGAGGGCTATCGTTCAACAGCGTCATCAGGGTATAACGCTCGGGCTGCTCCAGCGCGGTCAGATACACCACCGGCTTGACCAGTGAGCCCGCTGGCCGCTTGGCGTCGAATGCCCGGTTGAAGCCGACCCGCTTCGGCTCGCGGTCCCCCACCATCGCCAATACCTCGCCAGTCTGGGTATCGGTCACGACGGCGGCGCCCTGCAGCGGCCGGGCCTTGCGCTGGCTTTTTTCCAGCACCGGTAATTTGCTGGCCAGGGTATCCTCCGCCACGGCCTGCACCCGCGGATCGAGCGTGGTAAACACCCGCAACCCTTCCGTCACCAAGTCCTCGGCGTTGTAGTACTGCCGCAGTTGCCGCCGCACCAGTTCCAGAAAAGCCGGATAAGCGGTGATGCCGCTGGCCACCTTGGCCGTCACATCCAGCGGCATGTTCTTGGCGACGGCGGCATCCTCGGCGCTGATCAGGTTCTGTTCGATCATGACATCCAACACCAGGGCACGGCGTTCCTTGGCACGATCCGGATGGCGGCGCGGGTCGTAGTACGAAGGCCCCTTGATCAAGCCCACCAGCAGGGCGATCTGATGCAGGTCCAGATCCTCCATCGGCTCGCCGAAATAGAATTGGCTGGCGAGCCCGAAACCATGGATCGCCCGACTACCATCCTGCCCCAGATAGATGGCGTTGCCGTAGGCTTCGAGGATGTCGTCCTTGCCGTAGCGCGCGTCGATCAAAATGGCCATGAGGATTTCGTTGATCTTGCGCGTGAAGGTCCGTTCGTTGCTCAGAAATAGATTCTTGACCAACTGTTGGGTCAGGGTGCTGCCACCCTGCACCGTTCGCCCGGCGCGCAGATTGGCCACCATGGCGCGAAAAATGCCCTTGGGATTGATGCCGGAGTGCTCGAAAAACGAGCGATCCTCGACCGCCAACAGGGTATCCACCAGGGCTGGCGGCAAATCCTTGCCCTTGAGCAGGATGCGATCTTCATAGTGCGTGGGGTAGATGCCGGCGATCTCCGGTGGGTCCAAGCGCAACAGGCCCGGTGTTTCCTGCCCGTCCAGACTGGCCAGTTCGACCAGAATGTTGCCGGCGAACACCAAACGGATGTGGCGCGACGGCTCCGTGCCGTCCCAGAACGCGAACTCGCGGGTCATGACCTCAAACGTTTCCCCCCGTCGGGCAAAGCTGCCCACACGGTCCGGCGACACACCGCCGCCCGGTGGCGGCGCGCAGCTTGCCGGCGGTGGAGACTTCGACCTGCGGCGCAGCGGGCGTTTGCCACTCGGGGCCGGCGGCGGCGCTTCCGGGCAATTCACATCGCGGTAATTCAGTAGCTTGAGTTCCTGGGCAAAAGCATCGGCACTGAGCGACATGGTTTCGAACAATTCCAAAGGCCGGGCGAAAACCTTGGCGGGCGTGGCCCAGCGTTTCTGGTCGAATTCGGCGCGGATGACCGCATCCAGATACAGCATGTACAGGCTTATCCCAAGCACGCCCAGCAGCAGGCCGCCCAGCAATAGCGAAAAAAATAGCGACGACAAGGAGCGCAGTATGTTCGGGCCAGCTCTGCCGGGCCGCCGTCCAGTCTTCGTTTTGGGTGTACGAGAAGGTTTGCCTTTAGCCATGCCTGTTCCAGTTCGGACGCGCCGCGCCTTTCAAGCCACTTGGCGCGATGTGGTATTTCTGCCTTATCCTACGGCCTCATGTTTCCGCTTCGGAGTCCGGCGCGTGCAACCCGCCAACGAAATCATCGGCCAGACCGCCCTGATCGCGGCGCTCCTGCAACCGGATCGCTACCCGCACCCGGTCACCACCGTCGAGCACTTGCAGACCCATGTTTCGCATGTCCTGCTGGCCGGGGATTACGCCTACAAGATCAAAAAACCCCTGAATTTGGGATTTCTGGATTTTACCAGTCTGGCTCGCAGGAAATACTATTGTGAACAGGAACTGCGCCTGAACGGCCGGCTGGCGCCGGATCTCTACCTCGATTGCGTACCGATCGGTGGTAGCGTCAGCCAGCCCGTTCTGGGCGCCACTGGGGAAGCCATCGAATACGCCGTCCGTATGCGCCGCTTTCCCCAGGAGGCGCTACTCGATCGGGTACTAGCCGCCGGCCGGCTGGAAAACCGGCATATGGACGTCCTGGCCCGACAACTGGTCACTTTTCATCACGCCATCGCCACGGCGGCCGATCCCGCCGAGCCGTTCGGCGTTCCAGAACGGGTTCGCGGACCGATGCTGGACGACTTTACCTACACCCGGCCGCTGCTGACCGATCCCACCGATCTCGACATCCTGGCCGCCGTGGAGCGTTGGACCCTGGCAACGACCGAGCGGCTGTGGCCGCGACTGGCGGAGCGCAAGGCCGGCGGCTGGATCCGCGAATGCCACGGCGACCTGCATCTCGGCAACCTGGTGCTGACCGACACCGGGCAGGTCACGATCTTCGACTGCATCGAATTCGACGACGACCTCCGCTGGATCGATGTCATCAACGACCTGGCCTTTCTGCTCATGGATCTACGCTTCCGCGGCGCTGGCGGTCGTGCCCAGCGGCTGCTCAATACCTATCTGGAATACGGCGGCGACTTCGCGGGAGTGGCGCTGCTGTCTTATTACCAAGTCTACCGAGCCATGGTGCGCGCCAAGATCAACGCCATCCAAGCCAGCCAGGATGATACTCCAGAGCCGGACCGCGCCGCTGCCCGGGCCCTGTGCCGCGATTATTTGCGGCTGGCGCTGGCGCTGACCCAGGAACCAACGCCGTTTCTGTTGATCACGCATGGCGTCTCCGGTTCCGGCAAATCGCGTCGGACCGGACAACTGCTGGAAACATTCCCCGGCGCCATCCGCCTCCGCTCCGATGTGGAACGCAAGCGGCTGTTCGGCCTCGGCCCCCTGGACGACAGCGGCTCCACCCTGGGTGGGGGACTCTACACGCCGGACGCCAGCGCTCGCACCTATCGGCGCCTGTACGATCTGGCGGACGGTTTGCTCGCCGCCAGCCATCCGGTATTGGTGGACGCCACCTTCATGAAGCGGGCACACCGGCAACCCTTCCGCGATCTGGCGGCCCGGCACGGTATCCCGTTCATCCTGCTCGATTGCATCGCCGAGCCTGAAACCTTGCGGGCGCGGGTCGCGGCCCGGCGGGCGCGCGGCGATGATGCCGCCGAGGCCGATATCGACGTGCTGGAACGGCAGCTCCGCCACGATGAACCGCCGACGATTGACGAAAACCCGTTGAAAACCGGTGGTGATACCGACCTGGAGCGGCTGCGCGCGGCGATTGCGGCGGTGATGTAATATCGAACCTGGATCGCCAACGCCCGCCCGTGGGCGGCAACTGGCCGAATCGCCGGCCAGCGGCTTCCGCGAACACCCCCTAATGGAACGCTCTCAACCATCGATGATGGAGGCATTATGGCGAAGTATGACGTGTACGGGATCGGCAACGCACTAGTGGACATGGAGTATGAGGTCGAAGTCGCCGACCTGGAAACGCTGGGCATTGACAAGGGCGTGATGACTCTGGTGGATGAGCAATGCCAGTTGCGGATGATGGATCATCTGGCCGCATACCCTCACCAACGCAGTTCGGGTGGGTCGGCGGCCAATTCGATGATCGCGGTCCGCCAGTTCGGCGGGACCAGCTTCTATTCCTGCAAGGTCGCGGAGGACGATCTCGGACATTTCTACATGAAGGACCTGCTCGATGGCGGAGTGGACACCAATCACCATACCGAGA
>JAGRHI010000131.1:7045-7311 GCA_020445045.1 Candidatus Competibacteraceae bacterium
CCGGATAGCGATCGCACCCTCTGCACCTTCCTGGGGATCAGCGGTGGCTTGTCCACCAAGGAGTTGGTCGAGGACGCCCTGCGCGGCTCGGCATACTTCTATATGGAAGGTTATCTGGTCACCTCGGACACCGCCCGCCAGGCGTGCATCGCGGCCAAGCGCGTCGCCGAGGCGGCCGGGGTCAAGACCGCCATTTCCCTGTCCGACCCCAACATGGTCCGGTTTTTCAAGGCGGGACTGCTGGAGATGATCGGCTCGGGCGTGGA
>JAGRHI010000132.1:0-6455 GCA_020445045.1 Candidatus Competibacteraceae bacterium
CGCATGGCGTTTTGCACCTGCTGGGCTATGATCATCAGCATGAGTCGCACGCCGAAACCATGGAAACCCTGGAAATCCGCATCCTGACGGGTCTCGGCTATCCTGATCCTTATGGAGATCCACAAGACCGATCATGAACGACGAGCGAGCCGAATCAGGCCATAAATCGTGGCTGGAACGTTTAAGCTCCGCCCTGATGGGCGAACCCAAGGACCGGGACGAACTCATGGCGTTGTTGCGCGACGCCCAACAACGGGAACTGCTGGACGCCGACTCCTTCAAGATGATGGAAGGCGTCATGAAGGTGTCGGAAACCCAGGTGCGCGACGTCATGATTCCCCGCGCGCAGATGGTGGTGCTCGAACACGACTGGAACCTGGAGCGCTTGATCGCCGAAATCGTCGAGTCCGGCCATTCTCGCCTTCCGGTCATCGATGAGAGCAAGGACAACGTCATCGGCATTCTGATCGTCAAGGATTTGCTGAGCCACGCCTTCGACCGCCGTGAAGACTTCGACCTCCACGCCCTGCTACGCCCGGCCAAGTTCATCCCCGAAAGCAAACGCCTCAACATTCTGCTCAAGGAATTCCGAGGTAACCGTCTGCACATGGCCATCGTGGTCGACGAATACGGCGGCGTGGCCGGATTGATCACCATCGAGGACGTGCTGGAAGAGATCGTCGGTGAAATCGACGACGAACACGACACCGACAACGACAGCGCCTTCATCCGCTCCCAGGGCGATTCCTTCATCGTCAAGGCACTGACTCCGGTCGAGGATTTCAACGAGTACTTCCAGGCCACCCTCAGCGACGAGCGCGCCGACACCGTCGGCGGGCTGGTCATGATGGAGCTGGGACGACTGCCCAAGGGCGGCGAAACCGTGGACCTGGATCGGTTCCACTTCCGGGTGCTGCGCGCCGACAACCGGCGGATTCATCTGCTGGAAACGACCTTGCACGACGGTCGAGAAGCCGCGCTGCCCACCGCCGAGAACAGCTGATTCCAACGCCGCGCAAACCCTCTTCCACTCCCAAAGAGGGTTTTTTCCTTGCCGTCGTACCCTTGCAAGCCACGGCAACGACTTTTCGCCAATCGGGTGAGCCGAATCCATCGACACCTGTCCGCCGATCATGATGCCCGATCTTTCGCGACGACGCCCTCTCGCCACCGACCTGTCGGCCTTCACCGCCGGGGCGCTACTGCCGCTCGCTTTCGCGCCGTTCGGGATCTGGCCGTTGGCGATCCTACTGCCCGCCATCCTGTTGTGGAGCTGGGACCACGCCTCGCCACGACGGGCGGCGGTACGCGGCGGGCTGTTCGGTCTGGGCGCGTTCGGTTTCGGCATTTATTGGATCTTCATCAGCCTGCACGATTACGGCAATGCCCCGGCGGCGTTCGCGGCGTTCGCCACCTTCGCGGTGGTGGCGGTATTGGCGCTGTACCCGACCGTTCTGGGTTATCTGATCGGCCGCTGGGGGCCACCACCCGGTCCGGTTCGCTGGCTACTGGTCTTCCCGGCGTTGTGGACGCTGCTGGATTGGGTCAGAAGTTGGCTGTTCACCGGATTTCCCTGGCTGGCGGTGGGTTACAGTCAGACCGATTCGCCGCTGGGCGATCTCGCGCCCTATCTCGGCGTGTTCGGCGTCGGCTGGGCGGTGTTGGCCAGCGCGGGCTTGTCGCGGGCGCTGCTGCACAGCGGTCGCGGGCAAGAACGGTTGCTCTGGCTGGGCATGCTGGCGGCGTTGTGGCTCGGCGCCTGGAGCCTGGGCCGCATTGCCTGGGTCGAACCGGCGGGACCGCCGCTACGTGTCGCCCTGGTCCAGGGCAACATCGCTCAGAATCGGAAATGGGAACCCGCCGTGCTGGAAGAAACCCTGCGGCGCTACGTCCAGCTCAGCCTGAGCGAGCATGGCCGCGCCGATGTCATCATCTGGCCAGAGACGGCGATCCCGGTTTTCCAGGATGAAGCCCGCGCCTTCCTGGCCGCGCTGGCCACAAGCGCCCGACGCGCGAACGTCGACTACGTGACCGGGATTCCGACTGGCTCCTGGGAAACCAACGTCTTCCACAACAGCGTGATCGGTATCGGCCGATCGCCCGGCGTCTACCAGAAACGCCGCTTGCTGCCGTTCGGCGAATACCTACCGCTGCGCTCGTTCTTCCTGTTCTTTCGGGACTGGGTGAACATCCCGATGTCCGACTTCACCCCCGGCGAGCGCGATCAGCCGCTGCTGCGCGCCGGCGGACAGCCGGTCGGGATCTCCATCTGCTTCGAGGCCGTGTTCGGCGACGAGATCCGTCTGGCGCTGCCCGAGGCGACCTGGTTGATCAACGTCAGCAACGACGCCTGGTTCAATGATTCCACCGCCCCACATCAGCACCTGCAAATCGTGCGGATGCGCGCCCTGGAAATGGGCCGCTACCTGGCCCGCGCCACCAATACCGGTCTCTCCGCCATTCTTGACGACCGTGGCCGAATCATGGACCGAGGCGCTCAATTCCAGGCTGAAGTCATCCGTGGCGAGGTACGCCCGCTGCGTGGACTCACGCCTTACGCCCGTTTCGGGGATCTGCCGGTGGTACTGACGATGCTCTGTCTATTGGGCGTGGGGTTGTTTCTGGGCCGGCGCGGCACGATCAAGCCATGAACGGATGGCGCGCCGCATTCCCGCCCACCTGGCGTGCCCGGATTACCGGAGTGGCGCGCCGGTGGACCGCGTTATCGCCGCGGGAACGGATGGTCTGGGGTGGGAGCCTCACTGTACTCGGCACCCTGCTGTTGCTGGCTTCGTGCACGACCGCGCCACCGCGCGATATCGACGATGCCTGCGCCATCTTCGACCAACACGAAGCTTGGTTCGCCGACGCCACCGCCGCCAGCCAGCGTTGGGGCGTACCTCTGCCGATATTGCTGGCGATCATCCATCAGGAATCCGCCTTCCAGGCCGACGCCCGACCGCCCCGCACCTGGTATCTCGGTTTCATTCCCGGCCCCCGCCCTTCCTCCGCCCACGGTTACAGCCAAGCACTCGATGGGACCTGGGACGACTACATCGCCGCGACCGGCAACCACGGCGCCGACCGCGACCAGTTCGATGACGCCGTGGACTTCATCGGCTGGTACGTCAGCGAAACCGCGCGCCGCAACGGCGTCGCCAAACACGATGTCTACCATCAATATCTGGCCTACCACGAAGGTCAGGGCGGTTTCGCCAAACACAGCTACCGGGACAAACCGTGGTTGATGGAGCGAGCCCGCCAAGTCAGCCGGCAAGCGGCCCGCTATCGCGCCCAACTAGGCCGTTGCGAACCGCCACTCGCGGCGCGGAGACCACTCTAATGATTCTTCGAGCTGGCGACATTCCCCGGCGGCGACCATAAAAAAACCGCCAGCAGATCCGGCTGGCGGTCAAAGTACAGGATATTGAGCTTAAAACACGCTTCGCTGTAGAAAGCAGCTTAAGCAGTGCTTATTTAAAAACAATCCGGCCAAGCGGTAAATCGGGACGATTGACAGATCAATCGGGGTTTATACCTATTTCGCGACAGTCACGACTCTTCGGTGACGCGCACGAAGTCCGTGCCGCCGCAAACCGGACAAGGCGCGATCGTCGCGCTAGCAAAAAAGGCCATCGACTCCCCGCATTTTTCGCATTGCAGGGTACCGGGTCCGGTAATCTCGCCGCTGCGATACCGCTCGGTCTCCACCTCCGCCGATGGCGCTTCGAACGCCAACAATTCCAGCCGCGATTGATCCACGCCGCGCTGAAAGAATTCCAGCATGCGATCTTCGAGCAACTCCAGATCGAATCGCAGCCAAGCGCGTAAATCCTGACCGGTGGTCGTCAGATATTGGCCGGCATCCTCCAGATCGCGTTTCAAATAGCCGCCGATCAAACGGGCCTCCTCGCGAGTCAACTCACCCAGTTCCACCGCCTTTTCCGCCGCGTGCTCGATGCTGGCGCGCAGTTGCGGAAGCGCCTCCCGTTCGGCCTGTTCCAGTTCTTCCAGACGGAGTTTCACTCGCTCCACCATGCGGTCATACGCCTGCACCAGGCGACTGGTTTGTTTAGGTTCGGTCATCTCGTCTCTTTCCTCCATCCGGCTCTCCCGGAACGGGGCCGTCGCTTACCTGCCTCGCTCATTCTAGTCATATTTCCAGGTTGCTGTTTGATGGGATTCAGCTAAGTTATGCTTAACATACAGCGCTCGAATCCCAACGAGCACGCGCAGCCTCCAAGACAAACGGGCGGCGCTGACATGGCCCCGTTACCCGTGAAACCCCGCGATATTCCCAATCTCATCACCGGCCTGCGAATCCTGCTTGTGGCGCCTTTTCTGTGGCTGCTGCTGGAGGAACGCCACGGCGCGGCGCTGGTGCTGTTCGCGGTCGCTGGCGTCTCCGACGCGCTGGACGGATTCCTGGCCAAATACTACGGCTGGACCAGCGAGCTGGGCGGTCTCCTCGACCCCATCGCCGACAAGCTGTTGCTACTGGGTGCGATCCTGGCGCTGGGCTGGTTGCACGAGCTGCCGGGTTGGCTGGTGATGCTGGTGCTGGTCCGGGATGTCCTCATCGTCGGCGGCGCGGTCGGTTATCATTTTTTGATCGCGCGCTTTCAGGCCGCGCCGTTGATGATCAGCAAGCTGAACACCCTGCTGCAATTGACGCTGGTGCTCGCGGTCGTCGCCAACCATGGGATCATGCCGCTGCCGACGCGGCTGCTGGAAATCCTGATCGGCCTGACCGCGCTGACGACCGTCTGGAGCGGCATGACCTATGTCTGGCGCTGGGGCCATGACGCTTGGCGCCAGCGTCGTCATCCCTCCGACCAGCCGCCACCGCCATCATGATGCTCGAAAAGCAACCCGCTTCCCAAGCGCCCAAACTTCCCGATCCGCCACGGGCGCGCTTCTGGCTGATCGTCATCGCGGTTTCCGCCGCGCTGCTGTACCTGCTGGCGCCGGTATTGACCCCGTTTCTGTTCGCCGCCCTGCTGGCCTATCTGGGCGACCCGCTGATCGACCGGCTGGAAGCGCGCAAGCTGTCGCGGTCCTGGGCGGTCAGCCTGGTATTCGGCGCGCTCGTGCTCGGCCTGTTGCTACTACTGTTGTTGGTGATCCCGGTGCTCACTCATCAGTTCAAGGGACTGTTGCATCGGCTGCCGGACTATATCGACGGGTTCAACACCAGCATGCTGCCGTGGTTGCGCGATATGCTGGGCATCGACCCGGACTTGTTCAACTTCAGCCAGTTGCGCGCGGAACTGCTCAAATATGCCGATGATATCGGCGATCTGGCTGTCGGCCTGTTGCACTCATTTCGAGAATCGTCCGACGCGATTTTCACCTGGCTGGCCAACTTGGTGCTGGTGCCAGTAGTCACTTTTTACCTGCTGCGCGACTGGGACCTGCTGGTTGCCCGGGTTCACGACCTGCTGCCACGACGCATCGAACCGATGGTCAGCGCGCTGGCGCGGGAATCCGATCAGGTAATCGGTGCGTTCTTGCGCGGTCAGTTCGTGGTCATGGGGGCACTGGCGGTGATCTATTCGACGGGGCTGGCGATCATCGGGCTGCCATCCTCGCTGCTGGTCGGCACCTTGGCCGGACTGGTGAGCTTCGTGCCCTACCTGGGCCTGATCACCGGCGTCGGCGTCGCCAGCATCGTCGCGGTCCTTCAGTATCACAGCCTGCTGAGCGTGGTTCCGGTACTGATCGTTTTCGGTGTCGGCCAGTTGATCAGCGATCTCGTGCTGACCCCGAAACTGGTCGGCGATCGCATCGGCCTGCATCCCGTGGCGGTGCTGTTCGCGGTGCTGGCCGGCGGCCATCTGTTCGGCTTCTTCGGCGTCCTGCTGGGACTACCGGTGGCGGCGGTGATC
This sequence comes from Candidatus Competibacteraceae bacterium, assembly GCA_020445045.1. Lineage (GTDB taxonomy): Bacteria > Pseudomonadota > Gammaproteobacteria > Competibacterales > Competibacteraceae > Competibacter. Next base: position 5,889 of record JAGRHI010000132.1, read on the forward strand.
GCGGTGGTGCTGCGCCACGCCCACGATGAGTATCTCAAGAGCGCCCTTTACAGCGATTGAGCCGCGCCTCCACCCTCAATGCAAATCACCTGGGTGGACTACCCTAACCGCCATCCAATTGCCAGTCTGGAGTTCAAATGTCCCGCCTATGCCCGGTGCTTGCGTTGATTTTCGCCCTGCAAGGCGCCTGTGCCCGTGAATTCCAGGCAACGCCCATCACGCTCGCCGATCAGTTCGGCCCCGGCGACACCCATGCCGGCATTCGCTGGCTCGGCGCGCTGCGATTGCCCAGTGCCGAGTTCAACGGCCTGAAGTTGTGCGGTCTGTCCGACCTGGCCTGGGACGAGGATGCGGGGCTGCTGTACGCCATTTCCGACATCGGCGGACTATTCCATTTACGGCCGGAATTCGACTCGCGCGGGATACTAACCGGGCTGCGGGTAGTGGCCGCCTACCCCCTGCTGGATGCATCCGGTCAACCGGTCCGTCCGCCTTTCGACGATGCCGAGGGTTTGACGATCCATAACGGCGACAATCGGACACCCGGCGATACCGAACTGCTGGTGT
>JAGRHI010000132.1:6496-8310 GCA_020445045.1 Candidatus Competibacteraceae bacterium
ACCGGCCAATGGCGGGGCGAGGAACCCTTGCCCGCCCTCCTCAGCGATTTGCGCAACTACCACGACACCAACCAAGCACTGGAAGCGGTGACCATCGATCCGCGCTGGGGCGTGCTGACCGGAACCGAGGCGCCGTTGCGCGACGATCCGGCTGGCCAGATACGCCTCTTCACCAGCGATGGCCGGTTCTGGCGCTATCCGCTCGGGTCCGCGCCCGGCAGCGCCTTGGTCGCCATGGAAGCGCTGCCCGACGGCGGTCTGCTGACGCTGGAACGCGCTTTCGTCGCCCCTCTGCGGCCTCTGATCATCAGTCTGCGCCGCACCGAACTGCCATCGGTGGGAGGAGAGACGCCGTTACCGGTGACCGATGTAGCTGTCCTCGACAGCAGCCAAGGCTGGCTGCTGGACAATTTCGAAGGCTTGACCCGTTATCGGGACCGACGGTTCTTCATGATCAGCGACGACAACTGTAGTGCGTGGCAGGCAACCCTGCTGGTGCATTTCGAACTACCGCCCGCCACCCCACGATCCAACTCGCCTTGAAATGCTGAGGACCGATACCATGCCGCACAACCGCGCGATGCTGCATGCCAGAATCGGTTGACAAGAATTATGGCAAGCTCCAATATGTTGCGTTAAATCAGCCGAGAGTAGGATTCCTGCCATTGCCACCGGCCGCAAATTGCCTCATTACAGCTTTGAACGTTCCTCTCACTACTTCTTTATTTTTTGCATCCGCATGATATTGCTGGCGCGCGGCGCAAGTCGCCTCTCGCCAACGCATGGCGATTTTCAACATAAATAAGGCTATCCGGAGGTTAACTCGATGGAAGATGTGGTCATCGTTGCCGCCGCCAGGACCGCGATCGGCAACTTCATGGGGTCGCTGTCGACAATCCCAGCCAACATTCTGGGCGCCAAGATCATCCAGGGTCTGCTCGGAGAAACCGGGATCAAGCCAGAACAAATCGACGAAGTGATCCTTGGTCAGGTGCTGACCGCCGGCACCGGTCAAAATCCGGCCCGCACCGCGGCGCTGAACGCCGGATTACCCATTGAAGTGCCCTGCCTGAACATCAACAAGGTCTGCGGCAGTGGTTTGAAAGCCGTGCATCTGGCCTATCAGTCCATCCGCGACGGCGACAACCGAATTGTGATCGCCGGCGGTCAGGAAAACATGAGTCTGTCCCCGCACCTCTTGCTCGGCTCGCGCCGCGGCACCACCATGGGTGACGCCAAGCTGATGGATTCGATGCTGAACGAGGGATTGCACTGCGCCATCAACCATTATCACATGGGGATCACGGCCGAGAACATCGCCGCCCAGTGGGGCATCTCCCGCGAGGAGCAGGACGCCTTTTCCGCCGCCTCCCAAGACAAGGCCACCGCCGCGATTCGCGACGGCAAGTTCAAGGACGAAATCGTGCCGATCGAGATCCCGCAGCGCAAGGGCGCGGCGATCGTGTTCGATACCGATGAGTTCCCACGAGCGGGAACCACCGCCGCCGGCCTGGCCAAGCTGCGGCCGGCGTTCAAACAGGACGGCAGCGTCACCGCCGGCAACGCCTCCGGCATCAACGACGGCGCGGCCGCCGTCGTGGCCATGACCGCCCGCGCCGCTCGCGACCTCGGTCTTAAGCCACTGGCGCGCATCGCCGCTTACGCCAAGGCCGGCGTCGATCCGAAAATCATGGGCACCGGTCCGATTCCGGCTTCCCGTACCTGCCTGAGCAAGGCCGGCTGGACGGTGGATCAGCTCGACTTGGTCGAATCCAACGAAGCATTCGCCGCTCAGGCGATCTCCGTCAACCGCG
>JAGRHI010000133.1 GCA_020445045.1 Candidatus Competibacteraceae bacterium
CCATAGCCGCGCTCGGCGAAGGCGTGAACAACTGGCGGATCGGCGACGAAGTCTGCGCCCTGCTGACCGGTGGCGGTTACGCCGAATACTGCACCGCGCCCGCGCCTCAATGCCTGCCGGTCCCCACCGGATTGAGCTTGCAACAGGCCGCCGCCCTACCGGAAACCTTCTTTACCGTTTGGAGCAACGTCTTCGACCGCGCGCGACTGCAACCCGGTGAAATCCTGTTGGTTCATGGCGGTGCCAGCGGTATCGGCACCACCGCGATCCAACTGGCCACGGCATTGGGTTCGCGGGTGTTCGCCACGGTTGGCGGCATCGAAAAGATCCAGGCGTGCCTGGACTTGGGCGCCGAGCACGTCATCAACTATCGTGAACAGGATTTTGTCCAGACGGTTAAGGAGGTCACGCGCAACCGGGGCGTGGATGTGATCCTGGATATGGTGGGCGGCGACTACATGCAGCGTAATCTAAGCGCGCTGGCGGTTGAAGGTCGATTGGTTTTCATCGCCTTCCTGCGCGGCGCCAAGGCGGAACTGAATCTGGCGCCGGTGATGATGAAACGGCTAACCATCACCGGATCGACCTTGCGCGCCCGACCCATCGGCGACAAAGCACCCATCGCCGCAGCCCTGCAAAAGCGAGTCTGGCCGCTACTCGCCGGCGGCGCGATTCGACCGATTATCGACCGAGTTTTCCCTTTCACCGAGGCTGCCGCCGCTCACACTCTGATGGAGTCCAACCGTCATGTCGGCAAAATTCTATTGCAGATTGACGGATCGTTGGCCCCGGCCCTTCTGTCGCCCTAACCCAGCACAACGGCCCAGCAGAGGGCGAAGGGAAGGATACCGCGCTCGCGAAAATCCGACCGAACGGCTAGGGCAAACAACTATCCTGCATTGCAACAAAAAAATATCTATACTGTCATAGTGATCTGGTTGTTCAGGATCGCCCAAGTCGCGGCGCAACCAGCATCGATACCCGTCCTTCGGTTACTCTAAATCTCCCAGCGCCTCTCGCGGGCCAGGGGAGGGTTAGCACGATAAGATCCTAAAGGGCGAAATAGTTTGGCCAAGCAATCGGCCAGCATTTTTTGTTACAGGCGAGAGGTTAAAATCATGCGCGGCGCTTACAAATCTCAGCACCCATTCGTGTGGTTCGAGGAAAGCGGCTGGTGGTTCAAGGTGTTTGGCGAGTGTTTCGGGCCGTACCCAGAGTTACCCGAGGCGCGCTATAACCTTTTGGTGATTCAAGGGTTGAGCCAACAACTACGCCAAGCCATCGCCAAATAACGGAGCGTCCGTCAGGCATCTCATTCGTTTACCATGGGTTTCAGCGGTCAACCGATCAGTGGGTCGTTCGTCTGGTGTTGACTACCGGTAATTTGGTTTCGCAACGATCATCCTAGCCCTGCAATGAAAAGGCCGGGCTTGGGCCCGGCTCGGTTTTGCAACTGGATACGAAGATTGATTCATTCGCCCGCCGCATCGGGGCGATCCATCAACTCGACATAAGCCATCGGTGCATTGTCGCCAGCCCGAAACCCGCATTTCAGAATACGCAGATAACCGCCTGGACGCGACTGATAGCGCGGCCCCAACTGATTGAACAATTTGGTCACCACATTCCGGTCGCGCAATCGGTCAAAAGCCAGCCGACGATGAGCTACACTATCCTGCTTCGACAGTGTGATCAACGGCTCAGCCACTTGACGTAATTCCTTGGCTTTGGGCAGGGTGGTGCGAATGAGTTCGTGGGTAAACAGCGAAGCAGCCATGTTGCGCAGCATGGCTTTACGATGGCTGCTGGTGCGGTTCAATTTGCGGCCGGTTTTGCGATGGCGCATGACAATTATTCCTTAAGACTTAAAATCGGGCGGTCAATAATCATTGAGTACAGGGAAAATCCAAGGCCAATCTTATTCGGCATCGGCATCGGCATCGGCATCGGCATCGGCATCGGCATCGGCATCGGCATCGGCATCGGCATCGCTAGCCACAGCTTTCGAACCCATTTCCTCCTGCGGAGGTCTATCCGCTTCGGTCGTCGCCCCAGCAGCGCGTCGCGCCGCCGCACGCTCTTCCGCTTCCGTGCTCAGATTTGGCGGCGGCCAATTATCGACCTTCATTCCCAAAGCCAGTTTATACTTGGCTAACACATCCTTGATCTCGGTCAACGATTTCTTGCCGAGATTGGGGGTCTTGAGAAGCTCCGCTTCCGTTCTCTGCACCAGATCGCCGATATAGTAAATATTCTCTGCCTTCAGGCAGTTAGCCGAACGCACGGTCAGCTCCAGATCATCCACTGGCTGCATCAGGACCGGATCGATATCCACCGGCGGCGGTGGCAGAGGTTCGTCTCTTTTACCCTTGAGATCCACGAACACAGACAGTTGGTCCAGCAGGATTCGGGCCGCCGTGCGAATCGCCTCTTCCGGATCGATGGTACCGTTGGTTTCCAGATTCAAAATCAGCTTGTCCAGGTTGGTGCGCTGTTCGACGCGCGCGCTCTCGACCCGATAACTGATCCGCTCAATTGGGCTGAACGAAGCGTCCAAGCGCAATCGACCGATGGGCCGCGATTCGCCATCGGACCCTTCCCGCTGAGCCGCCGGCCAGTAACCACGACCTTGCTCGATCTTGAGCCGCATGCTCAGCTCGCCACTCTTGGTCAAGTGGGCGATGACCTGTTCCGGGTTGATGATCTCAACGGCATGGCTCTTCTCGATATCGCCAGCCGTGACTGGTCCCGGACCTTTCTTGGTCAATGTCAGGCTCGCCTCACTCACCCCTTCCTGCAGGGTAACCGCCACGCCCTTCAGGTTGAGGAGAACATCGATCACATCCTCCTGCACACCCTCGATGGTGGAGTATTCGTGCAGCACCTGCTCAATCTCACACTCGACAATCGCGGCACCTGGGATGGATGAGAGTAATATCCGCCGCAGGGCGTTACCGAGGGTATAGCCAAACCCACGCTCCAGCGGTTCCACACTCACCCGCGCCAATCGCGGCGTTAGTTTTTCCACTTCGACGCGGGTTGGTTTCAGCAAATCAAAAGCACCCACCATCCGTTCCCCCTCGGGGTCGATCACTTGGAGTACAGCTCCACAACCAGGGATTCGTTGATATCCGGTGGCAAATCGCCACGATCGGGAATCCGCTTGAACACCCCGCTCATCTTGCTGGCGTCCACTTCGACCCAATCCACGAAACCATGGCCTTGAGCCAATTGTAGCGAGTACTGAATACGGGTCTGAGTGCGACTCTTTTCATGAATCGCCACCACATCTTCCGGCCTGACCTGATAGGAAGGAATGTTGACTCGTTGGCCGTTGACGGTAATCGCCCGGTGGGAAACCAACTGGCGGGCTTCGGCGCGAGTGCTGCCAAAACCCATGCGGTACACGACGTTGTCCAGCCGGCACTCCAGTAACTTCAGCAGGTTTTCACCCGTGGAGCCTTTGCCACTGGCCGCTTTCTTGTAGTAATTCAGAAATTGCCGCTCCAGCACACCGTAGATGCGCCGCAATTTCTGTTTTTCGCGCAGCTGCATGCCGTAGTCGGAAAGACGGGGGCGCCGCGCGCCATGCTGGCCTGGCAACCGCTCCAGATTGCACTTGGATTCCAACGGACGGGCGGTGGACTTCAGAAACAGATCCACGCCTTCCCGGCGACTCAGTTTGCACTTCGGGCCTAAATATCTCGCCACGGTATAACTCCTGAACTAAACGCGACGGCGTTTCGGGGGACGGCAACCGTTATGAGGAATAGGCGTAACGTCCATAATGCTCATGACCTTGAAACCGGCGGCGTTCAGCGCGCGCACAGCGGATTCCCGACCGGGTCCAGGCCCCTTGACGTTGACTTCCAAGTTCTTGAGGCCAAATTCCTTCACCATGTTTCCAACCCGTTCGGCGGCGACCTGCGCCGCAAACGGCGTACTCTTGCGCGACCCACGAAAACCAGAGCCTCCCGCAGTGGCCCACGCCAGCGCGTTGCCCTGACGATCCGTGATCGTGATGATGGTGT
>JAGRHI010000134.1:0-420 GCA_020445045.1 Candidatus Competibacteraceae bacterium
GGATGATGGAAACGGCGGCGGTCAGCGCGTACTTGCGATATGTGGACATGATGTTGTCTGCTCCAATGTGGTTTTATTTGTAAAACACCCTCTAGTGGGGGAATGGCCACAGACGCAATTTCTCCTTGGTGATTTGCCACAAGCGGGCCAGGCCATGTGGCTCGACGATCAGGAAAAACATGATCAGCGCCCCGAATACCAGCACCTGGATATGCGAGACCGTGGCGCTGGAGAAGGGCAGCCCGAGCAAGCCGGCCACCCAGGGCAGGGCAATATCGAGGAAAATCGGCAGCAACAGAATGAAGGCGGCACCGAGGAAACTACCCAGGATCGAGCCCACCCCGCCGATGATGATCATGAACAGGATGCGGAACGATATATCCAGCGAGAAGCCATCCGGTTCCACCGAGCCCAGATAGC
>JAGRHI010000134.1:435-1860 GCA_020445045.1 Candidatus Competibacteraceae bacterium
TAGAGCGCGCCCGCCACCCCGCAGTAGAACGAACTGACGGCGAACGCCAGCAACTTGGTCGGCATCAGACGGATGCCGATGACCGAAGCGGCCACGTCCATATCGCGCACCGCCATCCAGGCACGGCCAGTGGATGAACGCACCATGTTCTTGGCCGCCAGCGCCATGACCACCACAATGGTCAGCACCAGCAGGTATTTTTCCTGGGGAGACGTGAATTCGTGACCGAGAATGACGAGCTTTTGAGCGGAAATTACCCCGGAGGATGAATAATTGGAAAACCAGGGAAACTTGGTCAAACACCAGACAATGAAGAATTGCGCCGCCAGCGTCGCCACCGCCAGATAAAAGCCCTTGATCCACAAACTCGGCAGTCCGAACAGAATGCCGACCCCGGCCGCCGTCAGCCCGGCGCAAACGAAGCTCACCAGAATCGGGATACCGTCGATCCGTAACTGGAAGTTGTAGGCGGCGTAGGCCCCCACCGCCATGAAAGCGGCCGAGCCCAGGGACAACTGGCCGGCATAGCCCGTCAGGATATTCAAGCCGAGAGCGGCAAGGGAAAAGATCAGAAAGGGGATGAGAATGGCCGAGAACCAGTATTCGCTGGCGACCCCCGGAATCACCAGAAAAACCACCGCCAGCAGAATCAGGATGCCCATGCGATCCTGGCGGATGGGAAACAGTTGCTGGTCGGCGGCATAACTGGTTTTGAATTGGCCGGCTTCGCGGTAAAGCATGGGTGTTCTCCTTATACCCGGTCGATGTGCTTCTCGCCGAAGAGACCTTCGGGGCGAACCAACAGGAAAAACAAGGCAAGAACGTAGGGAAACCAGCCTTCGATGCCACCGAAATTGCCGCCGAACATCGATTGCATGACCGGCGGCAGATAAATCTCCGCCAGTTTTTCCGAAGCGCCGATGATCAGGCCGCCGACGATGGCGCCCGGCACCGAAGTGAAGCCACCGATGATCAGCACCGGCAGCGCCTTGAGCGCGGTAAAGGTGAGCGCGAACTGCACGCCATTGCGGGCACCCCACATCATACCGGCGACCAGGGCGACGAAACCGGCGATACCCCAGACAATGGCCCAGATATGCTGTAACGGGATACCGATGGACAGCGCCGCCTGATGATCGTCGGCCACGGCCCGCAGGGCTCGGCCGATCCGGGTGTACTGGAAAAATAGCGCCAGCGTCGTCACCAGCAAGGCCGCCACTCCGGCCGCGACCAAGTCGAACTTGGAAATCACCATGTTCCACGAATCGAGAATGGCCGCGATCGGCTCGTCGACGATGCCGAGATCCAGGGCACGTGGCTGGCTGCCGAACACGATCGGCGCCAAGCCCTCGATGAAGAACGCCAGACCGATGGTCGCCATGAACAGGGTGATGGGTGGTTGATTGACCAGTTTGCGCAGGACGA
>JAGRHI010000135.1 GCA_020445045.1 Candidatus Competibacteraceae bacterium
CCAATCCGGGGCCGCTGAGCAACGAGGAAATGGCCCGGCTGTTCCGCGAGATCATGTCGGCCTGTCTGGCGCTGGAAGAGCCGCTACGCATCGCCTTTCTCGGCCCGGAAGGAACCTTTACCCAGGCGGCGGCGCTCAAGCACTTCGGCAAGTCCATTCACAGCATCCCCTTGCGAGCCATCGATGAGGTGTTCCGCGAGGTCGAGGCCGGCTCCGCCGACTATGGCGTGGTGCCGGTGGAAAATTCCACCGAGGGGGTGGTCAACCATACCTTGGATATGTTCCTGCAATCGCCGCTGCGGGTCTGCGGCGAGGTGCAGATCCGCATCAACCATCATCTGATCACCCGCGCCATCGATCTGATGGCCATTCGCCGCATTTATTCCCACCGGCAGTCGCTGGCCCAGTGCCGCGAATGGCTGGACGCGAATTTGCCTCGAGTCGAACAGATCGAGGCGAGCAGCAACGGCGAGGCGGCGTTGCGGGTGCGCGACGAAGCAGACGCGGCGGCGATCGCTGGCCAGTGCGCGGCAGACATCTATCAATTGCCGACCCTGGTGCGCAACATCGAGGACGAGCCGAACAACACCACCCGTTTCCTGATCATCGGCACCCAGCCGATCGCCCCGTCCGGCGACGACAAGACCGCGCTGCTGGTGGCTTCGCTCAATCGGCCCGGCGCGCTATTCAATCTGCTGGAGCCACTGGCCCGGAACAAGGTCAGCATGAACCGTATCGAGTCGCGGCCCTCGCGGCGTGGCATGTGGGATTACGTGTTCTTCATCGATCTGGATGGCCATGCCCAGGACGAGCCAGTGGCCAGCACGCTCACCGAACTGCGCGAGCAGGCCAGCCTGTTTCGGGTGCTGGGCTCATATCCGAAGGGTGTGCTTTGAGGTCGGCGGGCGGCGACCCTGATTTTTCCTTCCTGGATTCGGGGGGATCGGCGTGTGGCGTCGAAGTGGTTTGAACGGGGCAGTGCTTCATTGCCTTGGTACGAGCAGCGATCCGCAAACTCAAAGGAACTCATTTTCCATGTCCTGCGATTTCCTCTCTCTCGCCGCTCCCGGCGTGCGCACCCTGCAACCCTATCAGCCCGGTAAGCCGGAGAGCGAATTGCGCCGGGAATATGGCCTGAGCGACATCGTCAAGCTGGCGTCCAACGAGAATCCGCTCGGTCCCAGCCCCAAGGCCATGACCGCTGTGCGGGAAGCGCTGGGTGATCTGGCCCGCTACCCCGACGGCAACGGCTTCGAGCTTAAAGCGGCGCTGTCCGCCAAACTCGGTATCCCGACTTCGGCGTTGACGCTCGGCAACGGTTCCAACGATGTGCTGGAACTGGTGGCGCGGGCCTTTCTGACGCCTGGGCACGAGGCGATATTTTCCGAACACGCATTTGCCGTCTATCCCATCGTCACCCAGGCCATCGGCGCGACCGCGCGCGTCGCCAAGGCCAATCCGCCCGGCCACGCCATGCCCCACGGTCACGATCCGGCGGCCATGCTGGCGCTGATCAGTGATCGGACTCGGGTGATGTTTATCGCCAATCCCAACAATCCCACCGGCACCTGGTTGAAAACGGCGGAACTGGAAGCCTTGCTGGAAGCTGTGCCCGAACGGGTCATTATGGTGGTGGACGAGGCGTATAGCGAATACGTCGAGACCGAGGCGGACTGTCCCAGTGCCCTGCGCTGGCTCGACCGTTTCCCCAATCTTGTTGTCACCCGCACTTTCTCCAAGGCTTACGGTTTGGCCGGGTTGCGGGTCGGGTACGCGGTTTCCCATCCTCAGGTGGCCGATCTGCTGAACCGGGTACGCCAACCGTTCAACGTCAATAGCCTGGCGCTGGTCGCGGCGGCGGCGGCGCTGGATGATGTCGCGCACTTGGAGCGCGGTCGGGCGGTCAATCGCGCTGGCATGAAGCAATTGCGGGACGCTTGCCGGCAATGGGGTCTGAGCTGGCTGCCATCGGTCGGCAACTTCCTGTGCGTGGATCTGGGCCAGCCGGGACGGGAGGTATTCGTGGAATTGCTGAAGCGCGGCGTCATTGCCCGTCCGGTGGACAACTACGGCTTGCCGCGCCATCTGCGGATCAGCATCGGCACCGAAGCGGAAAACGCGCGCTGGATCGAAGCCATGCACGACATATTGCGAGGTTGATATGGCGACGGAGCAACCGTTGATCCAGCGCTTGTGCGTGATCGGTGTCGGCCTGATCGGCGGGTCGTTGGCCCGCGCGCTCAGGCAGGCCGGCGAAGTGGGCGAGGTGGTCGGTTCCGGGCGTGGCGAGGACAATCTGCGCGCCGCCGTGCGGTTGGGCGTGATAGACCGCTATGACACCGATCCCATTCGCGCGGTGGCCGATGCCGATGTGGTGGTCATCGCCGTGCCGTTGGGCGCCATCGAACCGGTGTTGCGCGCCATCGTCCCGCATTTGGCCCCCGCCGCGGTGGTGACCGATGTCGGCAGCGCCAAGGGCAGCGTGGTGGCGGACGTCGAGCGGATTTACGGCCATGTCCCGCCGCGTTTCGTGCCTGGCCATCCCATCGCCGGCACCGAGCAGAGCGGGGTGGAGGCGTCGTTCGCCACCCTGTTTCAAGGCCGGCGGGTGATCCTGACCCCGCTGGCGGAAACCGCCGCCGCTTCGCATCATCTGATCAGGCGGATGTGGGAGTTGACCGGCGCCGAGGTGGTGGACATGGGCGTGCGCCATCATGACGCGGTGCTGGCCGCCACCAGCCACTTGCCGCATATGCTGGCCTACACCCTGGTCGATACCCTGGCGCGGCTCGACGACCGGGCGGAGATTTTTCGCTACGCCGCCGGCGGCTTCCGCGATTTCAGCCGCATTGCGTCCAGCGACCCGAAAATGTGGCACGATATCTGTGTGGCCAACCGTGAGCAATTGCTGGAGATGATCGCGCTGTTCAGTACTGATCTGGCGCGGCTGGCCGAGGCGATCCGCGCCGACGACCGCGCCGCTGTTCTTGCCATGTTCCAGCGGGCCAAGCGCGCCCGCGATAACCTGTATCTGGAGTAATGAGGCCATGAACGCGGTTCTGGACTGGCTACCCCGGCATCGCTTGACGGTGGCGGACTATCACCGGATGGGCATGACGGGCGTTTTGGCGGAAGACGCCCATGTGGAATTGATCGAAGGGGAAATCTTCGATATGGCGCCGATTGGCAGTTTGCACGCGGGGACGGTCAGTTACCTGTCCCGATTGTGGGTACGGGCGATCGGAGATCGGGCGATCGTTTGGATACAGAACCCAGTGGCACTCGATCAATGCTCCGAACCAGAGCCCGATGTGGCACTATTGCGGCCTCGCGCCGATTTCTATAAAACGCGCCATCCTCAAGCTAGTGATGTGCTGCTGATCATTGAAGTGGCCGATTCCTCGCTGCGCTACGATCGAGAAGTCAAGCTGCCGTTGTATGCGCGGCATGGCATTGCCGAAGTCTGGATCGTCGATCTGGTTCTAAACGTTGTGGATGTACATCGTCAGCCGCAAGCGGATCGCTATCGAGAGTCGCTGCGTCTGAGTCCGCCCATACGACTAGCTCCACTGGCCTTCCCGGATCTCGACCTCGATCTGCGCGACCTGTTTTGATCCGATTCGCACCGCCATTCAACTCAATCTCCGATCCAAGATTCCCATGACCGACCTGACCTTTACCGTAGAACCCGGCGGCGCGTTGCGTGGGCGCTTGCGGGTGCCCGGCGACAAATCGATTTCTCACCGCGCCATCATGCTCGGCGCGTTGGCCGAGGGCATGACCGCCGTGACCGGTTTTCTGGAAGGCGAGGATTGTCTGGCGACGTTGCGGGTTTTCCACGCCATGGGTGTGCGCATCGACGGCCCGGACCAGGGCCGTGTGACCGTGCATGGCGTTGGCCTGCACGGCTTGCGCGCGCCGACTGGCACACTGGACATGGGTAATTCCGGCACCTCGATGCGCTTGATGAGCGGCCTTCTGGCCGGGCAGGCTTTCGACACGGTGCTGTCCGGCGATGCTTCGCTCAACCGCCGGCCGATGCGGCGGGTGACGGAACCGCTGGCGCTCATGGGCGCGCGTATCGAAGCCACCGAATCAGGCACCGCGCCATTGCGGATGCATGGTGGCCAGCGCTTGACCGGTATCGATTATTCACTGCCGGTGGCCAGCGCCCAGGTCAAGTCCTGCCTGCTGCTGGCTGGGCTCTACGCTGCGGGCGTCACCCGGATCACCGAGCCGGCGCCGACTCGCGACCATACCGAACGCATGCTGGCAGGGTTCGGCTATCCGCTGGCGCGCGAGGGCGACCGCATCGTCGCGATCGCCGGGGGCGGGAGGCTCGCGGGGACCGAAATCGACGTGCCGGCGGACATCTCCTCGGCGGCGTTCTTCCTGGTCGGCGCCAGTATCGCGCCAGGTTCCGATCTGCTGCTGGAACACGTCGGCGTCAACCCGACCCGCACCGGGGTGCTCGATATCCTGCGCCTGATGGGGGCCGATATCGAGGTGCTGAACCGGCGACTGGCCGGCGGCGAGCCGGTGGCCGACCTGCGGGTGCGCCACGCGCCGCTGCATGGCGTCCGCATCCCCGAGGATTTGGTGCCGTTGGCCATCGACGAATTTCCCGCATTGTTTATCGCCGCCGCCTGCGCCAAGGGCATCACCGTGCTGACCGGCGCCGAGGAGTTGCGCGTCAAGGAAAGCGATCGTATCCAGGTGATGGCCGACGGTTTGACGGCACTGGGTATCGCCGCTGGGCCGACCACGGATGGCATCGTCATCCAAGGTGGCGTGCTGTCCGGCGGCACGGTCGACAGCCATGGCGATCATCGCATCGCCATGAGTTTCGCCATGGCCGCGCTGCGGTCCCGCGATCCACTCTCGATCCGCGATTGCGCCAATGTCAATACCTCCTTTCCCGATTTTATGACTTTGGCCCGCGCCGCCGGGCTGAATTTGATGGCGCGGGAGGCGGCATGAGCGACGAAGCGCCGGTGATCGCCATTGATGGGCCGAGCGGGGTTGGCAAGGGCACACTCTGCCAATGGCTGGCGGCGCGGTTGGGTTGGCATCTGCTCGACAGCGGCGCGTTGTACCGCCTGACCGCGCTGGCGGCGCGGCGTCGTGGGCTGTCGTTGGAAGACGAGGCCCGGGTAGCGGCGGTGGCTGTCGCGCTGGACGCGGTTTTCGTGGCCGACGTTGCGGGAACTTCACGGATAGTGCTGGACGGTGTGGACGTGGGCGATATCCTGCGCGGCGAAGCCGCCGGTAATGCCGCGTCCCAGGTGGCGGCGCTGCCGGCGGTGCGCGCCGCGCTGTTGCAACGGCAACGGGATTTCCGCCGCCCCCCTGGTCTGATCGCCGACGGCCGGGATATGGGTACGGTGGTGTTTCCGCAAGCCGGACTCAAACTGTTCCTGAACGCCAGCGCCGAGGAGCGCGCCCGCCGACGGTATAAGCAGTTGATTGAAAAAGGCATGGATGCTAACCTTGCCGGCCTTGTTGAGGAGATCGCCGAACGCGACGCTCGCGATGCCCGCCGCGCGGTGGCGCCGCTTAGACCCGCCGCCGATGCGGAAATGCTGGATACCACTCGCTTGAACGTGACAGAGGTTTGCGAGTGGGCGCTGGCGCTTGCGGTTCGCCGACTGGCGGTAACGGTAATCCCCTAGGGGTTTGGCCTTTACGTCGGCGGCGCCCTTGGCTACGCTTTGACGTTACCGAATTGACCGAGTGCCGGGACTGGGCGCTCTGGGCGCAAGCCCTGAAGGTTTCCGCCGTGGCGGAAACGCAGTCACTCGAAACCGGTTCGGGCGCTCTGCGTCGCCGAACCTCATGCAAACCAACCCGTGGCGGCTCGCGCCGCCGGTTTTTGAGCTATAACCCATGACCGAAAGTTTTGCCGAACTGTTTGAACAGAGCCTGGTCGATAAGCAGATGCAGCCCGGCGCCATTGTCCAGGGATTGGTGGTGGAAATCCGGGCGGATACCGTGGTGGT
>JAGRHI010000136.1:0-2445 GCA_020445045.1 Candidatus Competibacteraceae bacterium
TGGACGTGCCCATGCCGTGGCGGGTCTTGATCAAGTGGCGGGTATCGACCCCGGCCGGTTTCGAGGGCGGCACCAAGATCTACGTCAACACCATCGACCCGGAAACCCTGCGCGACCGGGTGGTGCCCCGCTTGTTCCAACTCAAGAACGAGGGCCGGATCGCGCCGATGAAGATCGCCTTCGAGTGTGACTGCGTGCCCAACTGTCTGCACTACAACCCCGCCGTGCGCCGCCAGGAGGCATCCCATCCCGAATTCCCGCCGTTGGCGGATGGCCCGTCTCGGGAGGGTTGACCGCGCCGGATGCAGGGCCGTATCAGAGCCGGCTGAGCAGCTCCGTCTTCTTGGCCGCGAATTCCTCGTCGCTGAGAATCCCCTTGGCGCGCAGGTCGGCGAGACGCTCGATGAGGGCAAAGAGATCGTCCTGGCTTCGGCCCGACGGCGCCGGGTTGCCGTCGGACGGCGCGGGCGGCGGCGCCCATTCGGCCGGGGCCTCCGGCGGGGGGGCGCCATCGACCGACACGACCGGCAGGCTCGCGACCTCCACCAGCCCGTACTGGCTGGAGAAGGTCAGCGATCCGCCGAAGCCTTGCTGTTGCGAGAACCCGCCGATCTGATGATCCAGCGTATCGTAGATTGTCACTCGGCCGCCGACTTCGATGGCCAAGCGTCGTGCCTGGGCAAAGTAGGCATAGCGCACCCCGTTCTGGGCGCCGGTGCTGTTCGGCCAACGCAGACTGCTACCCCACCAGTCGCCGGCCGCGTCGGCGGCGGGGGGCACGAACAGGCTGACCGGCCCGACCGGTCCGGTGCCGCTCTGCTGCTGTTGCTGGCCGCCGCTGCTGTTTTGTTGCTGGCCGCCACCATAACTGGCTTGCTGCTGGCCAGGGCCGCCGCCCTGACTCTGCGACTGGAAGCTGCCGCTCTGTATCAGGCCGGGCTGCTGGGCGATCAGGCTGGAGAGTTCGCTGCACAAGCCATCGACCCGGCTTTTCAGGGCGTGGTTGAACAGATCCGACACCATGGTCATGCCGCCCGACATCCATTGGCCGGAGCCGCCGAATTCGGGGTGGTTGAACTGCGCCATGCTGCCGTTACCGTTGATCACGGCTTCGAGCATGCAGTGGACGGCCGCTGGACTGAAGCCGTGCCGTTGGGCCAGATCGTGAATCGCCTGCTGGCCGGCGGGGGAAAGAGGTCGCATGAGGATGGATGCTCGTCAGGAGGAAGTAGTGGGATGCTGTCCGAAATGCGCCGCTCAGGTCAAGTCATGCCGACTCGACCGACTCCATTCGGCGGGCAACCCATTTCATCCGGGTTCGGCGGTTTTCCCCAAGCGGAAGATGTGCCACCTTGATGCAGAGATGAAGATGGCGAGTTCTCGGAAACGGCGAGTGGACTCCATCCCTCCCCGGCAAGCCATGCATCAGAATAGTAACCGGAGTCGGATACCGTATCCTTCCAAAGATGAATCAATTGGTTGGATGTTGATGCCGTCCCGACGCCACGACCCTTTGCGGGGATGGCGGCGATCCGGGGCGGTTCCACCGAATCCGTGAGCCTTAGCAGCTCACGCCCGAATTGCTGTTCTGGAAACCGAAGCGCGGGTTCAACTCGCAGTTCGTGCCCAAGGTCATCGCGTCGTTGCCGCGACGAGAGGCGGGTGTTGCCGCCACGGCGTGGTGGCTCTGCTGGTTGAAGCCATGGACGACCGGCACCTGGCTCAGATCCTGCCGGGCCGCGCGGGCGGGAGTGGTGTCGATCATCGGACCCTGGTCGTTGAAACCGGCGTGAGCCACCCCGGACAGACCGATTGTCAGGGCAAAGCTGGTGATGGCGATGAAAGTTTTCATGGTCGATGCTCCTTTACGGCGCTTGGGTTGAAGGTGGCCGCATGGTCAGCGGCTGTAATCCTACTTACGCGGCACGACGCGATTTGGATTCATCACCGCCGACTTTTTTTTGGAGCGGGCCGTCCAAAGCAAGGTAAGCTGGGTCTATAAGACGCGGGAAACAGAGCCGCCACCTCCAGCCCCGCGCCGGTGGAACCCCGGTCCAACCGAACGCCGGGGAAATCAAAAATCACGCGAGATCCCAAGGAGAGAAAATCATGAGTAAAGGCACCGATATCAAGAAAGAAACCAAGAAGAAACCGACCAAGACCCTGAAAGAGAAAAAAGCCGAAAAGAAATCCAAGAAAGACGCCAAGAGAGTTTCTTGATTTGAGTTCGACCACCGCCATGACGACACCGATCCGCTTCGTCTTCTCCGCCCGATCGCGGCGCCAGTATCCCGATAGCCCTGATCCATGACCGAGCACCCTCGCGCCGAGCAATACCGTCCATGAACCCTGCCCTTGTCATCCTGTCCGGCGGGCAGGACTCCACCACCTGCCTGTATTGGGCGTTGGACCGGTTCGGTGCCGGTCAGGTCGAGGCCATCACCT
>JAGRHI010000136.1:2492-8582 GCA_020445045.1 Candidatus Competibacteraceae bacterium
GCCGCCCGGGCCGGCGTCCCGCACGTCGTGCTGCCGATCGACACCTTCGCCGCCCTGGGCGGCAGCGCCCTGACCGATCCCGGCATCGCGGTGCAAGCCGGCGTGGACGCCCGGACCCAATTGCCCGCCACCTTCGTGCCGGGGCGCAACCTGATCTTCCTGACCTTTGCCGCCGCTTTCGCCTATCCACGCGGGATTCACGATCTGGTCACCGGCGTGGCCCAGACCGACTACAGTGGTTATCCCGACTGCCGGCGGGCCACGCTCCAGGCGTTGGAGCAGGCCATCCGGCTGGGGATGGAGTACGAAATCACCATCCATACCCCGCTGATGTTCAAGTCCAAGGCGGAAACGGTGTGGATGGCCCGCGACCTCGGTGCCTTGCCGGCGTTGGCCGATAGCCACACTTGTTACAATGGCCTGCAACCCCCCTGTGGGGTCTGTCCGGCCTGTCAACTGCGCGCCAAGGGTTTCGCCGAAGCCGGCATTCCCGATCCCCTGCTGGAACGGTTCCGGGAACCGGCGCCATGAGCGAGCGGCTGTACTTCACGGCGGCCGCCCCCTTCGAAGCGGCCAGGCAGGTCGACATCCTGCCGGCGGGCCACCGCGCCCGCCGCTTGCACGGACACAGCTTCCTGGCGCGGGTTCGGGCCGAATTCCCCCCGGCGGTGGCGTCGTTTCCAGGGGCCGAAAGCGATGTGCTGACCGAGCGGCTGCGGGCGGTGGTGGCGCCACTGGACTACGCCCTCCTCAACGAGCATCTGCCGTCGCCGACCGACGAAAATCTGGCCCGCTGGCTACGGACGCATCTGGACTTGCCCGGCCTCGCCAGCGTCGGCATTCACAGCACCCGCGACCGGGGCGTCGATTTGGACGATCGCGATCACGCCCACCTTTGGCGGCGCTTTCGCTTCGAGGCCGCCCACCAGTTGCCTCACGTTCCGCCCGGCCATCCTTGCGGGCGAATGCACGGTCACGGTTTCGAGGTCATCCTGCATGTCGATCAGGATCTGGGCAACCGCGATCTTGGGGTGGACTACGACCGGATCGACGCGCTGTGGGCACCGCTGCACACCGAACTGCACCATGCCTGTCTCAACGAGTTGCCCGGCCTGGACAACCCGACCAGCGAACGGTTGGCCGGCTGGCTGTGGGAGCGCCTGCGGCCGCGACTCTCGCCGTTATCCTGGGTCACGGTCTACGAAACCGCCACCGCCGGTTGCCATTACGACGGCCGGCATTACCGTATCTGGAAGGAACGAACCTTCGATAGCGCCCTGCGCCTGCGGCGGGCGCCGGCGGACGACCCGCGCCGCCGGTTGCATGGGCACAGCTATCGAATCCGCTTGCACCTGACCGCGCCGCTGGACGAGGTCCGGGGTTGGACGGTCGACTATGGCGAGGTAAAAGCCCGGTTCGAGCCGATTTACCGAGCACTCGACCATCACCGGCTGGATGAATTACCGGGGTTGGACGATGCCGATCCGGCCGGCCTGCTGCGCTGGATCAAAGCCGCGCTGGCCGATTGCGGGCTACCCTTGGATCGCATCGACCTGGAGCAAACCCCCGGCTGCGGCGCGCTGCTGTGCTGGGGGGAGGAGGGGCCGGCGCTGCCGGTCTGACGATCCGCGCATGAGCTACGCGGTCAAGGAGTTGTTCTACACCCTGCAAGGCGAAGGCGCCCACAGTGGCCGGCCGGCGGTATTCTGCCGGTTTGCCGGCTGCAACTTGTGGAGTGGCCGGGAAGTGGATCGGGCGAGTGCCGTGTGCCGGTTCTGCGACACCGATTTCGTCGGCGCCGACGGACCGGGCGGGGGAAAATTCGCCACGCCGGACACGCTGGCCGCCGCCGTCGCCGCTCGTTGGCCCGCCGAGGCGCCGCGAGCCCGGCCTTACGTGGTCTGCACCGGCGGCGAGCCGCTGCTGCAAGTGGACGAACCGCTGATTGCCGCCCTGCACGACCGGGGCTTCGAGGTGGCGGTGGAGACCAACGGCACCTTGGCGGCCCCGCCCGGCCTGGACTGGATCTGCGTCAGCCCCAAGGCCGATGCGGCCTTGAGACTCGTTCAGGGCGATGAATTGAAATTGGTGTATCCCCAGTCCGAACCCGAAGCACAACCGGCGTGTTTCGTGGATTTGGCATTCCGGTACTTCTTCTTGCAACCGCTGGACGGTCCCGACCAGGACGCCCATACCCAAGCCGCCGTCGCCTATTGCTTGGCTCATCCGCAGTGGCGGTTGAGCCTGCAAACCCATAAAGTGCTGGGGATTCCCTGAGCAGTCGAGGTGTGGGCGGCGAACGCGGCGCCCCATGCCGACAGCGTTTCCCGCAAGACCTTCACCCGATAGGTCGCGTGACAGAGGACCATCCCCATGCCACCGGCAATCCGCAAACCGTGTCGGCGGCGTTCTCGCCGCACTCGCGTGGACTGGCGCCCAACCGGGGCCGATAGTCGAATTGTGGCCGACTCCGGGCACCTTCCTCGTAATGTTGCCAGACCGCGATGCCGCCGCCGAGCAGCAGTAACCCCAACAAGATGGCGAAGGCGATTTTCCAGGGACTATAGGGCCGCTCGCCCTGCACCTCGCCGCTACGACCGTTGACCACGAAGCGGTAGACCCGGTCGCGAAAACGGAAGGCCGACATCCATATCGGCAGCAGGATGTGCTTGAAGCGAATTTTGCCATAGCGGGTGTCCGCGGCGTGGATGCGCTGATGGTCGCCGCCGATGTCGCGCTGGATGTCGCGCTGGATGGTGGGCGCCATGATCTCGCGCGCGCGCTCGAAACCCTGATCCAGCTCCACCTGATACATCTCGCTGCGAAACCCGCTGAGATACTCTTCCCGATAGGGCAGCAGTTGGGCCAGATCCCAGGGTTCCAAACGTTCGGTGACTTCGCGCGGCAACGAGCGGCTGGCCAGCACCAGCACATCGTCGAAAAATCGGGAGACCACGCCCGCCGCCGGGCTCCAGCGGACCTTGGTCACCAGGCGCGTGCGCACGACCTCCCGGCCGTCCTCCATGGCGCGGTAACTTTCCTGTACCTGATAGTTGTCGCCGCGCTCGCCCTGGTAGCGGGTGGTGGTGTCGGCGTCGTAGGTCCAGTAGGGCACGTACATACCGGTCAGGCGAGCGTCGTCGCGGGCGTAATCCTTGAGCTTGCCGGGCGCGAACCATAGGCCGCCGAGCCACTGGCGGAATGCCGCGCGGGCCTGCTCGCGTTCGATCTTGAACGGCAGCAACGCCTGGATCCGCAACTCGCGGTGCAGCCCGGTCTTCGCCACCACCGGCGCGCCGCAAAACGGGCATTCCCCGGCGTGCACGGCGGCATCGAAACTGTAGGTGGCCCCGCAGGAATCGCAGTGGATGGAAACGCTTTCTCGAACGGTCGCGGTATTGGCCAGATCGCGCAGCGTTTGCCGGAAATCCTGCTCTTCGATGGGCGTGGCGGCAACGACAATGCGATTTTCATGGCCGCAGTAGGCGCAGCGCTGTACCTCGGTACCGGGGGCGTATTCGAGCGACGCGCCGCACTGCGTGCAAGGAAAGCGCCGGGGGTCCGGGTTGCTGTCGGCCAGGGGAAGACCGGATTCCTGCTGCATGGCGGTGGGCTCCTTCGGAAAGTTTTCGAGATTTCAAGTTTCAGGTCTTAAGCGTTCCAGGGTGTCGTGGCGCACCTGCTCGGGCAGCGTTTCGAGCTTGACCGGATGTTCCAGCAAGCGGGCCATCAACCCGGCGGTCGGTTCGGGCGGGCCGCTGCTGAAGTATCGCACGCCGCCGGTCACGGGCTCTCTGGCCAGCAGACCCCCGGTTTCCAGCCGGCGGCGTAATTGCCGAGCCACCGCCGGACTGGGGTCGAGAATGGCGACCGCCGGACCGGCCAGCCGCTGGATCGCCGGAATCAGGAACGGGTAATGGGTGCAGCCCAGCACCAGGGTATCGGCGCCTTCGGCCAGCAGCGGTCGCAGGTAGCGCGTCAGCAGCATCTGGCAGCGCGGACCGTGCTGCTCGCCTCGTTCCACGCAATCGGCCAGCCCTGGACAGGGCTGCACGATCACCCGCGCCCGCTGGCCGTGCTGGTCGAGCAGGGCGGCGAACTTGTCGCTGCGAACGGTGTTGCCGGTGGCCAGAATGCCGACCACGCCGGATCGGGTCGTGGCCACGGCCGGTTTGAGCGCGGGTTCGATGCCGACGATCGGAACGGAAAAACAGGCGCGCAATTGGGCGATGGCCGCCGCCGTGGCGGTATTGCAGGCCACCACCACCGCCTTGGCCTTCCGCTCCAGCAGGAATTCGGTGATGGCGAGCGCACGGCGCACGATGAAATCGACCGGCTTGCCGCCATAGGGCGCATGGCCCGAATCGGCCACGTACAATAACGATTCCCGAGGCAAGGCGGCGCGGACGTGCTGAAGCACCGATAGTCCGCCCACCCCGGAATCGAACACCCCGATGGGATTGTGGTTGTTCGTCATCCCTTGTCGATCCGATTTATCCCCAACCGGGGTGTTGTTCGGGAAACCCGCACTCAGGTCACACCAGTACTGATCAGCGGAAAAGCATCGTCTTACCCCAGCCCATTCCAGTGAGTTGGCGCGGCTTGACCGTACCCAAAACCGCCGCGAATGACGCCGGGGCAGGGGAAGCCATCGCGCGGGCGGCGGGTTGCAAGGATTTCGCGCGGCTGATCCTGCTTGGCAAGCGCCCGGCGGCCCGGACGCAATACTACCTGGAATGGTTGCGGGAACACATGGACGCTTTGTCGGACTTCCGCCCGTTCGCCTTGTCCCGCCCGATGCACTTCGGCGCAATCCATGGGGCGACGCGGCGGGCATTGGGCAAACGCGCCGTTGGCCCACCGCCCGCGCCGGCGTTGACAACCGCGTCCATGACTCGTGTGCCACGCGGCTCGAAGCCGTGGGTTCCGCTTATCGGCGATCCGCGGTCAGCCGATCCAGACGCAGGCGCTGACGGTCGTCGAACAGGCGTCGTGAACCGGCCCAGACCGCCGCCATCGTTCCCAATCCGGTACCGCCAGCGATCAAAAACAGGATGAGGAGTTGGTATTTGGCCGCTTCCAGGGGGGGACTGCCGGCCAGGATCTGACCGGTCATCATGCCGGGCAAACTCACCAGGCCGGCCGCGGCCATGGCGTTGACGATGGGAATGAGCCCGGAACGCAGCGCCTCGCGGCGCGGGTCGGCGATGGCTTCCTCCCAGGTCGCCCCCAGCAGCAATCGGGCTTCGATGCAACCCCGAGCGTCCCAGGCCTGACGGGTCAATTGGTCCAGGGCGATGGCCACTCCACTCATGGTGTTGCCCAGCAACATGCCCAGCAGGGGGATCAGGTATCGCGGCTGATACCAGGGCTCAACTTGAATAATCACCAGCAACGCCAGCAGAGTGACACTGAAGGACGACAGAAACAGGGAGAGGGTGCCGATGCCATAGCCCCAGGGTCCGGTGTAGCGGCGTTTCTGTCGACTTTGCACTTCCCAACCCGCCACCGACCACATGACCAGGACGATGAGCCCGATCAGCACCGGGTTGGCCTGGGCAAATAGCTGCTTCAAAACCAGGCCAACGAGCATTAATTGCACCGCGCCGCGCAGCGCGGCGACCAGTACCCGCCGCCCGACACCCAGGCACAGCCGCCAGGACAGCGCGGCCAACACCATCACCAGACCGGCGGCCAGGACCAGATCCCAGGCACTCAAGGCGATCAGGTTCATGGCTCGGACTCCAGCCGGTTTCCGCGAATGGCCAGCCGCCGTCCACCCAGGCGGACCCGTTGCTCGGGATCGTGGCTCACCCACAGCACCGCGGCGGCGTAAGCGGCGCGATAGTCCTCCAGCACCGTCTCCACCCGCTCCCGGTTAACCGAGTCCAGGTTGGCGGTGGCTTCGTCCAGCAATAGGGCTTGAGGCTGGTTCAGCAGCAGACGCGCCAGCGCCAGACGCTGGCGTTCGCCGGTGGACAGCCGAGTGATGGCCCAGCCGCTCACGTCGACCTCGAAGCCCAGGGCGGCAAGCAGGGGTTCGATCGGAGAGCCGGTGGCCGGCGCCCGCCAATGCTCGCCGACGGTTTC
>JAGRHI010000136.1:8625-12406 GCA_020445045.1 Candidatus Competibacteraceae bacterium
CCCACCCGGCGGCGCCATTCCGGCGGCGTCAAGCGGGAGCGGGGCAGGTCATCGAGCCAGACTTCGCCGCGATGCGGATCCAGATCGGCGACGGCGCGCAGCAACAGGCTCTTGCCCGAGCCCGATGCGCCGGACAGAAAGATTCTTTCGCCCGCCACCAGGGTCAAATCGACCTCCCGCAGCAACATGGTGGATAAACCATCCAGGCGCAACCCCGCCATCAGCGTTCCCGGAGAACCCGACGGCTTCGGAAATCGCGGCGGGCTGTCTTCCGCAACGGATTCGGTGGTTGATCGTCAGGACACGGCTGGAGTCGCCACACCGCGTCCACCGGCGGGCGTGAGCCGTTGCTGGTGACCAGGCGCTGGGTGAAAGCGAATTCCCGGAATCGGGTAAGGCATGGCAGGGCATGGCCTTGCATCGGACGGTTTCCTCAAGGGCTGAATGAATGCTCGCCCGATGATGGATGATGGTTTCCACCAACGGGTTGAACGCGAAGTGCTCGGGCCTGTCGCTCTTCGAACTCTTCGAAAACGGAACATCAATCGGGTTTTTTCAAGACGGCTTCTTAATCGCGAGCCGCGACACAGCCGGCGGGTGTCCGTTTCGTCGAACGTTGCGCAAGGGTAAGCACGTAGGTTGGCCCCCTTCATGATCACGTTGGGCCTGCAAGGTGAAGTGCCAAAGCCCGGACAGGCGCGGGGGTGGGGCGCCATCCGGCCGGAGTTGTTCAACAGTTGGGGTTCGGCGCATGGCCGCTTTCTGTACGCCGTGGCCGCCGCCGCCCTCGCCCTGGCGTCCAATTCGCGTGGGACCCTGGCGGTGGCGCTCGCCGCCCATCTGGAATACTTGCACGCGAGTCAAGCCGGGGTGGCGGTCGAAGCGCTGGCCACCGAGGCGCGCCTGGGGCGACGCACGGCGGTCTATCGGGTCGAGGTACGCAGCGGATCGACGCTGCTCGCGCTCTTCACCGGCACGGTCCACCGGCGAATCGGGCAGGACAGTTCGCTGTCGGCCGGCCGGTAACGACAACGTTGAAACCTCAGCCTTCCCCCAACACCCGGCGTCGCAACAGCCGCTCATCGGCAGGTATTTACCCCATAGGACGCCAAAAAAATAGTTTCATACATGGGAAATTCCGAAAGGTCGATTCGTTAACTTGACAATACCGAACCGATAGGTGGTGAGATCCACCAAATGTTTGTTCAGTCATTAAGGGTTTTCGTTGATGCGCATTCATTTCCCCCCCTCTCTCCACACCCTGCTTGCTTGGGAGTGGTGTGCGATGGTCGCTGTGTTTTTACTCGCGGGCACGATTGGCCATGATCCCTGGACGGGCGATGAGACCTATGGTTTCGGCATTATTTACCATTACTACACCACTGGAACCTGGTTGGTGCCGACCAATGCGGGTCTGCCCTTCATGGAGAAATCACCGCTGTATTACTGGACGGCGGCGATTTTCTGTCATCTGTTTGGTGACACGTTGCCCCTGCATGATGCCGCGCGGCTGGCCATTATCCCTTATCTATTGCTATGTTTAGTATTTTTGTGGAAGACCAGCCAACGGTTGTTTGCGGCGCATCCTGATGAGGAGCGTCGTGTCCTGGATTGGATCACGCTGTCGCTGTTTCTCGGTTCGATAGGCATGGTGCGCTATGTGCACGAGATGACGACCGATGTGGCTTTCTACACCGGTACCACCATCGCGGTGTATG
Source organism: Candidatus Competibacteraceae bacterium (assembly GCA_020445045.1). Taxonomy (GTDB): domain Bacteria; phylum Pseudomonadota; class Gammaproteobacteria; order Competibacterales; family Competibacteraceae; genus Competibacter. The sequence continues at coordinate 10,344 of JAGRHI010000136.1, forward strand.
GGATTGCGCTGCTGCTGTGCGCGCCCGAGCGGTGGCGCGGTGCCGGGCTATGGATGGGAGTGGGTACGGGGATGGCGCTCATGTCCAAGGGGTTTTTCGTGCCCGCGATGCTGAGCATGGTTGGGCTTGCGCTGCTGGTGCTGGTGCCGTCACTACGTTCGCGGAATACCGCGGCGGCGATAGGCGTGGCGGCGCTGGCCATGCTTCCCTTTCTGTTGTGGCCGGTGCTGTTGTATCTACGCGATTATCCGCAGTTTGTGGAATGGTTCTGGAACAATAATGTGGGTCGGTTCCTAGGCTTTTCCGTGAAATGGTTGGGAGCCGCGAATAGGCCGTTCTATTTCGTCGAAAATACCCCGTGGTTCGTGTTCCCCGCCTTCCCACTCGCGGTGGTCGGGGTGCTAACGACGTCGTGGCGTGACTGGCGGGCACCTGCTTTCCTGCTGCCACTCCTGGTGATCGTGATGGGGATGACGCTACTTTTTCTCTCCGCGTCCGGCCGCGTTCATTATCTCCTGCCGTTATTTTCCTCGTTCGCGCTGCTTGCCGCTCCCGTGCTTTTGCGTCTGCCCGCCTGGTTTTTGGTGGGATGGAATGGATTTGCGCGACTGTTGTTCAGCGCGATGGTGATAGGAGTTTGGGCGATTTGGTGGAGCATCCATATCCCCGGTATATCGCTGCAAGAACGCCCGTTCCCTTTCCTCGCTGAATTTGCCAATCGATGGATTTCGCTGGATTTCACGCCGGGAACTCAAACCATCGCATGCATGATGGCGGTAGCGATTACACTGTTCTGGCTGGCTTCTTTTCGCTTGAACGCACGGGATGCGCGGCATACAGCCTATATCTGGCTGGTGGGGATGGCGGCGGTCTGGACTACCATTTTTACGCTGTTGCTACCGTGGATCGATAACACTAAGAGCCAACGTGGCATGCTGGCGAGTCTAATACGGACGGTGGACACATTGCCTGAAAAAGATGAATGCATGGACGGCTATTGGATTGGTGAATCCCTCCCGTCGATGATCCAATATTGGCATGGTGGCCGTATTGTGCTGCTTAAGGAGTTTGAGGAAATTTCTTGCCCAATGGTGCTGGCGTTACAACGCAAAAATGAGCCAGAGAGCGAATTTTTGGGTTGGAAAGTGATGTGGAGAGGCCGAAGGTTACGGAATGATGGCGGCAAGGAATATCGGCTTTACGTGCGCCAGCGTGATTAGCGGGCGCAAGCATCCGATTGTCGTAAGCAAACGCTTTAAACCGTCTGGACGCCTGGGAAAGCCGTGGACATGCGAGAAACGGATACGCGGGGTAGCCAACTGAGCGAAAGGCGAGCAGTCATGACGGATAAAGCCGTTCTTCCGCTGGGAGTGATTCGGATCGACGCCTCGGGCCGGCGGCGGTACAGCGTGGAGCACAAGCAGCGGCTGGCGAAATTGACGTTGGAACCGAGGGCCTCGGTCGCCGGGATCGCGGCGCGACCCACCGTCACGCGCCGATGGCCGGAAACGTGGCAATTTACCAACGGTTGCCGCTGATTTATCTCAGCATCCCGACCAAGCTGGAACCGGAGTATCGCGCCATCGCCGCCTTCCAGCGGGAACTGTCCGTCACTGAACCGACCGGAGGCGTCGCATCGCCCCCTCTGACCCAGGAGGTTTCACCATGACCCTTCATCACACCGTGGCGGCGGTCACCGACCGGATTCGCCAACGGAGCGCGCCGACCCGATCCGCCTATCTGACGCGACTGGAGCACGCCCGCACCAACGGCCCGGTCCGCAACAACCTGTCATGCACTAACCTGGCGCACACCTTTGCCGCCGCCGACGTGAACGACAAAGCCGTCCTGCGCGAGGCGCGCTGGCCGAACCTGGCCATCGTCTCCTCGTACAACGACATGCTGTCCGCGCATCAACCGCTGGAGCGATTTCCCGCCCTGATCAAGCAGGCAGCGCGCGAAGCGGGCTCGGTGGCGCAGTTCGCTGGCGGGATACCGGCCATGTGCGACGGCGTGACGCAAGGTCAACCGGGTATGGAGCTGTCGCTGTTCTCGCGCGACGT
>JAGRHI010000136.1:12419-36238 GCA_020445045.1 Candidatus Competibacteraceae bacterium
ACGGCGGTGGCGCTGTCGCATAACGTGTTCGACGCAGTGCTGTGCCTCGGCGTTTGTGACAAGATCGTGCCGGGGCTATTGATCGGCGTCTTGCATTTCGGCCACCTGCCGGCGATCTTCGTGCCCGGCGGGCCGATGCCCTCGGGCCTGCCCAACGCCGAGAAGGCAAAGATTCGCCAGCTTTACGCCCAGGGTCAGATCGGACGGGATGCCCTCTTGGAGGCGGAGTTGAAAGCGTATCACGCACCGGGAACTTGTACCTTCCATGGCACCGCCAATTCGAATCAAATGCTGATGGAGGTGATGGGTCTGCATCTGCCCGGCGCGGCGTTCGTCCCTCCCAACACTCCCTTGCGCGACGCGCTGACCCAAGCGGCGGCCCAGCGGGCGGCTCGGATTACGGCGCTGGGCGACGAGTACCTGCCGGTCGGGCGGATCGTGGACGAGCGGGCGATGGTCAACGCCATCGTCGGCTTGCTGGCGACGGGCGGCTCGACCAACCACACCCTGCACTTGGTCGTCATCGCTCAGGCCGCCGGGATCGCCATCAACTGGGACGACTTCAGCGACTTATCGGCGGTGGTGCCACTGCTGGCCCGGATCTATCCCAACGGCCAAGCCGGCGTGAATCACTGCCACGCCGCCGGCGGCATGGGGTTTCTGATCGGCGAATTGCTCGATGCCGGACTGCTGCACGGCGACGTGCTCACCGTCGCGGGAGAGGGTCTGGCGCGCTATCGCGAGGAGCCGATTTTGGACAACGGCGTGTTGGCTTGGCATCCGGCACCCAAACAAAGCGGCGACGAGAGCGTGTTGCGTCCCGCCACGCGGCCATTCGCTCCTGAGGGCGGGCTGAAGTTGTTGCGCGGCAATCTCGGCCGGGCGGTGATCAAGACCTCAGCGGTGAAACCCGAACATCGCATTGTGGAAGCGCCCGCCCTGGTGTTCGACGATCAGGACGCGCTGATGGCCGCATTCGACCGGGGCGACCTCCAACGTGATTTCGTCGCCGTGCTGCGCTATCAAGGACCGCGCGCCAACGGCATGCCGGAGTTGCACAAGCTCACCCCACCGCTGGGCGTGTTGCAGGACCAAGGCTTCCAGGTGGCGCTGGTGACCGACGGGCGCATGTCGGGCGCGTCCGGCAAGGTGCCGGCGGCGATTCACGTCACGCCGGAATGTCTGGCCGGTGGGCCGCTGGCACGGGTACGCGATGGCGATGTGATTCGGCTCGACAGCGAGCGCGGCGTGCTCGAAGTCCACGTCTCGGCATCGGAGTGGGCCGAACGCCAGCCGGAACCGGTGGATTTGAGCGACTGCCAACACGGCCTGGGACGCGAACTGTTCGGCCTGTTCCGCGCCAACGCGACCGGAGCCGAGCAGGGGGCGCGTGTCTTCGCGACCTCGAACCCGACGGGAACGACGACTTCCACGCCGCATGTCGCACCGGTTCACGATCACTTCGCGTTGGCCACAGGGGATGTGCCATGAACAGACTGAACGTTCTGGACGTCATGCGCGTTGGGCCGGTGATTCCGGTCCTCGTCATCGAGGATCTGGCGCAGGCGGTGCCCCTGGCCCAGGCGCTGGTCGCGGGTGGGGTGCGGGTGCTGGAGGTGACGCTGCGCACCGCGGTGGCGCTGGAGGCGATTCGACTGATCGCCCGCGAGGTGCCGGAGGCCATCGTCGGCGTGGGTACGCTCACCCGCCCTGAAGAGTTTGCCGAGGCCATGGATGTTGGCGCTCGTTTCGGCGTCAGCCCTGGTCTGACCCCGGCGCTGATCGAGGCCGCCTGTGAGACGGGGTTGCCCCTGCTGCCGGGGGTGATGACCCCGTCCGACGTGATGGCCGCCCGCGCGGCCGGGTTCCGCGAGCTGAAGCTATTTCCGGCCCAGCAGGCGGGCGGCATCGGCATGTTGCGGGCGCTGGCCGGGCCGTTCCCGGACGTGACCTTCTGCCCGACCGGCGGGATCACGGCGGAAACCGCGCCGGAATTTCTAGCGTTGCCCAACGTGGCCTGCGTCGGCGGGTCCTGGTTGACGCCCAAGGCCGCGTTGCTCGCCGGCGATTGGAGCCGGATCACGGAACTGGCACGGGAGGCGAGCGTGCCGAAGGCGCGCTGAACCCAGGGTCTGGCGCTTGCGGTCGGCGTCGATGCTCCGCGTTCGGTCGGGCGTGAGTCCCATTAGAACAGAGCATTCTTCATGCCGGTTTGGTGGCCGGTCCCGCCGTCGTCATGCTGGCCCTGATCGATGCCAACCATTTCCATGTGGCCCTTGAGTCGGTGGTTGATCCCCGTTTCGATGGCCGCCTGGTGGGCGTTGTCCAACGACGACGGTTGCGTGGTGGTCCGCTCGCCGGAAACTCGGACGCTCGGCGAGGCATCGTCGAGGATCGCGCGAGCCAGGCCCGCGCGGTACTCCAACCGAGAATGCGGACGCAAGCGGCGCTCAGGAGCCGTCGGGGATGACGCCGACGCCGGTGACCGCGAACCACGCGCCGGTTGGACTTGTGACAAACACGATGGGGGCAATACAGGGGTCGGGCAGATCGAGCATGGCCTCGATCTTGGCGTTCCCGTTCGTGGGATCGCCGATCATGACCTCAGAGCCATTCGTGGTGCTTACGTTTTCGATCCCCGCATCGACTGTGAGGCAGCTCACAAGAGCCTTGAAGAAGGGCGCCGGATTGCAGTCCACACCGCAGGGACTGGTGCCCGGAACAACAAGTCCCTCCACCTCGACTTCCAGCTTGCCATTGTCCTTCAGTTCGCCTTTGGCGCCATCGAGCACCCAGGGCAAACCGCCGCCATCGACGCCTCGAATGGGGTTGGTGGCACCCAGGAACATCCCATTGACTCCCACCATGGTCTGGAATTCGAGGACGGTTTCGGTCAACTTCGGCTTCGGTCCCTTGCCATGTCCGGGGTTGTCGTCCAACCCAGGTGGATCATCCGATCCGTGGCCCCGATGGTCGTCCGCGAGCGCGCCGCTTCCGGCCCCCAACAACACGCAGCAGGTGGCTGCCAAGATCAATCGATTGTTCATGCGTCGAGCCTCCGTATAGTCGAAAAATGGTTTCACGCCAAGAACGAGGTTCGCCGACAGCGGACGCGGTCGCGCGTTGCCTTCGCGCCATCGCTTCATTCGGCTCGGAATCCCGCGCTCTCCAACGTGAACATCCAATCCGACGCGTTTATTCCAACGACCAACCGCATCGGATCTTGTTGCGCTTCGAGATCGTGCCCGCCAGCGGGCGAGGGAAGCGAACGCCGATGTCTCGGGCGCCATGACGCGCTGCTTCCAATCCGCCCGATCGGCCCGAAAACGACGGGAAGATCAGGAAAGAAAGCGAGAATCCGAGCGTAAGCCGATCAGCATGGAATAATCGAGGCGTTGGCGGTGTTCATCTCAATGAGTCGGGTCAGAACCGCGTCGATCACGGTCCGAACCCAGCCAGCCATGAAACAAGGGAGGGATTCGATGAAGTCCATGTCCGGGTACGGCGTCATCGCCTTGAGTGCCGGGCGCCACGCGCGGCGCTGGCGCGGCGCCCGGAGGTCGCATCAACGACCCGGTGGATCGCTGGCCGTCTCGATTTTCATTTGGGTCTGGCCGAACGGACGAGAGTCTCCACGCCCTGACGGAAAGGGCGGACCGCCATGACCGGAGGAATCACCGGCGAACTGCTGGCCAGCCAGATCCCCCGGCTGCGGCGTTACGCCCGCGCCCTCACCCGCAATGCCGAGGCGGCGGACGATCTGGTGCAGGACTGTCTCGAACGGGCGTGGCGCAAGGCTCATCATTGGGAAATCGGCACTGATCTACGCGCCTGGCTGTTCACGGTGATGCACAATGTCCATGTGAATACCTTGCGACGCCCACAACCCGAGACCGAGCCGATGGAACACGACGACTACTTGGACTCGCGCCCACAGCCCGCCGATGCCGGGCTCAACCTGCGCGACCTGGAGCGGGGGTTGGCGCGGCTTTCGGCCGAGCAGCGCGAGGTGCTGCTCCTCGTGTGTCTCGAAGAGATGCCTTACGAACAAGTCGCGGCCGTTGTCGGCGTTCCCATCGGGACCGTCATGTCTCGGTTGCACCGGGCGCGCGAGCGCCTGCGCGACTGGATGGCGGATGAGCCAAAGCCGATCCTGCGGAGAGTCAAGTGATGAAGGAACCGCTATCCCCCGAGTTGCAGGATCTGCACGCTTACGTCGATCGTCAGCTTCCGCCGCACGCCCGGCAACGAGTCGAAGCCTGGCTCGAGGCCAACCCGGCGGCGAAGCGGCGGGCGGAAGACTACGCGGCCCTCCGCGAGGGTCTGCGGGCCCTCTACGATCCGGCCCTGGCGGAACCAATTCCGAAGCGCCTGCGAAGGCGTCCACGCCGGTGGCTCCGCCCGCTCGGCGCCCTCGCCGCCAGCCTCTTTCTCCTGCTGGCCGGTACCTGGATCGGGATGCGGGTGGAGCGCGATGTCCGAGTCCCTCTTGCCGAGGTGCCGTTGGTGGCGCGGGAAGCGGCGATGGCCTATGCCGTCTACACCCCGGAGGTGCGCCACCCGGTCGAGGTGCCCGGCGACCAGGAACCGCACCTCGTCGCCTGGCTGACCAAACGGCTGGGAACGCCGGTCCATGCCCCGCGCCTTGAGCAACTGGGGTTTCTGCTGGTCGGAGGGCGGTTGTTGTCGAGCGACGATGGGCCGGGAGCGCTGCTGATGTACGAAAACGCCGCCGGCCGCCGCGTGGTGCTCTATGCCTGTCGGCGGGAAGAACGGGAACATGCCACGGCGTTTCGGTTCGCCCGAGAGGAAGGCGTCGCGGTCTTCTACTGGCTCGAAGGGTCGCTTTCCTACGCCCTGGCCGGCGAGATCGATCGCGCCGAGTTGCTCGCGCTGGCCAAGTCCGTCTATCGGCAAATCACGATGTGATGATGAAACAAATGAGGAGGATAAGGTGTTGAACAAGATCTCATGGTTCGTGCTGACGGGTTGGCTGGGATTGATCGCCGCTCCCTCGCTTGCCGCCGCGCAAACGCTGGAAAGCCCGACAACGGGTTCATTCCAAAGTGGGATCGGTCTCATTCGTGGTTGGGCCTGCGATGCCCACACGGTCGAAGTGCTGATCGATAACCGCCTGCGCTTGCAGGTGGCCTACGGCACCACCCGACCCGACACCCTCCCGGTCTGCGGCGACGACGACAACGGGTTTGGGTTGACCTTCAACTGGAATACCTTGGGGACGGGCTCCCACAGTCTGCAAGCCTTGGTTGATGGCGTGCCGTTCGCCAACGTGAGTTTTACCGTCACCACCCTGGGGTCCGAGTTTCTGCGTGGCGCCAGCGGCGAAACCAGCGTGGCCCATTTCCCGCAATCCGGTCAAACAGCCCTGTTACGCTGGTCCGAACCCGATCAGAATTTCGTCATCGTCGGATTCCAGGGGAGTCCGTCCTGTGCAAACGTGGCGGGTAATTGGGTCGCCACCGATCACATCACCTTCAGATGTGGCAACTCCACCGAAATCGAGGACGAAACCGAAACCCTCCTGGTCGGTCAGCAAGGCTGCGGTATCACCACACCCTACGGACCGGGTTCGGTCACGGGGAATCAGCTCAACATTTCGGTGCAAAATCTTGGAAGCTTCAGAAGCATGACCCTCGTCTCGGTGGACGGTACTTACAACGGCACCGTGGTGAATCCCAATCGCGTGGAACTGAACGGTTCGGGCAATGCCACCGCGACCAATGCCGGACAATCGGTCGCTTGCACCTGGAGCGCCACGGGTGTTTGGAGCCGCTGACCGTCCGGTCCGGTCGAAACCCGGCTGCTGGGGGGCATTCATTCGTCGCGGTCCATTGATGTTCATATTTCATGGGGCCAAACCCATCGAATGCCCAGATTGCCCACTCCAACTCCCCCAATTTTCCCCTTGGCAATCGGCGTAATTCCTTGACTCGTGACCAATGCCTTGAGGCGAAGACCTGATTACCGGCTTCGCCCGCGGTTGGTCGATGAGTGCTGCGACATATTGTCGCATTCCGAATATCCCCCCCGCTCGCTAATATGGGTCCACGTCCAAGGGATCGATAACCAATTAAATAATATGGACATTATTCGTGAATCCAATTTCAGGCGACTGGGGGATGTTCTTAATGATGCATAAGAAATTCATGATGAGCTTATTCACCGGGTTCATGCTGGCGAATGCGGCGGAAACGGCTTGGGGATGGGATGGAGACCCGCCATTCGGAGCGCGGACGCTGGATGAGGTCGTGGTCACCGCGCCGCGCGCCGCCTCTCAGCCATTGAACGCGGTGACGCTCGGCGCGGATGCGCTCGATCTCCGCCGTCACGCCACCAGCGATACCGCCGATCTGTTGCGCAATGTGCCCGGTATCGGGCTGCAAAGCGCCGGCGGTATTTCCAGCCTGCCGGTGATTCACGGTCTGGCCGATGACCGGGTGCGTACTCAAGTGGATGGCATGAACTTGATGGCGGCCTGTCCCAACCACATGAACCCGGCGCTGTCCTATATCGATCCCAGTCAAATCGGCCAGATCGATGTCCATGCCGGTATTACCCCGGTCAGCGTTGGAGGCGACAGCCTCGGCGGAACGATTCAGATCGAATCCGCCGTGCCGGAATTTGCCGCACCTGGACAAGGCAATTTGATCAGCGGACAGGTGGGTGCCTTCTATCGCGGCAATGGCAATGTCCTGGGTGCTTATCTCGGGACCCGTTGGGCCAATGAGAAGCTGAATCTCAGCTATACCGGTTCCACCGTGAGCGCCGATAACTACAAGGCGGGCGGCGATTTCAAAGCGTCCGGTCCAGCGGCGAATGGCCGCGGTTGGCTCGCTGGCGATGTGGTGGGCTCTTCCGCGTTCGAGGCGAGCAACCAATCGTTGGGCATCGCCTATCGGGATAATACTCAGTTGTTCACGGCCAAGGTGGACATCCAGAATGTTCCTTACGAGGGTTTTCCGAACCAGCGCATGGATATGACCGAAAACAAGAATGCACTGGTCAATCTGGGTTATACCGGGCAACACGCCTGGGGTCTGTTGACGGCGCGTGCCTATTACCAAAAGACCCGGCACAAGATGCAGTTCGGCGACGACAAGCAATATGACTATGGCGATCCGCCCACGATTCCCGGCATGCCCATGGACACCAAGGCCGATATGGCCGGCTTCCTGATGTCGGCGGATATCGACCTTGCCAGCGGCGACATTCTCCGGGTGGGCGGCGAATACCAATACTATCGCTTGGACGATTGGTGGCCGCCTTCCGGTGGCGGCATGGCGCCCAATACCTTCGAGAACATCAACAACGGCCAACGGGATCGTTATGCGCTGTTCGGCGAATGGGAAGGGCATCTCGATCCGCGGTGGATCAGCTTGTTCGGTGTGCGTCACGAGACGATCAAGATGAATACCGGCGATGTCCATGGCTATGCCGAAACCAATGGCATGGGCATGATGGTCAATAATCAGCTCATCGATAGCAGCACCTTCAACAGCCAAGACCATAACAAGACCGATCAAAACTGGGACTTGACCGCGTTGCTGCGCTATACCCCGGATCCGAACCAAGACTATGAATTCGGGCTGGCGCGGAAAACCCGCTCCCCCAATCTGTACGAACGCTATACCTGGTCGACCTGGGCCATGGCCGCGATCATGAACAACTTCGTCGGCGATGGAAACGGCTATATCGGCAATCTCGATCTGGAGCCGGAAATCGCCCACACCGTCAGTTTCACCCTCGATTGGCATAGCCAGGACCGAAGCTGGGTGTTCAAGGCAACGCCTTATTACACGCGGGTGACCGATTACATCGATGCCGTGCGTTGCGGCGATGGCGCGGCCTGCACGGCAACCAATGCCACCACCACGGACCAATTCGTGGTTCTCCAATACGTCAATCAACCGGCTCGACTGTACGGCATCGATCTCTACGGACAGATGCCGCTGGCCGATACCGACTGGGGACGGTTTGGCCTCAACGGAGTGGTCAATTACACCAACGGCGAGAATCTCGATACCAACGACGGTCTATACAACGTCATGCCGCTCAACGCCACGCTGATCTTGACCCACCGGCACGGCGGTTGGGACAACGCGCTCGAATGGGTGCTGGCGCACAGGAAAAACGATATCTCCGAGGTCCGCAACGAAATCAGGACGCCCGGTTATGGCTTGCTGAATCTGCGCGGCAGTTATTCCTGGAAGCAGGCGCGGGTCGATTTCGGTATCGAAAATCTGTTCGACAAGCTGTATTACCTGCCGACCGGCGGCGCCTATACCGGCCAGGGCCAGACCATGGCGATCAACGGCATTCCCTGGGGCATTGCCGTGCCGGGCCGGGGGCGGTCGTTCTATACGGCCGTCAACTTCAAGTTCTGAGCTTAAGTAGGCGTCGGCGTGGACACGGCTTATCGAGAGGGTGGCCACAGCCCGGTTTTTTCCAGGTCGGCAAAGGTGGTTGGCTGTCGTGACGGATCGATGTCCAACCCCAGCCGTACTGCGATTTGCGATAGGGAGAATATACCGCGCACCATTGGCTGATCGGTTTCCGGATCGTCATCCAGCACCAGGAGGTGTTGGCGATCGACTTGCCGCAAGGTCGTGATGATGTCACCCACTTGTGCGCACCGTACGTTTTCCATTCGGATCACCTCCAGCTTCGGTGCGAGTGTCATGACATCGACAACCAGCAAATCAGCCCGATTGCCGCCGGCCTTGGCCAAAATTCGGTCGGGCTTTATGCCGTGGATATCCCGGCTGCTGAGCAGCCCAATGATGCGGCAATCGGTATCGCAGACCAGTAGGATGCGAACGCCGCGCTTGATCATGATTTCCAGACTTTTATCCAGCGGAGTCGATAACTCGACAGTGAAAGCGGGGACTTCACTGAGGTCAGTCATGATCGACAGGGCGGGATCATCGAGGCTAATGCGTCGAGGTAGCCGTTGCTTGGGGTGAAAATAACGGCTACCTCTTGCCAGCGGATGGTGTTGAAGCGCTTGGAAAACAGGGGACATCGGGGTGATCTCCAGGGAAGGCGCGCCAGCGGCAATCACGGTCGTTTCGCCATGAAACCACCTAAATCCTAAGGGATCATCGATCAAGGGGGAATGTGGCATATTGCCACGGTCGTCGATGGCATAAAAACCGACAAAATCGCCGGGTCATTACCGGAAACCACCACCATTTAGCGAAAAACCGTGTTGATGGAAGACTTACAACGCCTGATGTTGCTCCGTTTGCTGGTCGTCCTCGGACCCGGCCTCATGTTGTGCTGGCTGCGTTTTGGTTTGAATCCGCCGCAACCGCTGCCGCTCTGGATCATTGGCGTGTTCTTGGCGCTGATTGCATTGGCCTTCGTCGCCCTGCGGCTGCGGGTTCGATCAGCGACCTCGGTGACGGCCTGGGAACTGTTCGGCTATTTGCAATTCGACGTGTTGGCGCTGTCCGTGCTGTTGTACTTCAGCGGAGGCGCCAGCAATCCGTTCGTGTCCTTATTGTTATTGCCTTTGATCATCAGCGCGGCCTTGTTGCCAACCCGCTGCGTCTGGGCGATGGCGATGGTGACGATCGCGGTTTATACGGGGCTGATGTTCCATTATCTGCCGTTGCCGGGGATGCTCAGTGGTCACGGTCCCGGCTTCCACGCCCATCTTTGGGGGATGTGGCTGGTATTCGTCATCAGCGCCCTGTTGATCGCCGGTTTCGTCGCCCGCTTGGCGGCGGCGCTGCGCATGCGCGACCGCGAGCTGGCCGCCTTGCGCGAAAAGGCCCTGCGCGACGAGCAGATTCTGGCGCTTGGCATGTTCGCGGCGGGCGCCGCTCACGAATTGGGAACCCCGCTGTCCACCATCGCCATCCTGGCGAAGGAATTGGAACGGGAGCATGGCAACGACCCAGCGCTATGCGCCGATCTGGGCACCCTGCGGGAACAGGTGGAAGCCTGTAAATCCATCCTCGGCAATCTATTGCGCAGCGCCGATCTGGCGGCCGATCGGGAATCGGTGCAATCCCTGGATGCCTTGCTGGAAGCCACCCGCGGTCGCTGGCAACTGTTTCGACCGCGCACGCCATTGCGCATCCACTGCGTAGGCCCCCTACCGACGCCGACGGTGACGGCGCCCCAAACGCTGGGTCAAACCTTGATCAGCCTGCTCAATAACGCGGCGGATGCCTGTCCCGAAGGGGTCGATCTGGCGGGGCACTGGGATGCGAATCGGGTAGTCATCGAAATTCGCGATCTGGGACCGGGTCTGCCCTCGGAACTGGAAAATCGTCCTGGTGAATCGTTCTTTTCCACCAAGGACGGTGGCACGGGTATCGGTTTATTGTTGGCGAACGCCACGCTGGAACGGCTGGGAGGACACATCAGTCTGTTGCGCGGTGCGCGGGGAGGCACCTGCACCCGCATCGATTTACCGGCCCGGACCGAAGCGATCGCATGAGGGCCGTCGAACCGCGTGCCAATCTGCTCTTGGTGGACGACGATCCAACCTTTTGCCGGGTATTGGGACTGGCCTTGAACCGGCGGGGTTTTGCCGTGGTTGCCGCGCATGGCGGCGCGGAAGCCTTGCAACAGGCCCGCAGGGAACCACCGGAATACGCCATCGTGGATCTCAACTTGGCGGGCGATTCCGGGCTGGGCCTGATTCCAGATTTGCTGAGCCTGGTTCCCGCCATTCGTATCGTGGTGTTGACCGGTTATGCCAGCATCGCCACGGCGGTGGAAGCCATCAAGCTCGGCGCGGTGAACTATCTGGCCAAACCCGCCGATGCCGATCAGATCCTGGCGGCCTTTGGCGCGATCGAGGGCGATCCGGCCGCCCCGGTCAATGCTCGTCCCTTGAGCGTCAATCGCCTGGAATGGGAACACATCCAGCGCGTCTTGCGCGATAACGACGGCAACATCTCCGCCACCGCCCGCCAATTGAACATGCATCGGCGCACCTTGCAGCGCAAGCTGGCCAAGCGGCCGGTGCGATTTTGACGGATGCCTTTAGCGTGGAACGCCGTACAGCCGATAGATCTCATTCTCCAACTGGCCAAGAAACCCTTGGATGCGTTGTTTGAGGGTGTCCTGGGTCGCGACCGCCGGGCAATTGCTGTAGGAACTCCAGGTGCCCCCACCGGCCTTGATCACTTCTTCGACGAAAGCGACACAATTGTTCGGTAACACCAACCAAGTCCAGGTATTCGCCATCAACTCTTCGAGATACCGCATGGCGCCTTGGGGATCGGGCAGGGAGAGATAGCGACGCCGTATTTCGGTCTTGCCCGATTCCCGCAAGTAGCGCTGATAACCGGATTCGCTCATATAACGGGGTTGGCCGCGCAACTCCGCGACGTGGAAATAATAGCCGCCTCGGCGGGGACCGGTGTGGAGCAGCAAATGGCCGCAGACGTTCGGGCCGTCGCCACTCACGGCCACGACGGCAATCAGGGAACAATCGATTTCGATCAACCCGCATTGATCGAGTATCTCACCGTGATAAGCCATATTCTTCTTTACTCCTCAAGGGCTTTCGGATCGAGCTGACGCATCCGCTCATGGGTGTATGGAAAGTGATGCGTGCGCCCGACGATCAAGAAAGAAACAAAGATCAGGGCAGCAGGTGTTGAGCGAGATCGCAGGAACCGAACTGGAGATTTCCCGCCTTCAGGCGGCCCATGCGCAGATGAAGCTGGACCGCATCGACCGTACCGGTGGTTCCGCGCTCGGTATCGATCACCACCACCGTCCATTGGCCGTGGGGGTTCTCTCCCCAGAACGCGTGCGACCAAAAGGTCCAGGGTTGGATCTGACCGTCGTCGTCAACGGTACCGATACCCGTCGTGAAAGGGTCGTGGTCGCTGTCGTAGCGATGCATCATGCGGCGCTGGCCGCCACTGGGCGAAACCAACCAAATTTCCACTTCGCCGCGCCGCGCGTGATCGACGCGCAGGCTGACCCCGACCTCTTCCAAGGCATCCGCCGGATTTTTGTGGCTGTCGAAGTCGATGTCGAAGCGCACCCCGGTTTTATCGGCGTCCGGGATGGCGGTCGGTTTGATCCGCAATGCCCGATCCCAAGTGAGCAAGGGCGTCAATTCCAGATCCTTCAAACCCGCCAAGGCCACCAGCCGAGCGGCATTGACCAAGCCAAAACCGTAATTCTGATTGAACCGGCAACCGGCGGCATTCACTTGCCAACCTCCATCACTTTCCGGCGAATGATCTTCGGGATCGACGACTTGGCTACTATTGGCCAACAGATGCTTGGCCCAGCGGCTGTTCAGTTCGGGGCGAAGCTGTTTGGCCAAGGCCAGCGCGCCGGACACCACGGGCGTCGCGCCGGAGGTGCCGCCGAAGGTGTCGGTGTAGTCGGGATCGGGGAAGAGGTTGCCACTGAGATTGTTGTAGCCATGGCCACCGGTAACGTCGGTGGTCAACAATCCAGGGTCGCAATCAGCGCAGGCTCTGGAAGGCGCGGACACGACGATGCTGGCGCCGTAGTTGCTGTAATCGGCATGATGACCCTCGGGACCGACCGCGGCCACGGTAATGACTTCGGGAATGGAGTAGGTTCGGGCGCTGGCGTCACGCCGGGTGAAACCGCCATCGTCGAAACGCTGGCCGTTGCCCGCCGCCACGACATGGATCATGCCGTTGGCGGCGGTTTCCCGCAGGGCGGGGATGCGCGGACCCCGCTTCGAATATGGATAAGGCGAACCGTAGCTGTGATTCTTGATGTGGATTTCTCGATCACCAAAATAAATCGCGTCCACGAAGCGATCAACCGTCGAGACCACGCCGCCCAGTTCCGAAGGATTGCCGAGTTCCGAAGGCGCAAAGGTATTGGCGAGCGGGACGCGCAAGCCGGCGATGGACGCATACGGAGCGACACCGGTCACGCCCAAGCCATTGCCGCCCCGAGCCGCCGCGACCCCGGCGACCGCCGTACCATGCGGATAGTAACCGGAGCCGGTAAAAAGATTCGGTGACGGATCGTCATCGTCATGGACGAAATCGTAACTGAGCGTCGGTCGCACTACGAGATCGGGATGGCTCATCTCCACCCCGGAATCCACCACGCCGATGACCACGCCGGTGCCCGCCGCCCCTTGTTGCCAGGCATCGGGCGCATCGATGTGTATCCAACCGAAGTCGTTGTACAGATGCCACTGGCCGGCGTGAACGCCCGCTTGCGGATAAAAATAGTTTTCAAACGGGGTAAACGGCTGAAGAGGCGGCAGATCCGGCTCGTTCCAACAATGCGATTCCTCCCAGGGATCGCCACAGGGTTTGGCTTCCTGGGTCAGGGCCACCACGTAGCGATTGTTGAATGCGCGGATCACGGCCCCATCCTGGCGAATGACCGGCAGCAATTTGCGGGCGTCCTCGACCGAGGGGGTGACGAAGACATAGGCACCGGCCTTGCCGGCCAGCTTGCGCCGGATCTTCAGACCATGGTTGGCGGCCCACTGCCCGGCATCGGTCTTTTCCGCCAAATACACCAGCAGCTCGGGAGATTCCCGACCGTCCATGCGCAACATCGGATCTTTGTCCTCGGCATGAGCGGGTGAGTTGATCAAGCCGGCATTGAACGCCACCGCGCAAACCAGCGCCGGGATCGAACGAGCGGGACGGGGAAGAATGGACATGGCATGGTTCCTCGCGGTGGTTGTCCAGACATCGAAGCGGAAGAAATCTTCCGGGTTGCTCTGGAATGAGCGAACACCATGCCAATTTATAACTAAATGATTAACATAATAAAAATGTTTGAGAAGCACCAAAAGGCAGGCTCATGTTGAACAGGATGGTTCATCATGGTCCGGTCCTTGAAATCATCCGCCGAGGTGCCACCGTGCCGCCAAGGAGCACGACGAGAGGCAAGGGATTCCGGTTGACGATTTTTTTAGCGAGTTCGAGGAAAAACACGGTTTGAAGCACGATATGGTATGGATGTTGGATGCGTTGAGGATCATCGAAGCCGATTTACAGCAACGAGATACGGATCTCACGGGTTTGTCGCCGTATCCAAGGGATTTGACCAAGAAAATTTCGATATTCGTTCCTCTGAAACCCCGAACGCCACGGGAAGGAAGTTGGTTATGAATAAGGGTCTCAATATCCTCGTCTCAACCGGTTACACACAGTTAAATGAAATTAATAGGGTCTTTGAAGGTCATGAATGCGTGGTCAATACGCGGCTCATGAGTAGCGTTTCCTTGAATGAATGCACGGGAAATCGGGTCATGCCCATCATATTGCTGGGTCATGCCAATCCGGGCGCCTTTAAAGTCCACGAAGCATTGCGTTGCACTGGACAAGAAGTAATCTCGATGTTGACAAAAAGAGGTTTGCATTTCGATAGATATGGATGCATTTTTTTAGCTGGATGCAATGGCGCGGCCGGGAACCTCTATCAGGATATTGCCAATTCCTCGCAACTGCCGACGCTTGCTTCCACCACCGAAGTGAACATGGCCAAAACACAGGATCGAGTCACCTTCAACCCGATTGGAGGAAGGTGGGAAATTTTTAATCCGAGTAACGCGCGGATTTACTCACTCGATGATGCATCCTATGCGTGGGTCAGACACCCCTTGAATATGATGGGAATAACCCTGGTGCCCTGACACCACGACCCGTCCAGCGTCCGCTTCACCCTCACCGGCCAAGTCGGTCCCCGCGCCCGCGACTTCAAACCTGGATGATCGTCGATCTGGGCGCGCATCGCCGGCTGAACGATCCCGGTCAACCGCGTCATTACCGTTTCCGCCAACGGCGCCCCGGTCGCGGGGGATGGCGTGGGCATGCCGCACCGAACTTCATGGCGTAACCTCCAAACCCGTTACAAACAGGCTCAGCGTTGCGTCCACCCCGCGCGTTGTCCGGCGGGGGGCGGTTCGCCGGCGTGGTTCACGTAGTGGATGACCGCGCCCACCACGATGGCCAGGAGCACGGCAATGGCGAGGTATTTCATGGCGTCTTCCTCTCTGATGATCTCAAGGGATCATGGCGCCGCCAAGGCAGGGTGGCAGGGCTTTCCGCTCGGTTCGCGCGCTTTGCACCCAGTATCCACCATCCAGGCGGATTCGAACCCTCGCTCTTCTTGGCCCTGCCGCGCGCTCCTGATATGCACCGCCGATTTCGAGAAAACCAAGGGGCTTCGCCCCCTGGACCCTCGCAAAGGGCAAAAGCACAAAGAACAAAGGGTCATCAATCCCTGGCGAGCCGAATACCCAGGCGGAAGTTGGCAAAATCGGGCGCGAACCAGATGCGGGCGGCCGACCGGACGTACTCCGGGTAGTTGTTCCAGCCACCGCCCCGAACCACCCGCCGGACGCAACCGGCTTCTTCCCAGGCGTTGCCGTCCGTTGGAGCGCCCTGATAGTTGTCGTGCCAGCAGTCCCGCACCCATTCCCAGACGTTGCCGGCGGTTTCGTGCAACCCCCAGGCATTCGCCGGCAAGCTGCCAGCCTCCACGGTTCGCACGCGATTGACCCCGGTCTTGGCGCCGCAGTCGTTGTAATCGTAGTTTCCATTATAGTTGGCTTGGTCGGTATGAATGCAGTCACCGGTCCAGAACGGTGTCACAGTGCCGGCGCGGGCCGCGTATTCCCATTCTGCTTCAGTGGGCAGACGGTAGCGCTGCCCCGTCTGTTCGCTGAGCCATGCGGCATAGGCGGTTGCATCGTTCCAGCTCACATTAATGACGGGCCGCCGGCCTTGACCCCAGCCCTCATCGTTTGGCGATTTCCGCCCGGTGGCCGCCGCGAAGGCGTCGTAATCGGCGAAGGTGACCTCGGTTTTGCCGATGGCGAAGGGGCGAATGCGAACTGGGTGTCGTGGACCTTCGTCCGCATCACGCCCGAATTCGCTGTCCGGCGAGCCCATCTGGAAGGTGCCGCCCGGCAGGACGATCATCTCCGGCCCCTGGCCGCCGCCTTGCAACGGGTCGCGGAACGCTCCAGGCGCCGTGGCGGGCGCGATTGTTGTTGCCAGTAACGGATCGCGGAAACCGAAGCCAGTACGGTCCCGGGCTGGGGTCAACAGCAGCACCCGGATGTGGGCTGGTGCCGGCGGCCGGTCGAGACCGGAGCCGGTCAACGGCAGCGCCGCGCCCGGTCCAACCTGGATCGGCTCGCCGCCCCAAGCCAGGTAAGCCAGCCGATCCACCACGAACCGGGCTGCGTCCCGTTCGCCATCGGCGCCCCATTGCACGGCATTCACCGGCTGAACTTGCACGATCCGGCCGGCGGCATCCTGGGCCTGCTGCTCCGGTTGCGCGGCCATCGCCAATTCATGCGGCTCGACGGCCACCTCGAACCGGGCCGCGCGCAAGGTTCGCGCCAGGGCCTGAGCGTAGCCTTCGGTGGCTTCGGTGTGCCAGATATCGACGGTGATAGCCGCATGGCTTCGCAGTTGGCGCGCCAGCAACCACGCCTCCGCCGGCGCTTGGCCCCAACCGTTCCAGCCCAGCCGCACCGCACCGCCGGCGACGGCGGCGACCAGCCCGGCCAGGACCAGGCGCGGCAGCAGGGCATTGAAGCGCGGTCCCAGCCGGCGGGCGAGCGGGCGTGGCAAGCGGAAATCCAACCGCCGGGCGCGCCGGCCCAGCAGGATTTCGGCGAACACCCGGTCGTTGCGCGGGTCGTGGCGGTCCGCCACCTGCCCGCGCGCGCGCAACCAGCGAAGCAGGCCGCGCCAGAATCGCCCACTCTCGGGCAGCGAAACCGGCAGGCTGATGGTGCCGCGCCCGTTCACTTCGGCTTCCCGCATCAGCCACTGATAAAGCCGGGCGACGCGCTCGACCCCGGCGGGAGCGAGTTCGTCCTTGAGCGCCTCGCGCAGCCAGTCCGGCACGTTGCCGGCCCGACACCAGGGCAGGCGGGCGACGCTCAGCAGGCGGTGTTCCCGCTGGGCCGTCGTCTGCTCGCGGAACAGCCCCAGGTCCAGGGCGCGGGTCAGGCCCCAGTGCAGTTGCGGGTAGGCGGCCATGGCTGCCAGCAACAGCCAGCCGTCCGCGCCGAGATAGTCACGCAGGGTCCGCAACAACGCCTCGCGCTCGGCCTGTGGCGGCACCACCGGTTGCAGCCAGCGTGCGTCGTCCTGCAACGGGCGCGGCAGCAGGCGCAAGGATTCCGCCGGCACGGCAGCGGGTTCCAAAGGAACTGGGCTGAACCAGGCCACAATTTGCAACAGCCCGGCACTGCCGAGGTCGGCGACCAGGAACTGGTGGGCGGCCAGCGCGGCGCGCCAGGCGGCCGGCGGCCGGCGGGTGCCGAGCAGACCACGTTGCGGCCAGAGTTCGAGCGCGGCGGTCCATCCGTACAGGGCGCCGCTCAGCGGATTGACCAGCGAGGCCGCTTCGCCGATCATCAGCAACCGGGCGCCTTCGTGGCGGGCCGCGACCTGCGCCAGATCGTGCCAGCGCCCGTCCTCGCCCATCAGCCGGCGTGGATCGCGGCGGTAGTCGTAGCGCGCGACTTCCAACCCAGCCTGCCGCAGCCGTTCCACCGCCTGCAACCCCAACCCCGCCATGTGGTCCGCGCCATGGGCATGGTCCAGCAGCACCACGCAGTCCGGCACCCGCCGCCGTTGCCGCCAGACCGGCCGGAACAGGCCGCCAGCCTGGGCGGTGGCCCACACGGTGGCGGCGGCGTCCAGCCGCCGGGTCGGCACCGGTACCGGCGTGTGCAGCCGCTTGAGCGCCTCGCGCAGCGCCGGCGCGGCGAACAGCTCGTCCTGGCCGGCGTCCAGTGTGATCGCGTGCAGCGGCACGCCTTCCCGCCCTCGCCGGCGACGCAGCACCAGGCTCCAGTTCAGCCAGCGCGCGCCCAGATATCCGAACAGCAACAAGGTGGGCAGCAGGGACAGCAGCAGCTCGGCGGTTTGCAGTAGCGCCTGGTTGGCGGCGCTGAGGCTGAGCGATTCCGGTGGCGCGCGTGGCGGCAAGGGCTGGGGTTGGATGGAGGGATTGGATTCAACCGGGACGCCGCCTCCGGCGCTGGGCTGCGAGATACGCGGCACGGTCTCGGGCGGCGGCGATTCCTGATCCGGCAGGTAGCGCATCACCCCGTAGGTTGTCGCGCCCAGCGCCAGCACGCCCAGCAGCAAGCCGAGAATCAGCCAACGCAGCGAGGGCCGGGGCGGCGGTTCCGGCGGGGGTTTTGGCCGGGGAGCTAGACCTTCGGCGCCGGCGGCGGGTTCTGGCACCAGGCCATCGCCCCAGCGTTGGAACACCTCGGTGAAGCGGGCCTGTTCGTTGGCGTCGCGGCAGAACAGCGGGGCGAGCAGCGCTTGCAGCGCGGCGGCCCGCGCCGGCATCCGCCCGCGTTCTTGCAAGGCGAGCAGCAGATCGTAGGCGTTTTGCCAGCGATCCGGGCCGACCATGAACCCCTCGGCGCGCAGCAGGGCATCGAGCCGTGGCAGTGTCCCACCCAGGCAGCCGAGTAGTTCGCGTTCGCGCCGCGCCGGTTCGCGCTCGCGCGCCTTGTCCATGGTTTCAGCGGCCGCCGCCGGACCCTCGCTCACGGCGCCACTCGTCGAGCAGGACCGCCGCCCCGCGCCGGTCGTCGCGCCGCTGGTCGGTGGGCTTTTTCAGCAACAGGGTCTCGATGCTGGTCAGCAGCCAACGCTCGGCCTCGCTCCCTGGTTTTTCGAGCGCGGCCAGTTCCTCCCACTGATCCGGCGCGACCGCCTGGGGCATCAGAAAATCCAGCCAGTCGAGCAGCTCGGCCAGGGTGGGACGACGTTCCAATCCCCGGCGGTCGGCGCGCAGAAAGCGGAAGAAATCGATGGCCAGGTTCTTGCGCCGTTCGGCGTCCCGGCTACGGTCGCGTTCGTAGCGACCCCCCAACCGGGCGCCGACGATGCCGGTGACGGTGACGGCTTCGGGATCGCCCTCGGCCGCCTTGAAGGGCGGAAATTCCAAATGGTAAAACGCGCAACGGCGCAAAAACGGTTCCGGCAGGGCCTTCTCCCGATTGCTGGTGAAAATGACGATGGGCCGATACTGGTTCTCGTTGCGGGCGTCGTCCAGGCCGATGCGCACGGCGCGCCCTCCCCCGCTCAGTTCCGGGATGTCGAACCGCATGGTCTCGATCTCGACCAGGATATCGTTGGGCACGTCGCGGGGAGCCTTGTCGATCTCGTCGATCAGCACCACCGAGCGGGTGCGCTCACCGGGATGATCCACCGCGCGGGCCGGCACGCCGAGTTCCTCGACAAAGGACGGCGGCTTGGCGTGCAGGATGGCCTTGCCCAGGGCGGCGAAGCTAATGTAGCGGCCGGGATGGGCGTCCGCGCCGGGGGTTTGCGCGGCGTGAAACCGGCCGACCGTGTCGAAGCGATAGAACAGGTCGCGCGCCTCGGTGTCGGACTTGACCACGAAGCGCAATGCCTGGCCGAGACCGAGTTCGTGGGCGACGCTGTCGGCCAGGGCGGACTTGCCGGAACCAGGCTCGCCGGTCAGCAACAGCGGCATGCCCAGGGTCAGGGCTACGTCCACGGCGGCGGCCAGATCCGGCGGCGCCAGATAACCCTCGGGCGCGCGCAAGGCTTCCGGGTTGATCGACGGCAGATCCTTGAGCTTGGCCGGGGCGCGCCCGCCTCGGCCGGTATAGATGCGTTGCAGGGTCACGAGCGATGGGTCCTCGGAGTTGGGGTCCGGCGATGCGGGCCGGCGATGATGGATACCTTCGGGGCCGAGTCAGTTGCCGATGCGCGCCCGGTCCAGGGCGCCTTCTTCCAACAGGCGCTGGCGAATCCGCCGATAGCGGACCTCGGCGCGCCGAGTGTCGAACAGGTCCAGCAGTTTATCGCGCAGCCGGTCGCGGTTCAGGCAGCGCAGGACGTCGCGGGTAAAACCGTTGCACCATTCGTCCAGGTCCGGGCGCTGCAGGGGCCGCAGCGGTTCCAGCCACAGCACGCCCGGCATGCGCCGGAGGGTGCGACGCCACCACGACCACCACCAGGGCGGGCGCTCGTGGCACGGTTGGCAGACGATCAACAGCAACAGACGCATTCCCGGTTCGCGGCGGGCCAGATCGGCCAGAAAAGCCTGGCTGGCGCGGATCAGGCGCCGCCAACGCCAGCGGTGGGCCTCCATGCCACAGGAGACGAGGAATAAGTGACGATCGTGGCCACGCAACCAGGCGCGGACGGCTTCCCGTTGCCACTCGCGATCGTCGGCCGGCCGGGAGCCGGAGGGTACATACTGATGATACAAAGCGATCCAGAACGCATCCTCGCTGTCGCCGTATCGGGTCGGATTCAGCAGCGTCGCTGTCTGATCCGGCATGTCGTGGAAAGCCGGCCAGGGATCGAGAAACACATCGTCGGCCAGGTAGCTCGGCCAATCCTCCGCGCAACCTTCCACGACGGCGACTACCGGATCGTCCGCCGTCCGCAGCCGCTCGCGCAGGGACTGGACCTGCTGGAAGTGATCCAGGGTTTTGACGATCCAGGGGTCCTGGCCGCTACCCTCGTCGCGCGGCGAATCGGCGAAGAACTGGTCGGCATCCGGGTAGATTGTTTTCAGGTTAGCAACATCGACCGCAATGCCGTGCGGGTCGCCTACTTTTTGGCTGATAACCGCAACGACCAAGCCGCTCGCAGCATCAAGAACGGGTGCACCGCTGTATCCTTCGCGAACACGATCAAATACCTCGTCCTCGACGCGGATTTCGAACTCCCAAGCGGTAGCACGGTAACGGTCCGACGTGTCACCTCGTTGTGCACCGAGTTGCCCTTCCAGCGGTCGCGAAGCGGCCACATTCTGCTTCGTATCATTCGCCCAAAAATGGCCGATGGTGCGGAATAACGGCTTATTCCCTTCCCCCACCGATAAGGACAGTATTTCGATGTCAGGTAGGTCGTCAACTGCGAGCAGCGCCAAATCCAGAGCGTCGTCGCCGAGCGCGACAACCCGCGCCGGGCGCCCCCCGACGCGCAGGTTGGCCTCGCCGATGGTCTCGACCACATGCCAACAGGTCAACAGATAAACGGTGGCGCCGTCCTGGCCGCAGACGAAGGCGGTGCCGAGTCCTTGAATGCGGCCCTTGGCATCCTTTTTTGCACTGATGACTGGTTTGACACTGCGCCACAGTCGCTGGTCTTGGTCATCCTTGGCCATGGCTTTACTTGGGCTTTACAGTGAGCTTGAAGCTGATATTGGCGTTACCTTTCCCTTTGACCAGGAACAGATGGCCCTCGGCTTCGAAACCGAGGGCGAGTTCGACCTCCACCTGCTCGATGGTCAAATCCCGATTCAGTTCGTCCCAGACGGCGGCGACCGGCTGGACGGCCTTGAGCAGCAGGTCGCGGGCCGCGTCCATGGCGCCTTCGACCCGCTCGGCGGCGCCGGCGGCGATTTGTTTGGGAGTCTCATTGGGCGGGGCTTCGACTTCGACCAATAAGCCGTCTTTGAGCTCGATCAATTGCGTGGGCATCGGCGGGTTCCTCCCAATGAGTCCATGAATGGCTCACCGATTCATATGACAGCACGTCAATCAAAGACCTCGGATGAACCATGGCCAATTTTCACGCCCGAGGCAGTAGCGTTTTTTAGTTTACGCGACGAACATCATCCAGCCTAGGAAACCGACCCGTGATGGTCTCTCGGATATCCAGAAACCGCGCTGGCCCAGGCAAATCCAGTGGTGCCTGGCGACAAATCGCTTCTCGTTGCATGCGATGAGTTCCCGGCAGGTGACGGATGCCTAGCCGTTGGCACTGGCCGTCGGGTGAATCGCGATGCGGGTCACCGGCCTTCAGCCATACGTCAAAGTCCCTTGCAGAATGTTCCTGGTCCCTGGCGCCGCATTGACCAACTTGAACTTATATCGTCCACGCAGGCGAGGGATGTACTGTCCTTTATCATCCAACCCCTCGCCATTGAAGTAGAACGAAGTCCATCCACCACGCGGGTTGTTCTTGTAATACTTGAGCACCTTCCCCACCACGGGAGTGATCTCCAGGTAATACGCACCCGGTGTGATCGATTCCACATCCAGTCCTACTGGATCAGTGAAGTAATCGCCTTTCTTGATCAGGCAGTAATTCTTGAACGTGGTCCTTCTGAAGTCGTAGTAGAGGCTCATGGGTTGCCCTCGCTTTTCAAAAAGGTTTGAAAAATCATTGCGTGTAACCTAAATAAAGCAGAGCTTGTGCCAAGACACGATTTCACGGCAATCGATCTTGCAGTCATCTAATTTCAATTGCTTTTTCACCGAACGGATCCCCGTTGCCGGTTTCTCGGGATGAGGAATAATGTTGCTTTGTATAAAACTCATCGAGAATCAGGTCTGATTGAACCAACTTGTTGTGCGTCTTTGCCCCCCGACGACTGACGACTCCGCTCACCGATGGCAAGAAAACCGGCGAGGATGGTGGGTGCGAGACCTTCGTCTCGCTGGCCGATCCCTGAATGCGCGCTACCTCGCCTCGCGAAAATCATTCCACCCTCGGTAGCGCCGCTCACCGGATGAAATAGACCGGTGAGCGGCGCTCCTGACGCACGTTGCCATCCGTGGAAACCGACGGCCGGAATCAGACAGCGGCGGGGACGGAACGCCTGGCGGTAGGTCGGTTGATTCCATTGGATCGACGCTGGTTTTCCGGCCCTTCGCGGCGCGGACCAGCCGTTCGCCCCCTGAATGCAGGTTCCAGCCTTGTCCACGAGAGATTTTCTCCGTTTGCGCGGAAGCACCCTCGGTTCGGGAGCTCGTTACGCTTGTCGCACACCGGGAGACCGTCTTGATTCGGCGTTTGGTCAAGAATATGATCTTATCTACAAATGAACCGCAGCTAGGAATGATCCATGGTCTTGGACAACGAAGAAATCGACCGGCGCCTGGCGCATTACCAAGCGGTCGCCAAACGGGCGGGTATCAAGCTCACGCCCCAGCGGCTTGAGATCTTTCGCATCGTCGCCGCGAGCGAGGAGCATCCGAGCGCGGAAGTGGTGCACCAGGCCGTTCGGGCACGGATGCCGATGGTCTCCCTCGACACCGTCTATCGCACCTTATGGCTGCTCACCGATCTCGGCTTGCTCACCATGCTCGGACCTCGCCAGGGCAGCGTGCGCTTCGACGCCAATCTCGAGCAGCACCATCATTACCTCTGCACGCGCTGCGGCCGCGTCCTCGATTTCGAAAGCGCCGAGTTCAACGCGCTGCGCATTCCCGAGCGCGTTAAGGACTTCGGCCAGATCCTGAGCGCCCATGTCGAGGTTCGCGGCATCTGCGCGGCTTGCGCGCGCGCCGCGGCCGACGCCGACCCGAACACCGCGCCACCAGAGCGAGGAGATGACAATGAGTAGGCATCCGACTTGGTCGAGGCCTCGCAAAACCTGCCCAAACCTTTGGAAGCCGTGAATAGGCATTCAGGGTGGCGTTTCAAGTCGTTTTGAAACGCCGCCTTGATGACGAGCGCGGGTATTTTCTTGCGCTCGACAAGTAGAGCCCACCAAAAGAGGAGATGATTCCCATGCTCATGAAGGCAATTCCCGTAGCCATTTTGACCACCATGCTTGCCGCGCCGGCGGCTGCCAACCCGACCATGGCGTCCGGCCAGCCGAGACCCAACCAATTCTGGTGGCCTGACCAGCTCAATCTCCAGCCCCTGCGTGACCACAACCCGGCGTCCAATCCCTACGGCGCGGATTTCGACTATGCCAAAGCCTTCGCCAGCCTGGATCTGGAGGCCGTCAAGAAGGACCTCAAGACATTGATGCACACCTCCCAGGACTGGTGGCCGGCCGACTTCGGCCATTACGGCCCCCTGTTCATCCGCATGGCCTGGCAC
>JAGRHI010000137.1:0-4169 GCA_020445045.1 Candidatus Competibacteraceae bacterium
GCTCCAATGAGGGTTCGACGGCGCTGCGCGCCGAGAACCCGATATTGGGAACAACTCGCGCCCGTTCATCGGCGCGTAGCGCCGATGAACGCTTGAGGTCAGGGGCGCTGCGCGGCCGTATCGCGCAGCGTCCTCTGCACCGATGGGTTGGGCGTCGAGGAGCGGTGGAATATGCGCCGATCATCGCTCTAAAGCCAATTTGACAGGGGGCCGGGCCTGAGCACTATGCCAACTTCTTGTCCCGCAGCCACGCCGTGAGTTCCGGCTCTATTGTGGTGACAGGATCTTGCGGATCAAATGACTTGTATAGCCTCCCGACGATGTCGGTAGGTAGTACCTTGAGCGTTCTGTCTTTGATTAGACATACGGGCTTCCCGAGTGCAAGCATGTAACCCACTTCCAAGGATACGTTTGGATTGAATTGTTCTGTCTCCAGTCGCTCGAAAACGGAAACAGCAAAGCTGGAGCCATGAATGTAGGTGAGGATGTTGTAAAACAAGTCGTCATGGTACTGGGTGTCATCAGCTCGTACCGCTACAAGGTTCTTTGCGGCCAGCGTGTCGCGAATTGCGGACAAGATTCTTTCGTGTGCTTTTGTTGTTCCGAACTGCATTATGACGAAGCCAACCTTCGTAGGGTCTGGGTAATCGGCTCTAAATCTTGCCAAGCTGTTGGAAATCTCAATTGGTGGATGAACTGCCATTGCACTCTCCAGGATTTTGTCATCTAGAAAAAACTCTGCTGTCTCAATGTACTTGTACTGATCGCCAAGCGGTGCTGACGACGAGAGCTGCTTAGTCCTTACCAACGGCGTAACAAATGCAGTGCCTTTGAACTTAAGTGCGCCATACCGATTTGACCCGAAAAGCTCTTTGCTCATTTGAGTAAGATTGAGTAACCATCTGCCACTATGCCTAATCAACCACGGAAGCCTAGAACTTCCGGCAAGTTGTTCCAATAGGCCAAGAACATTAACGCGTCCCGGATTGTCATTCGTTGGAACAAAGAAACAAATCTGAACGGTTGGCTCGTCATTGCAGGCATCCCAGCTATCGTGGTTCCAAGCAAGTACACCGACACGGGAAATGTCAGTTTCAAAAATGGTTGGCATTACGTGTCGGTATGAATTGCAAAATTGTGTGCCTCATAAATGGCTAGACGCCCAACGGGCGCGAGTTGAGCATCATCCCGCACGGAGCGGAACCGCCGCCTCGCCGAGAAACGCTGGAGTTTTTCCGGTCGCTGATGGGCGGCGAGGACGCGAGTACGGGACGACGAAGTCGCCGCGAAGCGGTGACGCTCCAATGAGGGTTCGACGGCGCTTCGCGCCGAGAACCCGATATTGGGAACAACTCGCGCCCGTTCATCGGCGCGAAGCGCCGATGAACAAGAAGTAGTCCTCCTAAATGATGTCTTACTTTACATCTGTTTTGACGTATAGTCATGACGGAATTGCTTCAACTTGTTGATAAATAATATCAATTATAAGCTAACATAACTCGAATCAAGTCCGTATAGGCGGCAATCTCAGCAGCGGCTCAAAGCCACCTTGAGGCCATTAAAATTAAAGTAAAGAAGACATGAATGTCAAGATTAGGTTACTTGATCAGGTTCGAGACAAAATCCGGTTTAAGCATTACAGCATCCGTACCTAATACGCTTATATCGACTGAATCAAGTGCTAAATCCTGTTCCATACAAACGGCATCCCCGGAAAGTGGGCAAGTAGGAGGCCAAGTGGTTCTTGTCTCACCTTGGCCGTAAATCGCGGGTTGGTCGCTTCCCCTCAAAAACTGATACAGGGTTACCTTGTTGTTTATGTTTACGTTGTTTATGTTTACCAGGCGGCGCTTGATCGGGCGCTGCCTTAACGTCTCCTATCCCCGGTTGTGCGCCACTATCTGAAGTCTTATGATGTGTAAAAATTGAATGAGAGATACACATCATGCGTACCAATATCGTGATCGACGATCAACTCATGGAGGAGACCTTGCGGGTGACGGGCTTGAAGACCAAGCGCGAGGTCGTTGAATTGGGCCTACGCACCTTGTTGCGATTGCGCCAGCAGGAAGAAATCCGCCGCTTTCGTGGCAAGCTCGACTGGCGAGGAGACCTCGACACCATGAGGACCGACCGATGATCCTGGTCGATTCCAGCGTCTGGATCGACTACTTCAGAGGGACCCTCACCGTGCAGACCGAGCGTCTGGACGCGCTGCTAGGCAGCGAGCCCTTGGCGGTGGGAGACCTCGTCCTGACTGAAGTCCTGCAAGGATTCAACAGCGAACGAGACTTTAACCAGGCGCGCAAGCTGTTGACCTCCCTGGAAGTGGTGGAAATCGGGGGTCGGGAAATCGCCATTCAGGCCGCCCGTCACTTCCGTACCCTGCGGCTGCTCGGTGTAACGGTCAGAAAAACCATCGGTACGTTGATCGCAACATTCTGTATTGAAAAAAATTATGCTTTGCTGTACAGCGACTGCGATTTCGAGCCGTTCGTAGAGCGCCTCGGCATGCGCTCCGCGATGGTGCAGAGTTGAACGTTCATTCGATGAAATCTGAAAGAATCTCATGCCCGACACGCTTCTGATCGCTGGCGTGGATGAAGTAGGGCGCGGCCCGCTGGCCGGTCCCGTCATTGCCGCCGCCGTCATCCTCGACCCCGCTCGTCCCATCGCCGGCCTGGCCGATTCCAAAAAACTCAGCCCCGCCCGCCGTGAACGACTGGCGCTGAGCATCCGCGCCAACGCCCTGGCCTGGGCGCTGGGCCGAGCCGAGGTCGCCGAAATCGACCGGCTCAATATTTTTCAGGCTTCACTGCTGGCGATGCGGCGGGCGGTCGAAGCCTTGCCCATGACCCCGGATCGAGTGCTGGTGGATGGCAAGCACTGTCCGCCGCTGGCCTGCCCCTGCACGGCCATCGTCAGGGGCGATGCCACCGTGCCGGCGATCAGCGCCGCCTCGATCGTGGCCAAGGTGACGCGGGACGCCGAATTGCGCGAATTGCACGACCGTTATCCGCGCTATGATTTCGCTCGGCATAAAGGCTATCCGACGGTCGTCCATCGGGAAGCGCTGCGCCGCTTCGGTCCCTGTCCCGAACACCGCCGCTCCTTCGCGCCGGTCGCCGCCGCGCTGCAAGCCACCATCGTCGAGGAACAGGCATGAGCGCGCCCTTCGTGCATCTGCGCTTGCACACCGAATACTCGCTGGTGGATGGACTGATCCGCATCAAGAGCCTGGTCAAGCAGGTGGCCGCCGCCGGGATGCCGGCCGTGGCGGTCACCGACATGAGCAACCTGTTTGCGTTGATCAAGTTCTACAAGGCCGCGCTCGGCGCTGGAATCAAACCGATTGTCGGCGTGGAAGTGTGGGTGCGACGGGGCGACGACCCGGCGCGGCTGGTGCTGCTGTGCCAAGACCTGACCGGTTATCGCCACCTGACCCGGCTGGTCAGCCGCGGCTATCTCGAAGGCCAGCAGCGCGGCGTGCCGGCGATCGACTTCCGTTGGCTGGCCGGTAACACTGCGGGGTTGATCGCCCTGTCCGGCGGTCGTGAGGGCGAGCTGGGTCAGGCGCTGCTGAACGACCGGGCGGAGCAGGCCCGGAACTGGCTGGCCGAGTGGCGGCAACTGTTCCCCGAACGCTTTTATCTGGAGCTGCAACGCACCGGGCGGCCCCAGGAGGAAGAATATCTCGAAGCCGTCCTGGATCTGGCGGCGGCGACCGGGACGCCGGTGGTGGCGACCAACGAGGTTTGTTTTCTCCAACGCGGGGATTTCGAGGCGCACGAGACTCGGGTGTGCATCCACGAGGGCGTGACGCTGGACGATCCGCGCCGGCCACGCCGCCATAGCGACCAGCAATATCTGCGCTCGCCGGCCGAAATGGCTGAATTGTTCGCCGATGTGCCGGAGGCGCTGGAAAACAGCGTCGAAATCGCCCGCCGCTGCAACCTGCAACTGGAACTGGGCAAAAACGTGCTGCCGGATTTCCCCATTCCGGCGGACACGAACATCGGCGACTTTTTCTCGGCCCAGGCCCGCGCCGGCCTCGAACAGCGACTGCGGCGCTGGTTCGATCCCGACGCCTCCGATTTCGCCGAACGCCGCCAGCCCTACGACCAACGGCTGGAAATCGAACTGAAGGTCATCATCCAGATGGGCTTTCC
>JAGRHI010000137.1:4201-5071 GCA_020445045.1 Candidatus Competibacteraceae bacterium
TCGTGGCCGACTTCATCCAGTGGGCACGCGCCAACGAGGTGCCAGTCGGGCCGGGGCGTGGCTCCGGCGCCGGCTCACTGGTGGCCTATGCCCTGGGCATCACCGATCTGGACCCGCTGGCCTACGACCTGCTGTTCGAGCGTTTTCTCAACCCCGAACGGGTGTCGATGCCGGATTTCGACATCGATTTTTGCATGGAAGGGCGCGACCGGGTGATCGAATACGTCGCCCAACGCTACGGCCGCGACCGGGTGTCGCAGATCGCCACCCACGGCACCATGGCGGCCAAGGCGGTGGTGCGCGACGTGGGCCGGGTGCTAGGTCATCCTTATGGCTATGTCGACCGTATCGCCAAGCTGATTCCCTTCGAGATCGGCATGACCTTGGACAAGGCCATCGAACAGGAAGCGGAACTGCGCCGGTTGTACGAAAACGATGAGGAAGTCCGTGCCCTGATCGATTTGGCCCGCAAGCTGGAAGGGCTGGCGCGCAATGTCGGCAAGCACGCTGGTGGAGTGGTGATCGCGCCGTCCACCTTGACCGATTTTTCGCCGCTGTACTGCGAAGAGGGCGACGCTGGGGCGGTCACCCAGTTCGACAAGGACGACGTCGAGTCGGCCGGGTTGGTGAAATTCGACTTCCTGGGCCTGCGGACCCTGACCATCATCGACTGGGCGGTGCGGACCATCAATCGCGAGCGGGCGGCGACGGGTGAGTCACCGCTCGATATCAGTACGATCCCCCTGGACGACGCGCTCGCCTTCGATCTGTTGAAACGTCACCAGACCACGGCGGTGTTCCAGTTGGAATCCAGCGGTATGAAGGATCTGATCCGCCGCCTGCAACCGGACTGCTTCGAGGACATCGTGG
>JAGRHI010000016.1:0-231 GCA_020445045.1 Candidatus Competibacteraceae bacterium
CGGTGCTGGCCTGGTTGGAGACGCTACCCGATGGCACGATCCGCACCCATGGCGACCTTGCCGGTTATAAAGCTTGGCTGTTATATCTGCGCGGCCGGATCGCGGAGGCCGAGGCGTATTCCGCACCCGCCCACACGGCCGAGCACGCCGATATTCCCTCCACACACCAAGCGACGCTGTTGGCCTTTCAGGCATTCTTGGCCATTAATCGGGGCAACCCGGAAAAAGCCG